>JBBRFN010000095.1:0-11011 GCA_038224265.1 Lysobacterales bacterium
GCGGACTCCTGCGAGGACGCCACGGTCCGCTTCCCGGAAGCGCCGATGCACGTCGCGATGTTCGAGGCGATCAACGCGATCACGCCGAAGTACACGCCTTATCTCAAGCCGTTGGAGGCCGCCGCCGGCAGCTCGGTGGACGCAGCGGCCGCTTCCGCCGCGCGCGACGTGATGGTCGCGCTGTGTCCCGATCAGGCGGAAGCCTTCGACAAGGCCTTGAAGACCGCGCTGGAGGCCATCCCTGATGCGGCGGCCCGCGACGGCGGCGCGAAGGTGGGGCAGGCCGCGGCGGCGGCGGTGCTCGCCGCGCGCGCCGCATCGCGCGCCGACGTGCGCGACCCGGTGTTCGACCCGCCGGCCGCCGGCCGCTACGTGCCGACGATCCGCCGCGCGGGCTTCGCGATGGCGAAACAGCAGCCGTGGATCCTGCGCAGTGCCGACGAAGTACGACCGGCGCCGCCGCCGGCACTCGACAGCGCGACCTGGGCCCGGGATCTCAACGAAGTGAAAGCGCTCGGCGAAAAGAAGTCGAAGACCCGCAGCGCCATGCAGACCGACAGCGCGACGTTCTGGGCACCGCGCGATACCCGCATCGTGCTCGACCAGCTGATCGCCCGGCCCGGTCGCGCGCTGGTTGATGATGCCCGCCTGTTGGCGCTGGCCGAAATGGCGCACAGCGACGCCTACGTGGCGATGATGGATGGCAAGTACCACTACGACCTGTGGCGCCCGATCACCGCGATCCGGCACGCCGACATCGACGGCAACGATGCCACGACGGCCGATCCGGCCTGGCGAACCCTCGACGAGACGCCCCACCATCCCGAATATCCCTGCGGACACTGCCTCAGTGCTGCCGCGGCCGGCGCGGTGATCGCCGGCGAGTTCGGCGCCAACCCGCCGCCGCTGGTGCTGCAGGCCGAAGGTTCGCTTCTGCGGCGCTTCGACAGCCCGCGAGAGTATGTCGATGATGTCTCGCTCTCGCGCATCTATCTCGGCGTGCACTACCGCTTCTCGGTCGATGCCGGCATCGCCATGGGCACCGCGATCGGCGAGCTGGCCGCCCAGCGCTTCTTCACGCCGCTGGCCGCGGGCGGAGATTGACCGCATTGCGTCGAGTCGTCGCATCCGGCGGTGCGCCACCACGGCTCGTTGCGCACGAGCCGTTCGCGGCGGGATATGGTGCAGAGCGATCAGGCGACGGCCAGTCGCCGGTGTGCGTGGATCGACTGCAGGATGCCGAAGCCGGCCAGCAGCGACACCGCTGAGGTGCCGCCGTAGCTGATCAACGGCATCGGCACGCCCACCACCGGCAGCAGGCCGGTGATCATGCCGCCATTGACCATCACGTAGACGAAAAAAGTCAGCGACAGCGCGCCGGCCAGCAGCCGCGACCAGGTGTCGCGCGCGTTGGCCGCGATCCACAGACCGCGGCCGATGATGAATGCATACAGGGCAAGCACCAGGATCACGCCGATCAGGCCGAACTCCTCGGCGAACACCGCGAAGATGAAATCGGTGGTGTGTTCGGGCAGGAAGTCGAGCTTGGCCTGGGTGCTCATGGCAAAGCCCTTGCCGAACGTACCGCCGGAGCCGACCGCAATCTCGGCCTGGATGATGTTCCAGCCCGCGCCCAAAGGATCGGACTCCGGATCGAGGAACATGCGCAGGCGATTGCGCTGGTATTCGTGCAGGAATTGCCAGCCGATGAGGCCGGCGGCCGTAGTGCCCACGCCGCCGATCAGCGCGATGCGCGGCCATGACAGGCCGGCGAGGAATACTGCGAATACGCCGGATGCGGCCACCACCATGCCGGTGCCCAGATCTGGCTGCACCACGATCAACGCGGTCGGCAAGCCAATGAGCATTGCGCAAACGAGCAACGTGCCCCAGCCCGGCGGCAGCACGCGGTCGTGCAGGAACCACGCCACCATCATCGGCAGGCTCAGCTTGAGCAATTCGGCCGGCTGCACGAAAAACGGCCCGACATCGATCCACGAACGCGCACTGCGTCCGCTGCCGATCAACGGCACCAGCAGCAGCACCACGAGCGACGTCGCGAACAGCCAAGGCGTCCAACTGCGCAGGATTGCCGGCGGAACCCGTGATGCCAGCAGCAGCAAGGCGAAACCCAGCACCAGTCGCGCGGTCTGGTTGAGGACCAGGTTGAGATTGCCGCCGCTGGCGCTGTAGAGCACCACCAGCCCAACCCCGCACAGCAGGATCAGTGCGGCGAGCAGCGGCAGATCGAGCATCGGACGCGACAACAGGCGCGCGATCCAGCGACGCAAGTACACTCTGACGGCGACGGGATTCACGGTGCGGGCTTGCCCAGCCAGGCATCGATGATGCGGCGTGCAACGGGCGCTGCCGCGCGCGTTCCGCTCGACCCATGTTCGACCACCACTGCAACCGCGATCTGCGGCGCTTGCGCTGGCGCGTACGCCACGAACAATGCGCGGTGCCGGAGGTGCTCGGCAACCCGCGTTTCGTCGTAGGCCTCGCCCTCGCGGCGCGTGTAGCGCTGCGCGGTGCCGCTCTTGCCGGCGATCAGCCATGGTGCGCCTGCGCCAAAGGCGCGCGCGGTGCCGGTCGGTCCGTGCATGACTGCGATCATCGAATCGCGTACCGCGTCGAGATTGCCGGGCGTGTGGACGAAAGTGGGCGTTGCCGGCGGCAGCACGACCGTCTCGCGTGCGGCATCGATACCATCCTGGCTGGCCATCAGCAGATGCGGGGGATGCCGCACGCCACCTTGCGCCAGCGTCGCCACTGCGCTGGCCAGCTGCAGCGGCGACACCACCCAATAGCCCTGTCCGATGCCGGCAATGACGGTCTCGCCGGGATACCACTCGGTGGCGAGATTGGCGCGCTTCCATGCCCGCGACGGCAGCACGCCGGTAATCTCGCCGCTGAGGTCGATGCCGGTCGGCGCGCCGAATCCGAACTGCGACAGGTAGCCTCCGAGCCGGTCGACGCCCAGATCGAAGGCCAGCTGGTAGAAGTACGTATTGACCGACTGCGCCATCGCCTCGTTGAGGTCGACGCGTCCGTGGCCACCGGCTTTCCAGTCGCGCCACACCTGCGGCAATCCGGGCAAGCGGAACTCGCCGGTGGAGAACACGGTGTCGCTCGGGCGGCGCAAGCCCAGCTCGAGTCCTGCCAGCGCAATGAACGGTTTCATCGTCGAGCCCGGCTCGTAGCCGCCTTGCACGGCACGGTGGAACAGCGGCCGGTATGGCGCGGCGAGCAGCGCGGCATAGTCTGCACGCGAAATGCCGTTGACGAAAAGGTTGGGATCGAATGCCGGCAGGCTGACCATGGCGAGCACCTCGCCGGTGCGCGGATCGATCGCAACGGCGGCGCCCGGCTGGCCCTCGAATGCCGCGGCGGCGGCACGCTGCAGCTCGAGGTCGATGCTCAAGTACAGGTTGCGGCCCTGACGCGGCGGCACCCGCGACAACGTCGACAGTGCCCGCCCGAGCACATCGGTCTCGACCCGTTCGTATCCCACCTGGCCGAGCAGCAGGTCCTCGTAGTAGCGCTCGATGCCGGACTTGCCGACATGACTGGTGCCGGCGTAGCGGCTGTCCTCCAGGCGATCGCGATCGGCGGTGTCGATGCGCCCGACGTAGCCCACCAGGTGCGCGAGCAGTGCGCCTTCCGGGTAGTAGCGGGTCAGATAAGGCACCACGTCGACACCCGGAAAACGGAACCGGTGCACCGCAAAGCGCGCGACATCCATCTCGCTCATCTGCAGCTTGAGCGGAATCGAGTTGAAGGGCCGGCGCAGCTTGCGCTCTTCCTCGAAGCGCTCCAGCTCGTCGTCGCTGATCGACAGCACGGCACGCAGCCCGGCTACGGTGGCATCTACGTCTCCGGCCTGCTCGGGAACGATCTGCAGGCGATACTGCGGCACGTTCTCGGCCAGCAGTCGCCCCTTGCGGTCGTAGATCAGCCCGCGCGAGGGGGGCAGCGCGCGGGGCTTGATGCGATTGTCTTCCGAGCGCCCGTGGAACTCGGCGTGGCGAACGACCTGCAGCAATACGAAGCGCCCGCTCAACACCAGCAGGCACGCCAAAACGATGGCAAAGCCGACCAATGCGCGGCGGCGGAACAATGCGACCTCGTGTGCGGATTCCTTGATCCGGCGCGATCGGTTGCTGTCCAGGCGCGGCATCGCTCAGCTCTCGCGCGGCCGTACGCGCGCGCGCGCGATGTCGAGCAGCAGGAACAGCCATGGCCACAAGAACACGCCGGTGACCGGTGCGGCCCAGAACGTCCAGTCTGGCGCCGCGCTGCCCTGGAAAGCGCGCACCATCAGCATCACCACCCGATCGTTGAGCAAAAGCGCAAACACCACCAGCGCCTGCTGCAGCATGGGGAAAAAACGCATGCGCGAGCGCAGGCGCAGCACGATGAAGGCAATAACGGTCAGACGCAGCGCCTGTTCGCCGATCAGGTTGCCGGCCAGCAGATCACCGAGCAGCCCGAGCAAGAACGCGTTGCGCAGGCTCATCCGCTCGGGTGCCTCCAGTGCCCAGTAGATCACCAGCAAGCCGAGCCAGAACGGCTTGAACGGCAACAGCGGCGTCGGCAATGCCACTACCGCGAGCAATACGCCGAGGATCAGGGTGGTCCAGAACACGTTGCTGTCGCTGCGCGTGCGCAGGCTCATGGCGCGGGCCGCTGGCGGCGATCGGCATCGGGTGGTGCGCTGATCGCAGTGGGCGAGGTGGCGAGTTCCTCCGGCGGGCCAGCGAAGTCCAATGCCACGCCATCGGTACCGACCATGCGCAGACGCTCGTCGTGCAGCACCAGCACTTCGCCGCTGCGCGCCATTGCTGCGGCCGGGGTCGCGATCGCCAGTACGAACGTGGCCGAATCATCAGGCTCGACCTGAACGATGGTGCCGACTGGCAGGCCGGCCGGAAACACACCGCCGATTCCCGAGGTCACCAAGGTGTCGCCTACCCGCACGCCGGCGCTGAACGGGATGTGCGGCAGGCTCAGGCTGTCGAGGCTGCCGCTGCCGTAGGCGATGCTGCGCAGTCCGGTGCGGGCCACGCGGACAGGTATGGCGTGGCCGGGGTCGGTGATCAGGATCAGTACCGAGTCGTCGCTACGCACCTCGACCACCTGTCCGAGCACGCCGCGCGAGTCCATGACCGCTTGGCCTGGCGCCAGTCCATCACCTTCGCCGAGCCCGATCAGGACCCGATGCCGGAACGGCTCGAGATCGACGTCGATCAGCTCGCCCAGCTGTGCCTTGAGACCCAGGCGCGTGCGCGCATCGAGCAGTTCGCGCAGGCGCGTATTCTGGTCTGCCACGGCGTTCAGGCGCGCCAGGCGTGCCTGCGCCAACAGCAAGTCCTGGCGCAACTGCGCGTTGTCGTCGGTCAGGCGACCGCGGTCGATGACCATCTCATGCACCGCGCGGCCGGTGCGCGCTGGTGCCGAAGCGATCCAGTACACGGGACCGGCCAGCACGGCGGCCTCGCGGCGGATGGCGTCGAGGAAATGGCCGCGGTGATCGGCGACCATCAACACCATCGCCAGCAGCACGAACCCCACCAGCCCGAGCGTGCTGGAGTCGGCTTCGGCAAATAGCGGGCTGGTATCGTTACCGGGGCTGGGCACTGAGGGCCACTCAAAGCCGCACGAGCGGCTGCGGACAGGACATCACTCGGGCGCGAAGAACTCGCTGCCGTGCAGGTCGATCAGCTCCAGCGCACGGCCACCGCCACGCGCCACACAGGTCAGCGGGTCATCGGCAACTTGCACGTGCAATCCGGTCTCTTCGCTGAGCAGGCGATCGAGATCGCGCAGCAGCGCACCACCGCCAGTGAGCACGATGCCGCGCTCGGCTACGTCCGAGCACAGCTCCGGCGGCGTCTGCTCGAGTGCAGCCTTGACCGCACTCACGATGCCGGCCAACGGCTCGTGCAGTGCCTCGAGGATCTCGTTGGAGTTGATCGTGAACATGCGCGGCACGCCCTCGGCGAGATTGCGCCCGCTGACCTCGATTTCCTTGACTTCGGCCTGTGGGTAGGCGCAGCCGATTTCCATCTTGATCCGCTCGGCAGTCGTCTCGCCGATCAGGGTGCCGTGGTTGCGCCGCACGTAGTTGATGATCGATTCATCGAAGCGATCGCCGCCAATGCGCACGCTCTGCGCATACACGATGCCATTGAGCGAGATGACCGCGACTTCGGAGGTGCCGCCGCCGATGTCGAGCACCATCGAACCGCGCGGCTCGTGGACCGGAATACCGGCGCCGATCGCGGCCGCCATCGGCTCTTCGATGAGGAAGACGTCGCGCGCACCGGCACCTTCAGCCGATTCCTTGATCGCCCGTCGTTCAACCTGGGTCGAGCCGTAGGGCACGCAGATCAGCACCCGCGGGCTGGGTCGCAGCAGCTTGGCCTTGTGCACTTTGCGAATGAACGCCTGCAGCATCTCCTCGGCCATCGTGAAGTCCGCGATCACGCCGTCTTTCATCGGGCGGATGGTCACGATGTTGCCGGGCGTGCGGCCGAGCATGCGCTTGGCGTCGGCCCCGACCGCGCGCACCGAGCGCGGACCGCCGGGACCGCGGTCCTGCTGGATGGCGACGACCGAGGGCTCGTTGAGCACGATCCCCTGGCCGCGCGCATAGATCAGGGTGTTCGCCGTGCCGAGATCGATCGACAGGTCGTTGGAGAACATGCCGCGCAGACTTTTGAACATGATGGTGGTCGGCAGACCTTCAGAAGAGGGGGTGGGAATCCGGATAGATTCCGGATTGCTGGCGGCGGGCGCCGGATGCGCCGTGCGGGCCGCAAAACAGGGTGCTTAGCGTAGCGCCCGGCGCGTTGAGGCGGCAAGGAGAGAAACCACGGCCAGTGATAGAGTTGGCGATCCGTCGGTTCGCCGGTTCAGCTCTTCGTCATCCACCGCCCATGGCTCTCGATTCTGCGACTCTGGTGCATCTGGCGCGTTTGGCGCGCCTGTCGCTTGGCGAATCCGAGCGCGGACTGCTCGGCACCGACCTCGACCGCACGCTGGCGATGATCGACCAACTGCAACAGATCGATGTGAATGGACTTGAGCCATTGGCCCAGCCGCAGGCGTCGGACACCGAAAACCGGGGCGATTCAGTGACCGAAGACGACCACAGTGCGCAGTTCCTGGGTCTGTCGCCGGCGGCCGAAGGCGGCTACTTTCTGGTCCCGAAGGTGATCGAGTGAGCCGCATCGAGGCGCTGGACACGGTCAGCGGCCAGCTGGCGGCACTCGCGGCGGGATCAGTCGTTGCGATCACGCTGGCTGAACGTAGTCTGGAGCGCGCGGCAGCCCACGCTGCGCTCAATGCGCTCATCACCACCACGGCGGACGCCGGACTTGCGACTGCGGCACGACTGCCCGCCAGCGGTGGCCCGCTCGCCGGCGTGCCGTTCGCGCACAAGGACCTGTTCTGCACCCGAGGGGTTCGCACTACGTGCGGCTCACGCATGCTGGCCGATTTCATCGCGCCCTATGACGCGACGGTAGCCGAGCGACTGAACGCCGCCGGCGCTGTGTGCATCGGCAAGGCCAACATGGATGAATTCGCGATGGGCTCGTCGAACGAAAACTCGTTCTTCGGCCCGGTGCGCAATCCGTGGGACCGGCAACGGGTGCCTGGAGGCTCGTCCGGAGGCTCGGCCGCGCTGGTGGCCGCCGGCGTGGTGCCGTTCGCCACCGGCAGCGACACCGGAGGTTCCGTGCGGCAGCCGGCGGCCCTGTGCGGTGTGGTGGGGTTCAAGCCGACCTACGGCCGGGTGTCGCGATACGGGATGGTGGCGTATGCGTCCAGCCTCGACCAGGCCGGCGTGCTGGCGCATACGGCCGAGGACTGTGCCCGCGTGCTCGCCGCGATCGCCGGCGCCGACCCTCGCGATGCCACATGCAGTACCCGGCCGGTGGATGACTATGTTGGTGTGCTGGGCTCCGGGGTGCGCGGTTTGCGGATCGGCGTGGTGGCCGAGTATTTCGGCGCCGGCGTAGACCCCGCAGTGGCGCAGACCGTGCGTGGCGCCCTGCAGGTGCTCGAGCGCGAGGGCGCAGTGCTGGTCGACGTGCGCTTGCCCAGCCTGCCGCTTTCGATTCCCGCCTACTACGTGCTGGCGCCGGCAGAAGCATCGAGCAACCTCGCCCGCTACGACGGGGTGCGCTTCGGGCATCGCTGTGATGCGCCCACCGACCTTGCCGACCTATACGGGCGTTCGCGCGCAGAGGGCTTTGGCACCGAGGTCAAGCGGCGCATCCTCGCCGGCACCTATGTGTTGTCGGCGGGCTACTACGACGCGTACTACCGCCGGGCCCAGCGGGTCCGGCGCCTGATCGCGAACGATTACCTGCGCGCGTTCACCGAAGTCGACCTGCTGGCGGGCCCGACCGCGCCCGGCGTGGCTTTCGCATTGGGCGAAAAGACCGCCGACCCACTGGCCATGTATGCCGCGGATGTGAATACGGTGGCGGTCAATCTGGCCGGCCTTCCGGCGATCTCGGTGCCGGCGGGCTTCGTGGCAGGCTTGCCGGTCGGCCTGCAGCTGGTCGGACCCGCGTTCGGCGAAGCGCGCCTGCTGGCGGCCGCGCATGCGTTGCAATTGGCCAGCGACTGGCATCTGCAGGCGCCCGGAGCGGCCGCATGAGCCAGACCCGGTGGCAGGCGGTGATCGGACTGGAGTGCCATGTCCAGCTGCTTACGCGCAGCAAGATGTTCTCCGGCGCATCGACTGCATACGGGGCCGATCCCAATACCCACGCCTGCGCGGTGGATGTTGCATTGCCAGGCACCCTGCCGGTGGCCAATGCCGAAGCGATCCGGCTCGCGGTGCGCTTTGGACTTGCGGTCGGTGCGCGCATCCGGCCGGTGTCGGTGTTCGCGCGCAAGAACTACTTCTATCCCGACCTGCCCAAGGGCTATCAGATCTCGCAGTACGAAGAGCCGATCGTCGAGGGTGGCAGCGTGCGCGTGGCAGTCGGCGATGGCCGTTCGATCACGGTGGCGCTGACACGCGCGCATCTGGAAGAGGATGCTGGCAAGAGCGTGCATGACGCCTTCCACGGCGCGACCGGGATCGATCTCAACCGCGCCGGCACGCCGCTGCTGGAGATCGTGTCGGAGCCGGTGATGCACAGCGCCGCCGAGGCGGCGGCCTACATGAAAACCCTGCATCGTCTGGTCCGCTGGCTGGGCATCTGCGATGGCAACCTGCAGGAGGGATCGTTCCGTTGCGACGCGAATGTGTCGGTGCGCCCGGATGGAGTCAGCACGCTCGGTACGCGGACGGAGATCAAGAACGTCAACTCCTTCCGCTTCGTCGAGAAAGCGATCGAGTACGAAATCGAGCGCCAGATCCGCGAGGTGGAGGCGGGCCGCAACATCGTGCAGGAAACCAGACTCTACGACGAGGCGCGGCAGCAGACGCGTCCGATGCGCGGCAAGGAGTCGGCGCACGACTATCGATACTTTCCGGATCCCGATCTGCCGCCGGTGCTCGTGCCGGCCGAACTGCTGGAAGCAGAACGCGCACTGCTGCCGGAATTGCCGGAAGCGCGGCAGACGCGCTATCTGCAAGCCCTGCAGCTGACTGCCTACGATGCAGAGCAGCTCACGGGGGATCGCGGTACGGCGGACTACTTCGAGGCGCTGCTGTCGGGGGTGCCGGGCCAGGCCAAGCTCTGTGCGAACTGGGTCTTGGGCGAGGTATCGGCGGCACTAAATACAGCGCAGCACAACATTGCCGACTGTCCGATCGCCCCGGCGCAACTCGCCGGCCTGCTTGGCCGAATCGTCGATGGCGGCATTTCCGGCACGATCGCAAAAGATGTGTTTGCAGCGATGTGGGCGGGTGAGGGCAGCGCGGATGCGGTGATCGCCGCGCGCGGCCTTGGTCAGATCAGCGACGATGGTGCGCTGGTTGCCGCGATCGATGGCGTATTGGCGACAAACCCTGAGCAGGCCGCCCAATTCCGCTCCGGCGATGAAAAGATCTTCACCTGGCTGGTCGGCCAGGTGATGCGCGCCACGCGCGGCAAAGCGAATCCGTCGCGGCTGAACCAGCTCCTTCGCAAACGGCTGCAATCTGGCTGATGTAGCCGCGGCAAGTTTTGCGTCGATGATGGTGGGACGCGGTGCATGCCACGGCGCGGGTCCAGGTGTGCATCGCCGATCCGATGGCGCTAGGCTAACGGGTCATCCTCAAGAGTAATGCCATGGCTGCCGTCGTCTCCGGTTCGCTCGCCTACGACACCATCATGGTGTTCCAGGATCAGTTCAAGAATCACATCCTTCCGGACAAGGTTCATATCCTGAACGTGGCCTTCCTGGTTCCACGCATGCGCCGGGAGTTCGGCGGCTGCGCGGGCAACATCGCCTACAACCTTCATCTGCTTGGCGATGATCCAGTGCCGTTGGCCGCCGTGGGGCAGGATTTCGGTCCGTATCGCGATCACTTCCAGCGCTGCGGCATCAATCTGGGCTTCGTCAATCAGATTCCGGAGCTGTACACCGCGCAGGCCTACATCACCACCGATCTCGACGACAACCAAATCACGGCGTTTCATCCGGGCGCGATGGTGCGATCAGTCGATATCGATGTCCGGGCGATCCCGGACGCGAGCTTTGGGATCGTGGCGCCGAACACCCGCGAGGCCATGCTCAAGCACGCCCGCGAATTCACCGAGTTGGATATCCCTTTCATCTTCGATCCGGGGCAAGCCCTGCCGCTGTTCGATGGCGCGGAGTTCCGCGCGTTCATCGAGCAGGCCGACTATGTGACGGTCAACGACTACGAGTCGAACCTGCTGCAGCAACGCACCGGGTGGAGCGAGCTCGAGATCGCCGAGCGGGTCACGGCGTACATCGTCACCCGCGGACCCAAGGGCTCGCTGATCCACACCCGCAAGGGCACACTCGATATTCCACCGGCAGCGGAGCGGCGTATTACCGATCCCACCGGTTGCGGCGACGCCTATCGGGCGGG
>JBBRFN010000096.1:0-10790 GCA_038224265.1 Lysobacterales bacterium
ACTTGCGGCCGCCGCCGCCGCTGACGATCGCGCGGAAGTGCACGAACACGTCAGGACCGTTGTCGCGCTTGATGAATCCGAAGCCTTTCTCGTCATTGAACCACTTGACGATGCCCATCTCTTGGTCGCTCATTGGAATGTCGCCTCAACCCGTTTCGAAGTAAATGCGTCCCCGTCGACGCACCATGACACTGGATGCCCTCACCGGACCCCGACCCGCAGCCGTTTCCGGACTACGGGCACTTGACAACCGGCTTTACATGCACAGCGGGGCGACGATAACCCCGTGGGCAGCAAAAATCCAGCACTGCCGCTGCGGGGTCGCGACTTTAGCGGGGACTCGAGTCGACCATCCAATGCGCTGAATCGGATCCGCTGCGGCCTGCTGCGGGCGCAAGCCAGCTGGCGGACATCGAGCAAGGCGTGCGGAATCGAAGGCGGGATACCGTTGGAGAACGCCGGTTTTGCCCGCGATCGCCGCGACTTCCGATCCAAGGCCATACTGAGCCCAACGGGGTTGCTCAGGGCATGCGCCCATCGGATCGGCACTGCATGGCATTCCGCATAGAAGTCGGCGAACGATTGAACAGCGCCCTGCCGCGCTGCATCGGAGAACAGCTCGATGCAGCGCGCGTGCATCTGCAGCGCAGCGGTGCCGATCTGCACGACGGAGTACACGACGCGCGGCGCTCGATCCGTCGCGCCCGCGCCGCGCTCGCCTTGCTGCGGCCGCAGCTCGACGACGACGCCTGCGAGGCGCTGGCGGCAACGATCGCCGAGGCTGGCCGGGTGCTTTCGCCGTTGCGCGACGCGCAGTCGGTGATCGAGGCGGTCGAGCAGCAACTGCAACAACCCGGCATGCTGCTTCCCGCTCCGGTGGTGCAGCGCCTGTTGGGTGGTTTGCGCCGACGGCGAGGGCAGGCAAGTCGACGATCGGCGACCGTGATTGCTGCGTCCGACGCTGCTCTGGCCGCCTTTGGGTCTGGCCTGCGCGATGCCTTCAGCGAATTCGATGAGGCCGCCTTGGCCGCAGGCCTTCGTCTCGGTCGACGTCGCCTGCGCAAGGCGATGCGCGCTGCGCGTGCTGCAGTTCCCGCCAGCGATGCACTGCATTGTTTTCGGCAGCGGGCGCGAGTGCACTGGCTGCAGCTTGAGCTGGTCATCGAGGCGTGGCCTGCAGTCGTATCGGCGCAGGCTGCCGAAGCGAAAAAGCTTTCGCAATTGCTCGGCAGCGAGCGCGACCTGCATCTGCTGTCGACGTTCATCGCAGGCCTGCACAAGAACACGGGTAATGGGCTCGAGCTCGCCCCGATCGAGAACTACATCGCGCGCCGGCGCTTGCAGCTGCAGGCGCAGGCGTTTGCGCTGGGGGGGGTTGCTGTGTGCCGAATCCAATGCAGCAATGGCGCAGCGGATCAGGGCGTGGCGCAGCGCGCGCAGCGGCTAGCCAGCCTCGCTACCCTCTGACCAGCGGTGGGCCTTCGCGGCGCCACAAACGAACCGGGCGCCCGTAGGCGCCCGATCCCCCTCCGGCCATCGTTATGTGGAGCAAGCGCGCGTGGCCGTGCGCGGGCTGCAAATGTAACCCAGGGATGCTGCCGGCGCCAAGCGGGCACGGAGACCGAGCACGAGTTCGCGTGCGCTGTGACTTGTTGGGAGGCTTCCTCGACCGACATGGGGACACCCCGGATCGACCACCGGCATCCAGCAGGCCCTTTGCCGCGTAGATGATTGGCATATGGCGCGTGCAAACGGCTGCGGTTCGGGTGGCGGTTTTGGCGCCGTTTTGCGTATCCATAAATGGCCGTGCAAAACACGGTGCTATGCTCACCTTCCCGCGACCTCCGGAGCACCCGGCGGCGCGTTGCCTTCCATCCAGTCTCCGAGGGATTCGACATGAAACAGGTGTTTTTGCTCGCGATCGCGCTGCTGGGCGCACTGGCAGCGGACCCCGCCTTGGCACAGGGTCGTGGCAAGCCCGTCATTGCAGTCGCAGAATTCAAGAATGAATCCGGAGCCGGCTGGTGGCGCGGCGGCGTGGGTTGGGAGCTCTCCGGCATGCTGTCCAACGAACTGGTCGCGACCAAGAACTTCACCGTCGTCGAGCGCAGCAAGATCGAAGACGTGCTGTCCGAGCAGAACCTCGGTGCCTCAGGCCGCGTCAGCGCGGGCACCGGCGCGCGCATCGGCAAGCTGCTCGGCGCGCAGTACCTGATCGCCGGCACCGTGACCTCCTACGAGGAAGAGACCGCCAGCACCGGCGGTGGCATCAGCTTCGGCGGCGTCTCGCTCGGCGGCAAGTCCGAAAAGGCCTACCTCGCGGTCGACCTGCGGGTAATCAACGCGACTACCGGCACGATCGAATTCGTGCGCACCATCGAAGGCACTGCCAAGGGCGGCGGCATGAGTATCGGCCTGTACCGCGGTGGCTTCGGCGGTTCGCTCTCGCAGGAGAACAAGACGCCGGCCGGCAAGGCGATCCGCGCAGCACTGGTCGAGATCACCGACTACCTGTCGTGCGTGATGGTGCAGCGCGACAGCTGCGAGAACGAGTACGACGCCAAGGACTCGCGCCGTCGCGAGAAGACCCGCGGCGCGCTCGATCTCGACGACTGAGCCTTGGCCGGTTGAAACACCAACGCGGCGGGCCGCAAGGCACCGCCGCGTTTTTTTTGATCAGGTCCGCGGGCGGCCGCGACCAGCGCCGCCGCCGCCACCGCCGCCCGGCTTGCGCGGCGGGCGATTTCCGCCGGTGTCGTCGCGGCGCGGGGCCGGGCGATTGCCGTTGTTGGGACGACCCGGCGGTCGATTGCCCGTATCGGCCCGCGGCGGCGCACGATTGCCGCCGTCGTCGCGCCGTGGCCCGCGGTTGCCCGCATCGTTGCGCGCTGGACCGCGATTGCCGCCATCGTTGCGCGCCGGTCCACGAGTGCCGGCATCATCGCGGCGCGGACCGCGATTGCCTGCATCAGGACGCCCCGGCCCCCGATTGCCTGCATCGTCGCGACGCGGGCCGCGATTGCCGATGTCATCCCGGCGCGGGCCGCGCGGCGGTGCGTTGCCACCCGACTCGTCGCGACGCGCATAGGCGTGATCGGATGGAAAGCCGAACGGCATCACCGGCTGGCTGCCGGGTCGCGCGCCACCGAACTTGCGCTTGCGACGTTGCGCGTCGCCCGCACCGGCGCTAGCAGGGCCGGGATTGGGACCCGACGGCGACCAGGTGCGCTTGGCTGCCGGATTGTCGAAGCCAGCACCGGGAGCGCCGCGCCCGCGACGCATGCCGGGCGCGGGCTTCTTGCCGGGAAAGCGCTTGCCAGGCCGTTGGCCGGCGGGCCGCTCATCGCGCACGAAGTCGAAGGCACGCAGCTCGCGCGCTTCGTCCGAACCTTGCAGGTCGAAGCTGCTCTTGGCACGGCCCGAGGGACGGAATTCATTGGCCGACTTGGATGCGCGGCGGACGCCGATGACCGATTGCAGGGTCAGGGTCTGCGGTGCTTCCGACAGACCCGACTCGGTGCGCAGAGCGCGGTAGGTTTCCGGTGGCAGTACGCGCCAGTGGCCTCGACGCAGTTCGCGCGGCAGTTCCACGCTGCCATAACGAATCCGCTTGAGGCGGCTGACCTGCACGCCTTGCGTTTCCCACAAACGGCGCACCTCGCGATTGCGTCCCTCGCTCAGGGTCACGCGCAGCCACGAGTGGTTTTCGCCCAGGTTGATCACCGCGATATCGTCGAAGCGCGCCGGGCCGTCGTCGAGCTCCACCCCTTCGCGCAGGCGCTCGAGCATCTCGTCGTCGACCGGTCCATGAATGCGGCAGACATACTCGCGCACGACTTCACCGCTGGGGTGCATCAGGGCATTGGCCAGTTCACCATCGGTGGTCAACAGCAGTAGCCCGGTGGTGTTGATGTCGAGCCGGCCGACCGATACCCAGCGCGAGGTCTTCAAGCGCGGCAGGCTTTCGAATACGGTGGGTCGGCCCTCGGGATCGTCGTTGGTGGTCACTTCGCCTTCGGGCTTGTGATAGATCAGCACCTGCGCTTCTTCCGGCTCGGTGGCCACGGCCATGAAGGCCTTGCCATCGAGCTCGACGCGATCGCCGGAGCGCACCGAAGTGCCGATTTCCGCGACCACGCCGTTGACCCGGATCTCGCCGGCTTCGATGCGTTCTTCCAGCGTGCGCCGCGAACCCATGCCGGCATTGGCCAGCACCTTGTGCAGGCGCTCCTCGATGCCAAGCGATGCCCGTGCCTCGCGGTTGAGCGACAGCTTGGACCGATTGATGGAATTGCTCATGATGCTGGGTGCTCTGCAGGGTTCGCGTCGTCGTGGGGCGCAAGGGTGGATGGGTCGGGCGAAGTCGCGTCGTCGCTCGACGCGGCTGCTGCCTGTGCTGCGTCGACCGCTGGCGGGTTGTCGGTTGCTTCGGCGGGTGGCGTATCGGGCGCATCGCCAGCGACCGCCAGCAGCGGCAGCGAAGGCAACTCCGACTGCGGCAACTGCATCTGCGGTTCGAGTTCCTCGAGATCGCGGATCGCGGCCAGCGGCGGCAGCTCATCGAGGCTCTTCAGGTTGAAGTAGTCGAGGAACTGGCGGGTGGTACCGAACAGGGCAGGGCGGCCGGGCACGTCGCGGTGGCCGACGACACGGATCCACTCGCGCTCTTCGAGCGTGCGCACCATGCCGCTGGACACCACCACGCCGCGGATCTGCTCGATCTCGGCGCGCGTGATCGGCTGCCGATAGGCGATCAGGGCCAGGGTTTCGAGCAGTGCGCGCGAGTACTTGGTGTGCCGCTCGGTCCACATTCGCGCCACGAACGGATGCACGTCCTGGCGCACCTGGTAGCGAAAGCCGCTGGCGACTTCGACCAGCTCGACCCCGCGGCCTGCGCAATCGGCCTGCAGTTCGGCGAGCGATTGCGCCACGGTTTCGGAGCCGACCGGCTCGCTGTCGTTGAACAGCGCACTGAGCTGCACCAGCGAAAGTGGCTGGCCGGCTGCGAGCAGTGCGGCCTCTACGATGGGTTTGACTTGCTGTATTTCCATGAGTCTCATTGTTGAGCTGCTTGATCGGCCGCCTATTCCGCTGCGGCCGCCAGCGACTTGACGTAGATCGGTGCCAAAGCTTCGTTCTGCACGATGTCCACCAGGTGCTCCTTGGCGAGCTCCAGGACGGCGAGGAAAGTCACCACCACGCCGAGCCGACCCTCTTCGACGCGGAACAGCGCGACCAGATCGTGGAATTCATGGTCGGACAGGATGGCAAGCACATCGCTCATGCGCTGGCGCACCGAAAGACCCTGGCGTGCGACCGTGTGATGCCCGAACAGCTCGGCGCGCCGCATCACGTCCTTGAGCGCCAGCAGCAGTTCGCGCAGATCGACCGGCGGCGGCAACCGGATCACGTTGCGGTCGGGCACATGGGCCGAGGCCGGCGAAATGTCGCGCTCCATGCGCGGCAGGGCGTCGATATCCTCGGCCGCTTTCTTGAACCGCTCGTATTCCTGCAGGCGCCGGATCAGCTCGGCGCGTGGATCGTCTTCAGTGCCTTCGAGCGACGGCGGGCGCGGCAGCAGCAGGCGCGATTTGATCTCGGCCAGGATCGCGGCCATCACCAGATATTCGGCGGCCAGTTCGAGCCGCATGTCCTGCATCAGCCCGATGTAGTCCATGTACTGACGGGTGATCTCGGCGACCGGGATGTCGAGGATGTCGAGATTCTGGCGCCGGATCAGATACAGCAGCAGGTCGAGCGGGCCTTCGAAGGCGTCGAGGATCACCTCCAGCGCGTCGGGCGGGATGTACAGGTCCTGCGGCATCTGCAGGAACGGTTGCCCCCTGACCATCGCCAGCGGCATTTCCTGCTGCTGCGGCGGCGCCACGAATACGTGCGCCGGCGACGATTCGGCCGGATCGGAACTCATGAGTAAACCTTGATGCGCATGCTGGCGCGGATGAAGAGTGGCTGCGGCGACTGGAACTGGACTCCCGCGATCGGCCCGCTGGCGAGGGCGAGTGCGAGTGCGCGGTAACAAGCGACCGGAATGGCGGCGACAGCCTTCATGGCCGTTGCGTAGCCGGATCCCCGGATGACAATCCGCATGCATGACCGCAACCCGCGACTCGGGAAACACTGGCTTTGTGAGTGCCAGCCAAGGTCGCGCGCCGAATGCTGCGGGACTGAAGCTGATGGACCGCAGCTGGGCCGCTCGGAAGCGAACGCGGCAGGCAACGGACGATGGGTTCAGGGTAGCCGGAAAGCACGCGGCAAGTCCAGTATCCTGCCGCCGACGCGAAGGAGCCTTCAGCCATGTGGTACGTGATCCTCGGGACCGATGCAGCCGATAGCCTGCCCAAGCGGCTGGCATTGCGCCCGGCGCACCTGCAGCGAGTAGCGCTCCTGCGCGATGCCGGCCGCCTGCGTCTTGCCGGTCCCATGCCGGCGATCGATTCGGCGGACCCCGGCCCGGCAGGATTCGTCGGCAGCCTGATCGTGGGCGAGTTCGAATCGCTGGTCGCCGCGCGTGAGTGGGCGCATGCCGACCCCTACCTCAGCGGCGGCGCTTGGCGCGAGGTCGTCGTGCATCCTCTCAACATCACCTTCTGAACCGCACCCGCACATTGGGGTAGCATGCGGGCACGCACGGGGGTGCGTTCGGGCGGCACCGGGATGATGTCCGTCCGTTACTGCAGGGGGTTGCATGATCCGCGTTGCCCTGGTCGATGACCACGAGCTGGTGCGAACCGGCTTTCGACATATCCTTGCCCGCGAATCAGATATCGAGATCGTCGGCGAGGGCGCCTCTGGTGAAGACGGTATCGCGCTGGCCCGTCAGCTCAAGCCCGACGTGATCCTGATGGACCTGCACCTGCCCGGCATCAGCGGGTTGGAGGCCACCGAGCGAATCGTGCGTGCCGGCGGAAACACGCGCGTGATTGCGGTCACCGCCCAGGACGAGCAGCCGTTTCCGCGCCGGGTGCTCGATGCCGGCGCTTCGGGATACCTGACCAAGGCATGTCCCGCCACCGAACTGGTCAAGGCGGTGCGCGAAGTAGCCGACGGCGGTCGCTATCTGAGTGCCGACATCGCGCGCGCGCTCGCATTGGCGTCGATGCCCGGCAGCAACGCGCACTCGCCATTCAGCGAATTGTCGGCGCGCGAACTGGAGGTGGCGATCAAGCTGGCCCAAGGCGATGACATGCCGCACATCGCCAAGCTGCTGAATTTGAGCCCGAAGACCGTCGCGACCTACAAGTACCGACTGTTCGACAAACTCGGCGTCGACAGCGAAGTGGCGCTGGCGAACTTGGCGGCGCGCTTCGGACTGCTGGGCAAGCGCGGCTGATCGCGGTGCGCTTCGACGGCGCAGCGACTTAGCCCTTCCTCCGTGGAGGCGGAAGGGCAGCAGCCGCACGCGTTCGGTGCGTGCACCATGCGAATCGTTTTCATCCAGAGCGCGCGCATCGGCTGACACCGATGCGCGTTTGCCGCTCAGGACGCTGGACGCTCGCTGTCGCTGTCGCTGCGCGGTGCGATCGGCGCAGCGACGCTGGCGTCGGTCGGATCGGGTTTGAGCTCGGCCGCGACCGGCTGCGCGATCACGATCGAAGGCGCAGGCGACACCACTGGTGCGGGCACCGCTGCGATCGGCTGCTCCTCCGGCACCACCGGTGCGGCGATTGTCTGTACTACCGGCGCCGGCGCGGTTTCCGCGGTCGGGGCTGCAACCGGGGCGACGTCGACCGGAAACAGCGGCTGGATCCGCGCTGCTTCCGCGGCCGACTGCGGCTGCGGCTGGGCACGTGCCGCCGGTCGCGGTGCCGCTGGTTCGCCCGCTACCGACGACCCGTAATCGGCGGCGTCAACCGCGGCTGCAGCGGGTGCGCGCTGTTCGCGATCCTCGGAGCGCTCATCGACCGACGCAAGGCTTTGCGCCACAGCGGTCGTGGTGTCGCTGCGCGACTGCGATTCGCCGCGCTCACGGGCAGCGACTGCGGGTTCGGCGCGCTCGCGCGAGGTGGCCGGGGATGCGCCCGTCTCCACGCTCGTGTCGTCGTCGCCATCCTCGTCGTCGAAATCGGGCTCCAACGCTGCGTCACCAGTCTGGCCCGGCGTCTGCTCGGCGCCTGGCGCTGCACGTTCGCCCTTGCGGCGGCGGCGGCCGCCGCGACGGCCGCGACGACGCGCGCGAGTGGCGCCGTCGACCGCGCCCGCAGCGGCGTCGCCACTGCCTTGGGCGTCGATCGGCGCGGCAACTGCTGCCCCGGGCTCAAGCGACTCCGGAGCAGTGGGCTCGGCTGCAAGCACCGCCGCTGCAGCGGGCTGCTGCGGACGGTTGCGTTCAGCCGCCGGCGCCGGCGCCGGCTGCGGTTGTGCTGGTCGTGGCGCGGGCTGCGAACGCGGCTCGCCAGTGCGAGCGCCATTGGAACCCGGCGCGCCACGCTGACCGCCAGCAGCAGCATTGGGCCCGCCGCTGGTACTCGCGCCGTCGCGGCGCGAGCCACCGCCCTGACCCTGTGCGCCACGCTGACCCTGACCGCCCTGTCGCTTGTCCTTGTCGCGATTGCCATCGCGGTCCTTGTCCTGACGCTGGCCCTGACGCGGATTGTTGCCACCGGGCCCACGCGATCCATCGCGCCGCGGGCTGCGGTTGCCGTCATCCGTGCGGCGCGGGCGGCTGTCGCGATTTTCGGTCTTGGCGGCCGCTGCAGGCTGCGCATCGTCGCCGGTGAACAGTGCCACCAGACGCGCGAAGAAACCCTTGCGCTCAGGCATCGGCCGCGGTGCTGCGGTCGGTGTGATCGCGACCGGCGCGGCGACCGCAATCGGCTTTGCTGCAGCCTTGACCTGCGCTTCGACAACATCGTCTTCGACACGAGTGGGGGCTGGCGCCATGGGCGCCACGGTCGTCACGGCCGGCTGTTCGAACTTGCTCGACGGCGGTGCGGCCTGCGGCGCGTTGACGGACTGCACCGGACTCACGCGCTCGTAGCTGACCTTCTGGTGCTCTCCCAGTTCGCTGGCACGAATGCGGGTGACCTCGTAGTGCGGCGTCTCCAGATTGAGATCGGCCACGATGACGATCTGCGCCTCGTGGCGCAGCTCGATCTCGGCCATCGGCTTGCGCTTTTCGTTGACCAGGAAGTTGGCCACGTCCGGCGGCACCTGCACCAGGACCTGGGCGGTGCTGTCCTTCATCGCCTCTTCTTCGACCAGTCGCTGGATCGACAGCGACAGCGACTCCACGCCGCGGATGCGGCCGTGGCCGTCGCAGCGCGGGCACAGGATCTGCGTAGATTCACCCAGCGATGGACGCAGGCGCTGGCGCGACATCTCCAGCAGGCCGAAGCGCGAAATGCGCCCGACCTGCACGCGCGCGCGGTCGAGCTTGAGCGCATCGCGCAGCTTGTCCTCGACCTCGCGCTGGTGGCGCGGGTTCTCCATGTCGATGAAGTCGATCACGATCAGGCCGCCGGCATCGCGAATGCGCAGCTGGCGCGAGATCTCGACCGCAGCCTCGAGGTTGGTGTTGAACGCGGTGTCCTCGATGTCGCTGCCCTTGGTGGCGCGCGCCGAGTTGATATCGATCGCGGTCAGCGCCTCGGTCTGGTCGATCACGATCGAGCCGCCGGAGGGCAGGCGCACCTGGCGCTCGAATGCGTTCTCGATCTGCGATTCGATCTGGAAGCGCGAGAACAGCGGCACTTCCTCCTTGTACAGCTTGAGCTTGCGCAGGTTCTGCGGCATCACCTGCTGCATGAAGTCGCGCGCGTCGGCGAATACTTCATCGCTGTCGACCAGGATTTCGCCGATGTCGCCGCGCAGGTAATCGCGCAGCGCGCGGATGATCAGGCGCGATTCCTGATAGATCAGGAACGCGCCGGAGCGGCTTTGCGCGGCCTCCGCGATTGCCTTCCAGGCCTGCAGCAGGTAATCGAGGTCCCACTGCAGCTCGTCGGCATCGCGACCGACGCCGGCGGTGCGCACGATCATGCCCATCTCGTCGGGCAGTTTGAGCTGGTCCATCACCTCACGCATGTTCTGCCGATCGTCGCCCTCGATGCGGCGCGAAACGCCGCCGGCGCGCGGGTTGTTCGGCATCAGGACCAGGTAACGGCCGGCGAGGCTGATGAAGGTGGTCAGCGCCGCACCCTTGGTGCCGCGCTCTTCCTTGTCGACCTGCACCACCAGTTCCTGGCCCTCGCGGATCAAGTCGCGGATGCCGGCGCGATTGTGGTCGACGCCCTCGGGGAAGTATTCCTTGGAGATTTCCTTCAGCGGCAGGAAGCCGTGGCGCTCGCCGCCGTACTCGACGAAACAGGCTTCGAGGCTGGGTTCGACGCGGGTGATACGCGCCTTGTAGATGTTCGACTTCTTCTGCTCCCTGGACGGGATCTCGATGTCCAGGTCGAACAGGGTCTGGCCATCCACGACAGCCACGCGCAACTCTTCACGCTGAGTTGCGTTGATCAACATGCGCTTCATTGAGAAACTTTCCTTGGCGCTCCAGAGGCGATCGGGAGGCGCACACACCACGACAGCGGCACCGCAGCGCGACCTTCACGGTTCGCGGCAAGCGGGCCAGCGGTCGGCTGGCGGGCGCATCACGCCGTCGGCGGAGCGCGATCAAAAACAAAAAAACCAACGGCCCGACTCGGCGTGCACCTGATGGCGCGCGGACTGCCCGGTTCGCAGAACCCGCCGTGCGGGTCCACTGCGTTGACCCGATCTCGCGGGACCGGAACAGGGCGCGCATCCATCCTGCGCACAGCCAAATCGAACCA
>JBBRFN010000097.1:0-10541 GCA_038224265.1 Lysobacterales bacterium
TTCTGGCCGCCGGTCTCGGCGATCAGGGTGGCGAGCGCGGCATCGCGCGCTGCCAGCGTGCGATTGATGATGCGCGCGGTGTCGGTCGAGCCGGTGAACACCACGCCGGCGACCCGCGGGTCGCGGGTCAGTGCCGCGCCGACCACCGCGCCGTCGCCGGGCAGGAACTGCAGCACAGCCGGCGGGATGCCGGCTTCATGCAGCAGTTTTACTGCGGCATAGCCGATCAGGTTGGTCTGCTCGGCAGGCTTGGCCAGCACGGCATTGCCGGCCATCAGCGCGGCCGCAACCTGGCCGATGAAGATCGCCAGCGGAAAGTTCCACGGACTGATCGCCACGAATACGCCGCGCCCGTGCAGGAACAGCTGGTTGGATTCGCCGGTGGGGCCTGGCAGATTCTCGGGTGCGGCAAACATGCGCCGGCCCTGTGCTGCGTAGTAGCGCAGGAAGTCCACGGCCTCGCGCACTTCCGCTACGCCATCAGGCAGCGTCTTGCCGGCTTCGCGCACGCACAATGCGATCAACTCTGCACGCCGTTGCTCCATCAGATCCGCAGCATGTTCGAGCATCTTCGCGCGCGATGCGGCAGGCAGGCGATCCCAGTGGGCTTGTGCGGCCACCGCGGCGTCAAGCGCGGCATCCACCGCGCCGGCGTCTGCACTCTGCCACTGGCCGACCACGCGGCGGCGGTCGGCCGGATCGGTGACCACAATCGCGGCCGCATTCGATCGCCAGCCCGGCACCAATGGCTCGGCCTTCCACGGGCCGCTGGCGGCCGCGATCGCAGCGGTCAGGGTGGACAGTTCTTGCGCGTTGGACAGATTGGCGCCCATCGAGTTCTTCCTTTGATCGCCGAACAATGCCTGCGGCAGTGCAATGCGCGGGTGGGAGATCGAATCGAAGCCGCGCACCAGTTCGACCGGATCGGCAACCAGCTGCTGGATCGGGGTCGCTTCGTCGACGATGCGGTTGACGAAGCTGGTATTGGCGCCGTTCTCGAGCAGGCGGCGAACCAGATACGGCAGCAGGTCCTCGTGCGAGCCGACCGGCGCATACACGCGACACGGCGCCTTGCCGCTGCCCGCGCCGATCACCTCGGCATACAGGTCGCCGCCCATGCCGTGCAGGCGCTGGAACTCGAACGGCTGGCCGGCCGCCATGTGCTGGATGGCAGCGATGGTGTGCGCGTTGTGGGTAGCGAACTGCGGGTAGAACTTCGCGCCATGCGCGAACAGTCGCTGCGCACAGGCCAGATACGACACGTCGGTATTGGCCTTGCGGGTGAACACCGGGTAGCCGACATGGCCGTCGACCTGCGCGCGCTTGATCTCGGAATCCCAGTACGCACCCTTGACCAGCCGCACGTACCAGCGGCGACCGCTGCGCGCGGCCTGTTCGGCCAGCCAGTCGATCACCGGCAGCGCCCGCTTCTGGTAGGCCTGAACGGCGAGACCGAAGCCGTCCCAGCCATGCAGCGCCGGATGCGCGAACACCTCGGCCAGCAGCTCCAGAGACAGCTCCAGTCGATCGGCTTCTTCGGCATCCACGGTCATCGGGATGCCGACGCTCTTGGCCAGTTTCGCCAGTGCGAGCACCTTCGGCGTGAGTTCCGCCAGCACGCGCTCGCGCTGCGCGACTTCGTAGCGCGGATGCAGTGCCGACAGCTTGACCGAAATCGACGGTGCTGCGCTCATGTCGGCATACGGACCGCGTGCGCCGATCGCTCGGATCGCATCGTGGTAGGCCACGAAATAGCGCTCGGCATCGGCCCGGGTCAGCGCGGCTTCGCCGAGCATGTCGAACGAATGCCGGTACGCCCGCCCGTCCTTGTCGAGTGAGCGGTCGAGCGCTTCGCCGATATTGCGACCCATCACGAACTGATGGCCCATGATGCGCATCGCCTGGCGCACGCCCAGGCGCACCACCGGCTCGCCGGAGCGCGCGATCAGGCGCTTGAACGCGGCCCACGGATTGCGCTGGGTCTCGCCGCCGAGCGAAATCAGCTTGCCGGTCAGCATCAGGCCCCAGGTGGATGCGTTGACGAACAGCGAATCGGAGTTACCCAGATGCGCGTTCCAGTTCGCCTCGCCCAGCTTGTCGGCGATCAGCTTGTCGGCGGTGTCGCTGTCGGGAATGCGCAGCAAGGCCTCGGCCACGCACATCAGCAGCACGCCTTCCTCGCTCGACAGGTCGTACTCGCGCATCAGCGACTCGACCGCGCTCTGCTGGCCGGCCTTGGCGCGCACGCGGGCTACCAGTTCGGTGGCTCGGCTGAGCACCAGATCGCGCTCAGGCGGCGCCAGCGCTGCGCGTGCGGCCAGTTCACGTACCAGCGCGGCCTCATCGGCGGCGTAGTGGCCGCAGATACGGTCCATTGCCGAGCTCGCGGCCTGCGGCGACTCGGCGGCAAGATTCGACGCCACGCGGAGATTTCCAGCTGCGCGCCTTGAACACCGCGCGGGAGCGGGATTCTAACCCGGATGCGTAGCACAGGATCGTGCCTGCGCATCGCGCCCTGGCACCGCCATGCGTTGCGCCACGCTCAGCCCGCGTGATTCACGCCCGCGGGTGCATGCAGCGCGAGGGCGTCGTCGATCGAGCGCACCGCAGCGCTGGCAAAGGGTGCTGCGTTGGCGGCCATCGCCCACAGTGCGGACGCGCGTTGCCAGAAGCGCGTGCCGGCAAGGCCCTGCTTGGCGCCTGTCTCGGCGCCGACGGGTGCCCAGCCTTCATCACGCAGGGCCTGCCAGTTGAGCGCGAGTGCCGCATCACCAGCGCCGGCGAGGGTGCGCAGCAAATACGTATCCAGCACCGGTCGCGCACTGGCGATCTCGAGCAGGCGCTGCGCGCGGACATCGCCGCCGAGGCGGTCGGCCAGGCGGTGGCTGCATTGCATGAGCGCGGCTTCGAGCACGCCCGCGAATGCAATGCCGCGGCGATATGCGTCGTGCCAGGCCTCGACCAGCGCGATGATCGCCGCACCATCGTGCGGCAGCGGCTCTGCGTGCGTCTCGGCGTGGCGGTGATCCATTGCGAATACCGGGAACATCGCCTCGGCGGGAATGCCGCCGCGCACAGCAACCGCGGCCGATACCACCCGCGCCAGCCGTCGGTTGCCGTCGGCAAAGGGATGGACGGTGAGCAATTGGGCATACACGAGGGCTGCCTGCGCGAGTGGATCCGGCGCGCTCCAGTCGATGAACTCGCACAGATCGTCGAGCAGCGCCGGCAGCATTTCCGGGGTTGGCGCAAGCTGCAGTGGTGCTTCGGCGCCGGCACCACCAAACCAGGCGCTGCGCTCGCGCAGCACCGAGGGCACGGTCGGGGCGAGTTGTGTATGCAGGCGGCGCAGGCGCCCTGGGGTCCAGCTGCCGATTGCGCTTTCGGTTGCCAGTTCGCGCAGCAGGCGCGCGGCAGGGATGGCGCGCGACCAATCGGGCAGCTCCGCGTCCCGCGCTGAGCCCGGCAACTGCCAGCCGCTCTCGATGAAGTCTGCAGCGGTGGCCCAGCACACCCAGTCGCGCAGTGGCCGCGCCCAATCGGCTGGCGGCACGCGCGAGCGCGACAGCGGCCAGTTTGCGCGCAACGGGCCCAGCATGCGCGGAATGCAGATCCCGGCACTGCGCGCGGTCTCGATGCGGCTGCCCGCACGAGGCGGAATGGTTGGCACGCTCATATCCGGTCAGACTCCACCCGATGAACAAGTACGCGGGGGCCCCGCGCAACATCGTGCGTCGTCTTCCGCGGCGTACCCCCGCAGAACAAGGCCCCTGAAGTACTACTCGCAAACCGGCCCATGAATCGATCACGGCCGGTGGCGCCGCGATCGAGACTCGCCTGGACTAGTCGGCGCGGAAGCTCGGCTTGCCCAGCCGAACCTGACGGTTGCTCGCGCCGGGTGCATCGACGCCCAGATAGCCGACCCGGATCGCGAGTGGACGGCTGTGCGGCGCAAGTGCTGCGCTGATCGAGACGCCGCCCACGCTGACCGCGAGAGGCAGTTGCGAGCTCGCGTCGGTCGGCCAGCTCAGCTGCACCTTGTGGGTGCCGGCGGCCAGCGGCAGGCGGCCGATTTCCGTTATGCCAGCAGCAACCCGTGACAACACCAGCGCGCCGCTGGCGCTGCCCGGAGCGCGCTGCACGCTGAGGCGGAACTGCTCGCCGAGGCTCGCTGGGGTATTGAAATCGATGTCCAGCATCGACAGCTGGATGCGTTCATCGGACGCCACCGCCAGCGGCAGTTCCAGATCGACGCTGAATCCCTGCGCGGCATTCCCATCGCCGAGATCGTGTTCGATGTAGGCCTGCGTCGGTGCCGAACCTGCCGTGGCGCGGAGCGCGCTGAGCGGCGGCATCGCGCCAAGAAGGCATTCCAACAGGCCATCGTCCGGGGCGACTGCTGACTGGGTCGCGGTCTCGGTGGACGCGCCATCTTGCACGTAGCTCACGCGAATGGCGCCGCTGCCGGAAGCGGGTGCCGCACTTCCATTGCCGACGACGGATGACTCAGGCGTCTCGCAAGTGACCTCGCCGATGGCATGCGACGAACCTGCATAGCCCAGCGCGAGAATCACGGCGGATAAGGTCTTGGAGGAAAGCGAACCAATGTTCATGCGGAATCCCTTGCGGCTGCCCTTGGATGGTCACCCGACGACGCTGCACGATTTCGACCACTGGTCGATGGATTACCGCCCTTCCCCGCACCCGAGGTGCCGCAGTCCGGATCGGTTCTCGCGGCGTGCTGCCCCGCCGGGAATCGAATGAGAGGACTCGACGGGCCCACTGCCGGCGAAGTTCTTTACGGCCCGTTGCGCACCTGAGGGTCGGTGGCGCAGCGGGACGCTCGGATCAGGGGCAGCTCCTCCAGCACGCGGGCCCGATCGAGTCCTGTACTAGAGTTACTCGCAACAGGGCACTGCAATCGATCAAGCGACTCCAACAATGCTGCCGCATAGCCTTCCCGCGACTTCGGTCCGGCGGTCGCGAGGGCGGTTTCCGCCAGCGGCACGATCAGCACGGCCAAGGCCTGGGCGGGCTGGTTGATCTGCAACAGATAAGCCGCGAAACCAGCGCGAAAAGTCGCCATCGTGGGGTGATCGTCGCCAAACGCCGAGCGCCCGAGCCCCACCACTTCCCGATACAGGGATTCCAGATGGGCGGCGGTCGTGAGCTCCGGATTGCGCACGTACAGCTGGGCCAGATTGAACTGCGCGCGCAGCGCCTGCGGATTGCCCGCACCCAGCGCCGCGCGCCAGTTGGCCAACGCAGCCTCGTAGTGGACCGCCGCGCTCTTGGGGTCGCCGATCTCGCGCAGCGCATTGCCCAGCACGGTATGCGCGCCGGCCGAAGCGGTCGACTGCGCGCCGTAGATGCGGTCGAAGTCGGTCAGCACGCTGCGCGCCTCGTTCACCGCCTCGCCGGGCCGACCGACCCGATGCAGCAGTCCGGCGCGACGCATCCGGGTGCGCGCGAGGTCGGGATGGCTTTCCGGCAGGCCGGCACGCTGCCAGGCCAGAGTCTCATCGAGCACCGCCAGGCTCTCGTCGTAGCGGCCGTCCAGGCGCAGGGCGTCGCCCAGGACCTGGCGCGCTCGCAGTGCGGAGCTGTCGCTGGGTGGTGCATCTGCCAGACCTGCGACCACCGTGCGCAGCACCGCGACGGCTTCATCGTAGCGGCCCAACTGAACCAGTAATGCACCTCGAACCGACTGCAGCTCCAGCGATGGCGGCGCCAGTTTTTCGGCCTCACCGAGCGCCGCCTCGGCCTCGGGATACTCGGCAGTGCGGATTGCGGCGCGCGCGGACAGACCGAGCAGATGCGCGCGGCGTTCGACGCTGACCTCGGATCCTGCGGAAACGCGCGCCGCGCGGTCGGCCAGTTCGCGCGCCTCGCGGCTCAAGCCCAGGCTCAATTCCGCCTCGGCGATGGTGCTCGCAAGCTCCGCGTAGAGCTCCGGCTGGTCGGTCAGGGTCAGCTCCATCTCGGGGCGCGCGGCGGTCAGCACCTGACGCGCGGTCACCTGCGCTCCGGCGGTCTGGCTGGGGTCGGCGGCCTCGAAGGCGCGCTTGAGCAGGTTGACCGCCTGCCGGGCACGGTCGCGCTCGAGGGTGGCGCGGTCGCGCTCGGCGGCGACCAGGATCGACTGCCGCACGATTACCGTCAGCGCCACGCTTGCCAGCATTGCGGCCAGGCCGCTCAAGGCCACCGCCGCCAGGTTGCGGCGCACGAACTTGCGCACCCGGTACCAGCGACGGCCGGCGCGCGCACCGACCGGCCGGCCGCCGAGCGCGTTGCCGATGTCGGCGGCCAGCTGTTCGACCGAGGCATAACGATCGCGAGGGTCCTTGCGCAAACAGCGTTCGACGATCGGGTCGAGATCGTCGAGCAGGCGCCGCCGCAGTACCTCGACCGCGTTCAGGCTGCGCGCGCGCGCGACTGGCAGATCGTCGGCGCCGAGGCGGCTGCTCATCGCCGGCGGCGGCACGCGCTGGATCAGCTGCTCGACCTGGCCGGGGCTGAGTCCATCGACCGCGAATGGCGGTTTGCCGACCAGCAATTCGTGCAGCAGCACACCCAGCCCGTAAACGTCGACGCCGACCGTGACCGGGCCGCCGCGGATCTGCTCCGGTGCCGCGCTGGAGGGCGTGAAAAAGCGCTCGGCGGTGAGCGTGTAGTCGGCAACCCCCGGACTGAGCGGCTTGGCGATGCCGAAATCGAGCAGTTTGGGGCTGCCGTCTTCGGCCACCAGGATGTTCGACGACTTCAGGTCCCGATGCACTACCAGGCTGCGGTGCGCGTGGGCCACGGCATCGAGCACGCGCAGGAACAGGCGCAGGCGCTCTTCGATAGCCAGCCGGCGCGCGTCGCACCAGGTGCAAAGCGGCTGGCCGCGGACCAGCTCCATCACCACGTAGGGCGTGCCGTCTTCGAGCGTGGCCGCATCCAGCAGACGGGCGATGCCCGGATGGTCGAGCGAAGCGAGCACCTGGCGTTCGAGCGAGAAGCGCCGCAGCAGGGCCGGGTTGAGCGCCTCGCGGCGCAACAGCTTGATCGCGACTTCCTGTTCGATCAGCCCGTCGGCGCGGGTTGCACGGACCACCAGGCCCATGCCGCCGCTGCCGATCATCTCCTGCAACTGGTAGACGCCGGCGCGACTGCCGGGAGCAGGCCCCGACGCGGCATCCAGCGCGCTCACCGCGATCGCCGTGGCTGAAGCCGTGCGCGAGCGCTCGACGCGCTGGTGGGTGATCAGCAGGCGTTCGACTTCATCTGCCAGCGAGGGGTCTTCGGCGCGGCACGCGGCGAGTATCGATGCGCGCGTGTGATCCGCCGCATCGGCCGCGCGATCGAACCAATCGCGCAGGCGCTGGAAGCGGTCATCCATCGGTACCCGGGGTGGGCGCCAGGCCCAGCCGGTCGGCAAGCCAGGTGCGCGCGAACCGCCATTGGCGACCGACCGTGGCGGTGGATGAGTCCAGCACGCCGGCGATCTCTTCCACCGAGAGTCCGGAGAACAGGCGCATCTCGACTACCCGTGCACTGTCGCGGTCGAGTGCGGCCAGTTCGTTCAGGGCCTGATCGACGGCCAGCCAGTCGACCGGGTCGCCACCGCCGGCCTGATCGCTGTTTTCCAGATCCTGCAGCGGCACGAACAACACATCGCCGCCGCGTTTGTCGGCCGAGCGCTGGCGCAGGTAGTCGATGACCACCCGTCGCATGACGGTGGCCGCGATCGCGTAGAAATGCCCGCGGTTGCGCCAATCCACACCCGACTGCGGCACCAGACGCTCGTAAGCCTCATGCGCCAGTTCAGTCGCGCGCAGCGTCAGCTGGTTGCCGTGGCGGCGAATCTGGCTGCGCGCGAGATCCAGCAAAACCGGGTAAATCGCCGACGCGAGCGCGTCTCCGGCCCCCCGGTCGCCTTGCCGCCAATGCGCCAGCAGTTCGGTGATATCGGACAAATCAGGCTCCACGCGCCACCGCGGCGCGGGTCGACGACAACAGGCACGGCCCCGAGCTGACCCGGGCGAGCGAGCATAACATTGCGCTGCCGCCGATCCGGGGTGCCCATCGTCACGCTGGTGAAGACGGCAGCGGGCAGACTTTTTCGCGACGTAGACCAAGCTTGTGATCAGATTCAGCCTTGCCCCTGCCACCCGCCGGGGCCTACAATCGGCAGGCTCCAGGGGCCTGTGCAAGCCCATGATCGAACAGTTCGCCATCAGCGAATCCACTGCGGGTTTCGAGTTTCGCCTGCGGCCCAACCGGTCGATAACGGCGTCCGGACTGGTGGTCTTTTTCATGCTGCTGGCAGCGTTCTCGATCACGGTCGCCTGGTTCAGTTCCCGTCAGGGCAATGTTTTCGCGCCGGTCTTCGCGGCAGTTGAGCTGTCTCTCGTATGGCTCCTTTTGCGGTTGGTCTGGCGCACGCAGGAACAGCGGCACGAGCGCATCGCGATGACCGCCGATGCGCTCACGGTGGCATGGCAGCCGCCAGGCGACGAGGTGAAGTTCCAGACCCCGTGGGTACGCGTACACAGCGCCCCGGCAAGGAGCGCCACCGAACGGCGCCGCCTGCTGATCTCATCGCACGGTCGCTCGGTCGAGATCGGCGCCTTCCTCGGCGACGACGAACGGGCGCAGCTGGAACGGCAATTGCTGCAGGCGATCCAGGCGCTGCGTGCACCGCCACCAGCGCAACACGACAAACAGGCAACGGGATGATGGCGATGAATCGAATGGCAACACTTTGTGCGACCGTGCTCGGCGCGCTGCATGCGCTGCCGGCAACGGCCGCCAACCCGCAGCCGTGGCAGCTGAACATGACCCCGGGCGTGACTGCCACCGCGCAATCGGCCTACAACATGCACATGATCATGTTGTGGATCTGCGTGGTGATCGGCGTGATCGTGTTCGGCGCGATGGCGGCGGCCATGATCCGCTTCCGCAAATCGAAAGGCGCGGTGGCCGACGTCAGCCTGGTGCACAGCACCAAACTCGAAATCGTGTGGACCGTCGTGCCGGTGCTGATCCTGGTCGGCATGGCATGGCCGGCGACCCAGGCGCTGATCCAGGCGGCCGATACGCGCAATGCCGAGATGACGGTCAAGATCACCGGCTACCAGTGGAAGTGGCGCTACGAGATCATCGACTACAAGGGCTTGAGCCAGCCGGTGAACTTCGTGTCCAGCCTGGTCGTGGATAGCAACTAGGCGCGCGAGGGTTTCATCGATCCCGCCCAGGTTCAGGTCGACGGGGTGAATACCTATCTGCTCAACACCGATCGCGCCCTGGTGCTGCCGACCAACACCAAGATCCGTTTCGTGATCACCGCCGACGACGTGATCCATGCGTGGTGGGTGCCGGCGCTGGGCTGGAAACAGGACGCGATCCCGGGCTTTATCAACGAGGCTTGGACCGATATCCGCGAGCCGGGCGTGTACCGCGGCCAATGCGCCGAGCTGTGCGGCAAGGACCACGGCTTCATGCCGATCGTGGTCAAGGCCGTGCCGCGCGCGGAGTTCGAGCAGGAACTCGTGCGCCTAGGCGGTACCGTGCCCGGTGTCGAGGCGATCGCGCAGACGACCGCCCCGGTCGCGCCGACCCCCGACAACGGCTGATCCAATCCGATCGCCCCATCCGATCGCTCACACCGATCGTCCAGCACAGATCGTCCAGGACATCCACATGGCCACTTATTCGACCGAGCACGCCCACCACGACGAGCAGCACGATCACAAGCCGCAGGGCTTCCTCGATCGCTGGGTGTTCAGTACCAACCACAAGGACATCGGCACGCTGTACCTGGTGTTCTCGTTCATCATGTTCATCATCGGCGGTGGGATGTCGGGCGTGATCCGGCTGGAGCTGTTCCAGCCTGGACTGCAGTGGGTCAATCCCGAATTCTTCAACCAGATGACCACCATGCATGCGCTGGTGATGATCTTCGGCGGGGTGATGCCGGCCTTCGTGGGTCTGGCGAACTGGATGATTCCGCTGCAGATCGGCGCGCCGGACATGGCGCTGCCGCGGATGAACAACTGGTCGTTTTGGCTGCTGCCCTTCGCCTTCACCCTGCTGCTGCTGACCCTGTTCATCCCCGGCGGCGGCCCGGCCGGCGGCTGGACGCTGTATCCGCCGCTGTCGCTGCAAGGCGGCTACAGCGTGGCGTTCGTGATCTTCGCCATCCACATCATGGGCGTGAGTTCGATCATGGGCGCGATCAACATCATCGCGACCATCCTCAACATGCGCGCGCCGGGCATGGACCTGTTGAAGATGCCGCTGTTCACCTGGACCTGGCTGATCACCGCGTTCCTGCTGATCGCGGTGATGCCGGTGCTGGCCGGTGCGGTGACCATGCTGCTGACCGACAAGTTCTTCGGCACCAGCTTCTTCAACGCGGCCGGCGGCGGCGATCCGGTGATGTACCAGCACATCTTCTGGTTCTTCGGCCATCCGGAGGTCTACATCATGATCCTGCCGGCGTTCGGCATCGTCTCGGAGATCATCCCCACCTTCAGCCGCAAGCCGCTGTTCGG
>JBBRFN010000098.1:0-10475 GCA_038224265.1 Lysobacterales bacterium
ATGTGCCTGCGGGCTTGCCGGCAGGCGCGCCGCTGGTGGTGGCGATGCATGGCTGCTCGCAGACGGCCGCCAACTACGATGCCGAGACCGGCTGGCAGCTGCTGGCCGATCGCTGGAAGTTCGCGCTGGTATTGCCGCAACAGCAGAGCGCGAACAATTCGAGCGGCTGCTTCAACTGGTTCGTGACCGGCGATACCACCCGCGGCCAGGGTGAACCGCTGTCGATCAAGCAGATGGTCGATCGCATGCTGCTCGACCACGGCGTCGCGCCCGGCAAAGTCTATGTCACCGGGCTGTCGGCCGGTGGTGCGATGACCGCGACCATGCTCGCGACCTATCCCGACGTATTTGCCGGCGGCGCGATCGTCGCGGGACTGCCGCATCGCTGCGCGACGTCGCAGTCGGCCGCATTCAGCTGCATGAATCCCGGCAGCAACCTCACGCCTGCGCAATGGGGCGATCGCGTGCGTGCGGCGAGCAGCTGGACCGGGCCGTGGCCGCTGGTATCGATCTGGCATGGCGATGCCGATTTCGTGGTGCGCCCGCTGAATCTGACCGAGTCGATGGAGCAGTGGACCAACGTGCACGGTATCGACCAGACCGCCGATGTGGTCGACACGGTCGCGGGCTATCCGCATCGGGTCTACAAGGATGCCGGCGGCACGCCGCGGGTGGAGACCTACACCATCACCGGCATGGGCCACGGCACGCCGGTCGATCCGGGCACCGGCGAGACCCAGTGCGGCACCGCGGGCGCCTACATCCTCGATGCCAACATCTGCTCGAGCTACTACATCGGGCGCTGGTTCGGGCTGGATGATCTGGATGCGACCGCACCGACCGTGGTGCTGACCGCGCCGGCCGACGGTGCAGCAGTCGGTGGCAACGTGAATATCGCCGCAACCGCCAGCGACGCGATCGGCGTCGAGCGCGTCGAGTTCCTGCTCGATGGCGCGCTGCTCGGTGCCGATGCGAGCGCGCCCTACGCAGTCGTGTGGAACTCCAGCACCGCCAGCAACGGCGCGCACGTCGTGCAGGCGCGTGCGTTCGATCTGGCCGGCAACGTCGGCACTTCGGCGCAGGTAAACGTCACGGTCAGCGGCGGCACCGGTGGCGGAGGTGGTGGTGGCAGCCCGGTCACCGTCGTGTTCAACAATGAAGACGCCAACGATGGCTACGTGAAAGCCACCGCAACCGGCGGCTCGCCGGCAGTCGGCACACTGGAATCGAGTCTGGGTCTCGCCATCGGCCGTGGCACCGATGCCAAGTTCAATCGCGCACTGCTGTCGTTCGACACCGGCGCGATACCGGATGGCGCGACGATCACCGCCGTCACGGTAAACGTCGCCTATCGCAGCGCGTCGGGCAATCCGTGGGGCAATCCCGCCGGCAATACGCTGGTGGTGGACGCCAACAGCGGCTGCATCGGCGCATGCACCATCGCCACCACCGATTGGGCTGCGGCCACCAGCAGCAGCGCAGTCGCGCAGATCCTTGCATTCAGCGGCGGCAGCCAGGCCAGCACGCTGTTCGCCGCGGCAGGACTCGCCGCGATCAACAAGACCGGTCGCACCCAGCTGCGCCTGCGCTTCAGTGCCGACCAGACCGCAACCAGCTATGTGTGGATCGATCGCGGTGCGACGGCTACGTTGAGTGTGACCTACCAGCCCTGAGCGTCGGCGCGCAGCGGGCGCCATGCAGAAGTAGCGGCCGCAAATGGCCGGTCCGCAGCGACCCGCCATGTTCGCTGTGCGACCGCGGATGACCGCAGCCGGGTCCTCAGCGGATTCGGTTGCGGGCGCCCTTCGCTGCCTGCCCGCATTTTTCCACCTGCTCGCCATGCGCGGACGTGCGACCGCGCGGTAATGTCGCTGCACGCGGGCCAGCGTGGTGCTGCAGCGCGCCGCCATGTCCAGGGAATCCATGCCATCCGTCACCCGCAACCGCACTGTCTTTGCGCTGCTTGCCCTGTGCTGCGCGATGGCGCATGCCGCACCGGCGTCGCCACCGCCGGGTTTGCCGCCGCTGATGGAGCGGCTTGCAGTACCACTGCCGCCCGATGGACTGGCATGGTTCGAGTCGATCGACAACGTGCTGCCGCCGGGCAGCGTCGCAAGAAATCCACTCACACTGGTGCACCGGCGCTGGAATCCGGCCACCGGCGAGCTGACGGCACGGCCGCTCGATATGCAGGGAATCGCGCTTGCCGCAGTGCGCATCCCGGCCGGGATCCTGTTCGTGCACCTTGCGGATTCGAACACAACGGCGCCTGGCGCTGCGTTTCAGGCAGCGCTGCTGCTGCCCGATGGGCGGGTCGAACGCGGCGGCGCGCTGGTGAACCGCAGCAATGCGGCGTGGGTGCGGCTGCCCGATGGTTCGGCGCTGTTGCTGGGTGGGCGCGGCGATACCGCGCGCAGTCGCGCGGTGGAATGGGTGCGCTGGCGTGATGGCAAGTTGCAGGTCACGCGACTTCCGGATCATCCGGGCGCGGGTGCGTCGGCATTCGCAGCCGTTGCACTCACAGACGGCCGGCTGTTGCTCACCGGCGGCAGCGATGGCGAGTACCGCGGCTGCATGCCATGCACGGCGCAGAGCTGGCTGCTCGATCCCGCGCGGGGAACGTGGTCGGCTGGTCCCACGATGGCGCAGCCGCGCGCAAGCCACAGCGCCAACTTGCTGGCCGATGGCAGCGTGCTGATAGCCGGTGGCTGGACGCCCGTGGAGGACTGGAGTGCCGGTCCGACCCGCAGCAGCGAGCGCTGGCGCCCGGGTGATGCGGGCTTCAGTGCCGGCCCGCCACTGCTCAACGGCAGTGCGGATCATCTGGTCGTGCCGCTGCCTGGCGATGCGCAGCGTCTGCTGCTCAGTGGCGGTACGTCGAGCACGGTGCAAGTCTTCGATGCCGCTGCGCAGTCGTGGATGTCCGCAGGTTCAAGCCCGAGCAGTCGCGATGGCAGTTGTCACGTGCTGCCGTTTCGCGTCGGCGACCGCATGTGGCTGTGGCAAAACCGCCGCGCGGCTCCGCAGTATGGATTCGGCAGCTGCAGTGTGGACGACGGATTGTGGACGCTCAAGCATCTGAATCTGCCGGCCTCGACGGGCATTGCCGCTGCGTTGCTGGGCGACGAGGGGACGATGTTCGATCGCGCAGCGGGCGCCTTCGTGCCGCTGCAGCTGGATCGGCCTGCGCTGTTGATCGGCGGCAGCGCCGGCGAAGACTCGCGCACGCAGTCGGCAGCAGTCGATGCTGTCTTCGCCGATGGCAGCGTGCGGCCGTATCCGCCGCTGGTGTTTGCGCGGCTGGCCGCATTCGCGGTGCGGCTGCGCGATGGCGTGCTGGTATGGGGCGGAATCGACGGTGCCGACAATGCGCGACCGGAGCTGCGACGCGTGCTGCCTGCGGAATGGCTCGACGAGCGGGTACCGATCGATGCGCGACGCTGGATCGTGCTGCCGACACCGACATTGCAGCCGGTGGCGCTGGGTCTCGATGCCGCACGGCGGGCTGTGGTGTTGGGCGATCGTGGCGAGGTACTGCGATTGGATGTCGCCGACGGCGCTGGCGGCCTGCCGCACCTGTCTGCTGCCACGCTGCCCGATATGCCTGTAGTGCGAATCCCCGAGAGTGACGGTGATCGGCGAATCGCAATCCGCGGCCTTGCCGATGGTCGCATCATCGTCGCCGGGGGCAATGCGCCACCGCAGCGCATCGCCCGACTGCAGGCCGACTACGATGACGCAGACGCCGTGGATGAATACGCCGGCGCAGGGCCTGCGGAGCCGGCGGCTACCTATGCCATATGGGATGCGGATACTCGACGCTGGCACGAGTCGGCTCCTGCGCAGACCGGTGGTGGCCGCGTGGCGATTCTCGACGACGGCCGAGTATTCAAGACCGCGGCCGTGCTGATCGAAGCGATGGTCGATGCGGCGGGCACGGAGACCGCATCAGCGCATTGGAGCGCTCGCACCGAGACCAGCAATGCCGCGCACAGCGCGTGGCTGCCGGTCGATCTTGCCGCGAGTACTGGCGTCGCGCTCGGCAATGCCACCGTGATGGTGCCATTCGTGCTCGATGGCGAACTGCTGCTCGCAGCCGAGGGTCCGGTGAATACCGGTGGCGCTCCCGGCGTCGTACTGCATCATCGGTCGGATTCGGATGCCTGGCAGGTATTGTGGAGTGCGCGCGCAGGCGACAACTGGCGCGCGCATGTCGGTCGCCTGGTGCAGCGTGAGCTCGATTCGGGCCAACGCCTCGTGTTTCCCGTCGCCGGAAAATGAACATGCATAGCCGCCGCACGCTCGTGCTTTTGCTGCTGACGCTGCTCGCTGTGCCCATGTGCGCCGAGGCCTCCGCGCACGACGCTTCACGCGATGCAGCCGCTGCGGCCGACGCGGCGATCAATCAGGCTCTCAACGGCATCGATCGCGACGCGCAGCTGGTTTTGATCGTTGGCAATGACGTCGACTGGGGTGGCGATCTCGCGCTGCTCGACAGCGAGTGGCTGGGGCTGATCTGTGCACCCGACTGTTCGCTGGTGCCGGCACGCTTGTCCCGCAGCGGACCGGACGAATCCACCGGCCACCAGACGATGCTGCACTTCGAGACTGACACGGGCGGCATCGAAGCACTGGCGTGGTTGCGCCGCGATCCGCGACACCCCTGGTTGGTCGCCGGTGCGGTAGCGCGCTACGGCGCTACGGCTCGCGCGAACTCTCCCGGAAGTTTCGAGCGCAGCATCGCGACACCGACCGTCGGCGGCGCCGCTCTGATACCGCTGATCGCTCCCGCCGGAGCGGGCGAGGCGAGCACCATCTATCTGCAATTGCGCGAAGACGGACGCCGTCAACTATTGCCGGGTCGCCTCATCTCCTGCGCTGGCGATGGCGTACCGCTTGGCGAGTACCTGCATTGATCAGGCGACCTCGATCGCGACGGTCGCGGCGACTACCTGCTGCAACTGGGCTACTACGAGGGCGATATGCAGCTGTACCTGTCCAGCGCAGCCGCACCGGGCACGCTGGTCGGGCTCGCCGCCGGCACCAGCAATGCGCGGGACCTGCCGCGCTGCGATTTCGGCGAGGAGTAAGCGATCCGCGAGTGGCTCTGCGGTGGCTTGCCAGCGGCCTGCGGCTGGACGCTCTGCCTGCAAGCTGAAACCCTGGTTTCGCGGCGTTTGTCGTTTCTGCGATGCGGGGCGTATGCTCGATGCGCTACCGCAATCCCACCCTCGAATCGAAAGGAATTCGCATGAATCGCATACTGTTGCTGCTCGTGGTCGCCACTGTGGTTCTCAGCGGCTGCGTGACCAATATCAAGCCCACGGTGACAACCAATCCACCGCCGACCAAGCCGCTCAAGGCCTTCGCCAACTTCGAGGTGCGGCCGATGACCGCCGACGCCACGGTCAAGGAACCCGAGGCGCGCGTGAAGATCCAGCAGAATCTCGATCAGAAGCTGGGTGCGCTGGTTGCCGAATGGAATCGTGGTGAAGGAGCGACGCTGGTCATCGAGCCGCGCGTACGCGAGCTGAAATTCGTGGGCGGTGCAGGACGCTTCTGGGGTGGATCGCTGGCCGGCAGCTCGGCGGTGCGAATGACCGTTACCCTGACCGACAAAGCCAGCGGGCAGGTGATCGCCGAACCCGAGTTTTTCCAGCGTGCGGCCGCAATGGGCGGTGCGTATTCGTTTGGCGGCACCGACAATGCGATGCTGGTGCGGATCAGCTCGGTAGTCGACGAGTACCTGCGGCGCAACTATGAAGTGGCGGTTGGTGGGCCGACCGGGCTGGAGTCGGCACAGAAATAGGCGCTGCCTGCGGATGTCGACCGCCCGGGCACCGCACCCTGGTCGCCCGGGCGGATGTGGTGATGGCGACGGTCTCGCGGGAGCGCGGGACCATGGCAGCGGATCGACCCGCCATGCTCGCAGCCGACAAGCCGTGTCAGGTTTGCCCACCGATGGCGTACGCCTTGGGACAACCCCCATCGGTGTCCCGCCATGTCACGCATCCTGCGTCTTCTGCCCATCCTCGTGCTGCTGGTGGCACTCGAGTCGCCAGCGGCGACCTTCGTGGTCGACACCACGTCCGATTCCGCGCTGGGCGCGTGTAGTGCGGCGATCGCCGAGGACTGTTCGCTGCGCGGCGCGATCGCGGCCGCAAACCTGACGCCGGCGGCCGACATCATCAACTTCGCAATCCCGCAGTCGGACGCGGGCTTTCAGGCGGCGACCGCACACTGGCGATTCGCGCCGGCGACCGAATTGCCTTTCATCAGCAATCCGCTGACCATCGACGGCTTCACCCAGACGGGGGCCGCGCCCAGTAGTCACCTGCCGCTGGCGCCGATCGGGCACGTTCTCAAGATCGAGCTGCGCGGCGCGAGCATGAGCAATTTCAACTGCCTGCTCGCGGGCGGTTCGCTGACTTTGCGCGGCCTGGCGATCAACAACTGCAACCAGGCGATCTTCCTGTTCGACAGCGGCATCCATGTGATCGAAGGCAACTATCTGGGCACCGATATCACCGGCACCAGCACCGTTGCCAATCGCGTCGGCGTAGCGCTCGGCGGTGATGTGCGGATTGGCGGATTGCTGCCGGCGCAGGCCAACCTGATCTCGGGCAACCGGCTTGGGGCGCTCGTTCAATTCCGCAGCGTGACCCGGCTGCTTGTACAGGGCAACACCATCGGACCCAACCGCCTGCTGACCGCAGCACAGGGGCTGCAGGACAATGGCATCAGCCTGTTGGGGCCCTACACCGACGTTGTGATCGGCGGCACGGTGGCGGCTGCGGCGAACCTGATCGGTGGCAATACTTTCAACGCGATCTCGATCTCCGACCAGCCGCGTGGCGCGCCCGGCGCTCCGCTGGTGCGCATTGTCGGCAACGTGATTGGACTGGGGACAGGCGGCATCCCGCTGGGCAACGGGCTCAATCAGGGCTCCGGCCAGACCGTACCTTCCATCCAGGTGAGTTTGCTCGGCAACTGTCGGGTTGCGATCGGTGGCGATGGCGCAGGAGAGGGCAACATCATCGCTCACGGCGGCAATGCCGCGGTGGCGATCAACGCCTGCTGGGGCGCACCGATCCTTGGCAACGCGTTTCTGGCCAATCGCCGGCAGCCGATCGATCTGGCCACCACCAACGGCTTCGACGGACCCACCGCCAACGATGCCGGCGATTTCGACGGCACCGGCACCGATCCATTCGCAGTGTCCGCCGGCAATCGCCTGCAGAACACCGCAGAAGTCGAAACGGTGATCGAGAACGCAGGCAATAACCAGCTGCGCATCGCGCTGCGCGTGGACTCGGCACCCACCGCCGCGACCTATCCGCTGCGCATCGATTTCCATGCCACCGATGAATTCGGCGTACAGGCGTCACTGTCGACGCAGCCCTATGCGCTGGCCGACGCACAGGCCTTGCGCGAATACATCCTGCCCTTGAACAGCTTCCGGCGCGGAATCGGCATCACGGTCACCGATGCGGAAGGCAACACCGGCGAGATGCTGCTGATCGGGACGATCTTCGTGGATGGGTTCGAGGATGTGGCGGCGGGTCACGAATGAGGCAGCGCCAGCGCGTGCGCTGGATCGCGTCGCCGAACGCGTACATCTACGCAGTCTTGTGCTTGATCAACAGCAGGTTTGCTGCATGCTTCGCCGCTTCGCGAAATCAGATGGGCCGGAACCCACCCAATGCCTGCTGTTGTGTCGACAGACGCACGATCCGTGCATGCAGCCAGGGAGCCTTGCCCCGGATCTTTGCCAGCAACAGGCGAACAATCCCGGTATCTACCCGGGATGCACAATGGCCCGGCCGACGCTGCGTGAATTCGCCCACCGCTGCACGGGACTCCAGCCCGGAGGGCGGGTCTATTGCCCGCCGCTGCGCGCATCGCATGGACCATCGTTTTCGCAAGCGCATCGATGACGGTCGTCGCACTCGTGATGGCAGGTCGGGGCGAGCTGCCCTACGCCGATGGTCTGCCGCGAGGCCGGGTAGTGGCAATCCGAACGTAGGCGAGCCCGGCGACAACCCCGCCGAGCGTGACTGCGAGCAGTCCGAGCGTACTGCGCGTCGCGGCGATCAGTACCGGTGGTGGCACCAGGGCGTCGACGCTGCGGATGGCGACGATCAGTCCGATCCAACCGGCGAGTGCGAACCACAGTCGGCGTGCAGCGAAGCTGCTGCGCGCCAACAGCGCGGCGAACGGAAATGCGAGCGCCAGCGCGACTGCGGCGATGATCGCGAATATCGGCGCGAAGCCGATCAGATCCTGCGCAGTGGTTTGCCAGCGAAATGCGGATGGCACGGCCGCACCCAGTTGCTCCAGGGCTGCGAGATTGAACTGTGTCTGCACGATACTGGCCCACGCGGCGGCGATCAGCACGGCCAGCAGGTAGGCGAGCAGGCGGCGCGGCCATCGGGATCGCATCGGAGCCATTCCTGGTGCGCCGGCGGCGCACGTTGATGGTCATCTTGCCGGAAAATCGGCAAACCGGCTGATATGGTGCGCGGACCTGAAAGCAGAGGCTTCGTCGTGATGCGCATGCTTGCCGTTTTCGTGCTGTTGACGCTGTGCACCTGGGCTGCCGCCGCACCGGCCTATCGGGTCGAGACGATCGCCACGGGTCTGGATCATCCGTGGTCGCTGGCTTTCCTGCCGGATGGCGATGTGTTGGTCACCGAGCGCGCCGGGCGCCTGCGCCTGATCGCCGACGGCGTGCTGCGCGATGCGCCGATCGCCGGCGTACCGGCGGTGTTCGCCTCGGGTCAGGGCGGCTTGTTCGATATCGTGCTGGCACCGGACTTCGACACCACCGGAAGCGTTCTACTGTCGTTCGCGCACGGTACCAACGGTGCCAATGGTTTGCGCGTGGTGCGTGCGCGCTACACGGCTGCCGGACTGGAAGAGATCAGTACCGTGTTCGACGCCCGCCCACGCAAGCGCGGCGGTGCGCACTATGGCGGCCGGATCGCGCTGCTCGGCGATCGGACTTTCGCGGTCGGGGTAGGCGATGCGTTCACCCTGCGCGAGGCCGCACAGCAGCTCGACTCGCATCTGGGCAAGATCGTGCGCATGGGCCTGGATGGCAGCGTGCCGCGCGACAATCCTTTCGTCGCTCGCGAGGGCGCGCTGCCGGAGATCTACAGCCTCGGGCACCGCAATCCGCAGGGGCTGGTGTTCGATGCGGCGAGCGGCGTGCTCTACGCGCACGAGCATGGCCCACGCGGCGGCGATGAGATCAACCGCATCGAGGCCGGAATCAACTATGGCTGGCCGATCGCTACCTACGGTATCGACTACACCGGTGCGCAAATCTCGCCATGGACCGAATACGAGGGCATGCAGTCGCCGCTGCTGCACTGGACGCCGTCGATCGCCCCATCCGGGATGACGCTCGTGCGTGGAGCGATGTTTCCAGCCTGGCGCGGCAGTTTGCTGGTGTCGGCGTTGGCGGAAAAGTCGGTGCGCCGGGTGCCGATGGACGACGGTGTACCCGGCAAGCAGGAGATCCTGTTCGCCGAACTGGGCGAGCGTCTGCGCGACGTGCGCGAGGCGCCCGATGGCGCAATCTGGTTGCTGACCGACAGTGCCAGGGGCCGCGTGCTGCGGGTGGTGCCGGAGGCCGCGCCGAAGTAGGCCGCGACGCTTCGATCAGCGGCAATCGTAGACCGCGTAGGTCTGCTCGCCATTGCGCACCGGGCCGAGCGCGCGCACGGTATCGGCCTGTGCGGTGCCGGCCGCATCGTTGCGGGCCAGCGACTCGAGTTCATCGAGCACCTTGCGGCGATCGCGTTCGATGCCGGCGATCTCGTGCTTGACCGATACCGTGACCTCACGGCCCAGCGCGACACAGCCGCGGGTGGCCGATTCCTCGTAGGCTACGCGGATCGTCTTGCCGCCCGCATCGGGTTCGACCCAGGTACAGGCAGACAGCGCGAGCAGGGGCACAAGAACAAGCGGCTTGATGGTCATGGGCGTATCTGCTGGCGGCGAGGTGCCGAGCTTGCTACAGCGGCGATGAATCGCAGGCCAACGGCGCATGCCTGTAACATCTGCGCGACCGAAGTCCTGCGCACCATGCGGTCACGGTGCGCAGCTGCGGCCACGACTTTGGATCAGCGCAGCACCTTGCCATCGACATCGATGACCTGCACGGTGCCCAGGTTGAGCGCACGCACCGCGGCCTCGAACTTGGACAGATCGCCGACGATCACCCAGGTCATCGCATTCGGCTTGATGGGGTCGCGTGCGGCCGCGCGGATCGAGTCCAGGGTCTGCGCCTCGGTGCGCGCCTTGAGCGTGCGCACCCAGTCATCGGGACGGTCGTAGGCGACGATGCTGGACACAGCGCCCAGCACCGCACCCGCGGTCTCGAAACTGCCGGGCAGGGCGCGCACGTCGTTGGCGATCACCTTGGCCACTTCGTCGGCGGTCGCCGGGCGCGCGTCGACGTACTCGTT
>JBBRFN010000099.1:0-10406 GCA_038224265.1 Lysobacterales bacterium
CTCGCGGTGCTGGCTTATGGCGGGCTCGATGCCGTGGCGCGTGCGCGGTCGCAGACCGCGGAGGCCGCGCAGCGTCTGGCTGCGCTGCAATCGGCAGTGGCCGGCCTGGAGCGCGACCTGCGCGAGGCATTGCCGCGACCGCTGCGTGGCAACGCCGGCGAAAGCTTGCCGGCGTTCATCGGCAGCGCCACTGCGCTGGAGCTGACCCACGCCGGATTCGCAAGTCCGCTGACCGAGGCCAGCGCGATGCTCTCGCGCAGCGCGTGGGCGCTGGTCGATGGCGAACTGCGACGCGTGCGCTGGCCGGTGCTCGATCGCGCGCCGGCCACGCGTGGGGTGCCGCGCAGCATGCTCGCGCAAACCGGCGGTCTGCGCCTTCGCTACATGGACAGCGCGGCCAACTGGCGCGACACCTGGCCGCCGCGCGACGGTCCCGATGCCCCGCCCGAACGCCTGCCGCGTGCAGTGGAGTTCGTGCTCAGCGGCAATGACTTTGGAACTGTCGTGCGCCGCGTGATGCTGGTGTCGCCGGTCGAGACCGAGGTCGCACGATGAAAGTGGCGGTCGATCAACGCGGCGTGGCCCTGTTGACCGCACTGCTGGTGGTCGCGCTGGCGACGTTGCTGGTTGCGATGCTGCTCGACCAGGGCGAGATCGCGGTGGCGCGCACGGCGAACGTGCAGCGTGCGGCCCAGGCCGATGCGCTGGCCGCAGGCCTGGAGGACTGGGCGGTGCAGATCCTGCGCCGCGATATCGCGCTCGATGCGGTCGATGCCAATGGCGATCTGTGGGCGCGACCGCTGCCGCCGACGCCGGTGCCGGGTGGCCGCATCGGTGGCCGCATGCGCGATCTGGGCGGCTGCTTCAATCTCAATAACCTGATCGGCGCCGAGGGCGTGGCGCCGGTGCAGATGGAGATGTTTCGTCGCCTGCTGCTGGCGCTCAAGCTCGACCCGGGCATCGCCGACGCGGCCAGCGACTGGATCGATCGCGATCTGATCCCGGGCGCGCTGCGCGGTGCCGAGGACAGCGCCTACCTCGGTGCCACGCCGCCCTATCGCGCGGCCAATCGCCCCTTCATGCATGTCAGCGAACTGCGCCTGTTGCGCGGGGTCGATCGCGATGCGTATCGTACCCTCGCGCCGCATGTGTGTACCTTGCCCTCGGCGGTTGCGACCCGCATCAACGTCAATACCGCGACCGTGCCGGTGCTGCGCGCGCTTTCCGAGCGGATCAGCGAGGCCGCGGCGCGCCAGCTCGCCCAGGATGGTGCGGCGCGTTCGGCCGATTTCAGCAGCTGGAAAGTGCAGCTTGAGCAGGCCGGCGTGCTGGACCCCGCCGAGCAGGCGCAGATCGAACGCCTGGTCGGCTTCAGCAGCCGCTTTTTCCTCGCCCGTGCCGAAGTCGAGCTGGATGCCATTCCCTTCGCCTACGCCAGCGTGATCGAGCGCGCCGACGCCCGCCGCATCGCCGTGGTCGCCCGCGGCCGCGGGGCGTGGTGAGCGACCGGTCCACAGGTCGATTAACCGGTGATGCTGCTGCCCCGCTAGAATCAGCGGATGATCGTGAATTGCCCCGCATGACGCACCGTGTGCTGATCCGCTACCGCGGACCGCAGCATCCGCTGCAGTGGCTGGCCGAGGACGAGCGCGGCCGCAGCGGACCGCTCAGTGAGGGCGACCGGATCGAGTCGCGCGCCCTTGCAGGCGCGAGTGAGATCGTGGTGGTGATCGCGGTCGAACACACCCTGTTGCTGGAAGCCGAGGTAGCCGCGCGCTCGCGCGAGCAGCTGCTGCGCGCGATTCCCTTCGCGGTCGAAGACCAGCTCGCCGAACCGGTGGAAGGTCTGCACTTCAGCGCGATCCCGCATCCGCGCGGCAGCGGCCAGCTGGTGCTGGCGGTGCGCCGCGAGCGCCTGCGCGAGTGGCTGGCCGACCTGGCCGGCCGTGGTATCCGGCCCGATCGCATGCTGGTCGATGCGCTGCTGCTGCCGCTACCGCCCGAGTCGATCATCGCGCTGGTCGAGGGCGACCGCGTGCTGGTGCGCAGCGCTGCCGCGCGCGCATTCGCCGCCAGTGTCGAGGAACTGCCCGAGTGGCTGGCGTTGGCAGACGCACCGCGCGCTGCCGACGGGCGAACTCGCGTGCAGATAGTCGGCGGCACGGCACCAGCGCTGGATGCCGCGCGTTTCGTGGTCGAGCGCGAGTCGGGCCCCGCCGAGGCGCTCGTCGTGCTCGCCGCCGGGCTGCGCGCACAAACCGCGTCGCCCAATCTGCTGGTCGGTGAGTTCGCGCCGCGCCATCGTGGCGAGCCGCTGCGCAAACTGTGGCGGCTGGCCGCGGTGCTTGCCATCGCGGCACTGATCGCGGGCTTCTCCTGGGTGCTGCTGGATCGCCATCTGCTGAGCCAGCGGGTCGCCGCACTGCGTGGCGAGATCGGCATGCTGTACGCGCAAATTTATCCCGGCAGTCCGGTGCAGGCCAATGCGGTCGATCGGGTGCGCGCCGACTATCGCGTGCTCGGCGGTCGTGCGGGCGAGGGTGGGGCGCTCGAACTGCTCGCCCAGGTCGCACCGCTGGTATCATCCTCGCCGCAGACTTTCCTCAAGGGCGTCGAGTACCGCAGCGGCGCACTCGAACTCGTTTTGCTCACACCCGGTGTCGCCACCCTCGACCAACTGCGCGAATCGATCGGCAGTTTGCCCGGGCTGAGTGCGGAGCTGGCTGGTGCGACCGCCCGCGAGGGTGGTACCGAGGGTCGTTTGCGCATCGGCAGGAGGCAGCCGTGAGTGCATGGTGGCGGCGACAATCGCAGCGCGATCGCGCGGTGCTGTCGATTGGCGCGGCAGTCGTGGCATTGCTGCTGGCCTGGGCGTGGGTGTGGTATCCGCTGACCCAGTCGCGCGCAGCGCTTGCTGCCGAGGCCGCGCAGGCCGAGGCCGACCTGCTCTGGCTGCGCAGCGTCGCGCCCGAACTGCAGCGCCTGCGCACATCCGGCACTGCTACCGGGCTCGATCGCGCTGGGCGTTCGCTGCTGGCGCTGGCCGATGGCACCGCGCGTGAGGCCGGGCTTGGTGGCAGTCTGGTCCGCATCGAGCCGGCCGGCGCTGGCCGCGTCAATTTGTGGTTCGAGCGCGTGCCTTTCGACGCCATGACGACGTGGCTTGAGACCTTGCGTCGGCAGTACGGGGTTGGTGTCGATGAACTCGTCGCCGAGCGTGCGACAGACACCGGCACGGTCGATGCGCGGATCGGCGTGGTCGACGCGCAGGGGCTTTGAGGCAGCATGCGCGCATGAAGACCCTGAAGGTGCTGCTGATCGTGTTGCTGATAACGCTTGCGGCGATCGCGAGTCTGCTGTGGCTGGCGCCGGCGGAGCTTGCGCTGCGCTGGTTCGGCGATCGTCTCGGGGCGATCCGTTTGCAGGGCGTGAGCGGCAGCTTGTGGCAGGGCCGCGCCGAGCAGTTGGTGGCCTTCGATGTCGCGCTCGGTCCGCTGGTGTGGACGGTCGATCGGAGCAGCGCACTGCAGGGCAATCCGCGTGGAAGCCTTGAGCTCAAGGGCAGCGAGGTGCGCGCTTCCGCTGATTTCGTGCGTAGCGGCGCGGTGCTTCGCCTCTCCAGCGTGAGCGCCAATCTGCCCGCTGCACTGCTGGCGCCCGCGCTGGACATCCCCGCCCTCGGTCTGGTCGGTCGCATCGACTTGCAGGCCTCGGCTGCGGAGCTGCGCGATGGCTTGCTGTACAGCGCGCAGGGCCGCGCCGAATGGCGCGACCTGGGCGTCACCGGTGCGGCATCGGTGCGCCTGCCTGGAGTCGGAATCGATTTTGCACCCGCCGCCGATGGTGCGATCCTGGCCGAGGTCGCCGATCTCGGTGGTCCGCTGGCGATCGCCGGCGAAGTACGGCTCAAGGACGGCCACTTCCTCAGCGAGACCCGCCTGAACCTGCGCCAGCCTGATCCGCAGATCGAGGAAGCGCTGAAGTTCATCGGCCAGCGCACGGCCGACGGCGGCTCGTTCCTGCGTGTTGAAGGCAACCTGCACGAGATCCCGCAATGACCCAACTCGAATCCGCCTGGCTCGACGCCGCGCTGCACACTGCTCGCGAGGCCGCCGCTGCCGCAGCCGAAGTGATCGCCCACTACTATCGCCGCGACTTGGCCGTCGAGATCAAGGCAGACGCCAGCCCGGTCACCATCGCCGATCGCGAAGCCGAAACCGCCATCAAACGCGTGCTCAAGGCGCAGTTTCCCGCGCACGGCTACTACGGCGAGGAGTTCGGCATCGAACGCGGCGACAACGAATACCTGTGGCTGATCGATCCGATCGACGGCACCAAGAGTTTCGTGCGCGGCTATCCGTTTTTCTCTACCCAGATCGCGCTGATGCACCAAGGCGAGATCGTGCTCGGAGTTTCCAGTGCCTCGCAATTCTGCGAAGTCGCGTGGGCGCGGCGCGGCGGCGGCGCATGGCTCAACGGTGAGCGGCTGGCGGTGGCGATGACCGATCGCGTCGAGGATGCCGCGCTGTCGTTCGGCAACCTCAAGACGATGGCCTCCGACCAGCGCTGGCTGCGCATGGCCGGTCTGGTCCGGCGCGCCAACCGCACGCGCGGTTACGGCGACTTCTACCACTACCATCTGCTCGCCCGTGGCAGCATCGACGCGGTGATCGAGTCCGACGTGAACATCCTCGACATCGCGGCGCTGGCTTGCATCGTGCGCGAAGCCGGCGGCCAGTTTTCCGACCTCGAGGGTCGCGAGATCGACCTCAATACCACCTCGGTACTGGCCGCCGCGCCCGGACTTTACGACGCACTGAAGGCGACTTTCGTCGACTGAGCAGCCCCGCGCAGGCAAATGGTTGTCCTGAGCACACCGGCGATACGCGCCAGCCCAGTACAATGCGCCGATGAGCAAGCTTCCGATCATCCATGCCACCCGATTGCTCGGCGAGGGCAATCGTTTTGCGGTCGAGCAGCTCGACCTCGAGTTCTCCAACGGTGTGCGCCGCACCTACGAGCGCATGCACAGCTCGGGCAGCGGCGCGGTGGTGGTGGTGCCGCTGCTCGATGACAACACGGTGCTGCTGATCCGCGAGTACGCGGCCGGACTGCATGCCTATGAACTGGGTCTGGCCAAAGGCCGCCTCGAACGCGGCGAGGACCCGTTGCTGGGCGCCGATCGCGAGCTCAAGGAAGAGGTCGGCTACGGCGCGCGCCGTCTCGATCTGGTCGGCAAGCTGTCGCTGGCGCCGACCTACATGAAGAACCAGACCCACGTGGTGCTGGCCCGCGATCTGTATCCCGAGCGGCTGCCCGGCGACGAGCCTGAAGAGCTCGAGGTGGTGCCGTGGAAACTCGACGATCTGGCCACCCTCGTACAGCGCGCCGACGTGACCGAAGGCCGCTCGATCGCCGCAGTGTTCATGGTTCGCGAGCTGCTGCGCGCGGGCGTACTGTGACGCCGGCCGATCTGGATGCGTTGCGCCGCGCCGCGGTCGACATCGCACGTGGTGCCGGACGCGAAATCATGGCCGTATATGCCGGCGACTTCGCGGTCGAACGCAAATCCGACCGCTCACCGCTGACCGAGGCCGATCTCGCCGCCCATCGCCATATCGCCCGCGAGCTGGCCGCCATCGCGCCGGAACTGCCGCTGCTGTCGGAGGAATCGGTCGCGCTCGAATGGGCGCAGCGCCGCGACTGGACGCGTTACTGGCTGGTCGATCCACTCGATGGCACGCGCGAGTTCGTCAAACGCAACGGCGAGTTCACGGTCAACATCGCCCTGATCGAACACGGAAAACCGATCCTTGGCGTGGTGTATGCGCCCGCGCGCGGCGACATGCTGCACGCGGTGCGCGATGGCGGTGCTGCGCGCGAAACCGAGCATGGCGATGTGCCGTTGCAGGTGCGCAAGTCCGCATCGCCCGCGCGCATCGCGGGCAGTCGCTCGCATGGCGATCCGCGCATGCAGGAATTCCTCGATCGCATCGGCGCACATGAACTGGTCCCGATGGGGTCCTCGCTGAAGTTTTGCCTGGTCGCCGGCGGCGATGCGGATGTTTACCTGCGCTTTGGCGCTACCTCGGAATGGGACACGGCCGCAGGCCAGTGCATCGTCGAGCAAGCCGGTGGGACGGTCACCGATCTGCAAGGGCGCTCGCTGGTCTACAACCAGCGCGAGTCGCTGATCAATCCCGAGTTCATCGCGACCGGCGATCCCGCGGCGCAGTGGCAGCGCTGGGTCTGATCCGCGCCTCGACTGCAGCCGCGCCGCGCAAGTCGTTCGTGCGCGCGACCGTTCCCCGACTTGCCGTCCGCGTCGCCTGCCTGCACCATGCGGATGCCCACACCGGCCCGCCGACCTCGCGTCCACATGCCTCCGATCGATCGCCTTCTCGAGATCATGGTCCGCCTGCGCGATCCCGTGACCGGATGCCCATGGGACGTGCAGCAGGACTTCAACAGCATCGCGCCCTACACCATCGAAGAAGCCTACGAAGTGGTCGATGCGATCGAGCGTCGCGACCTGCCCGAGCTCAAGGAAGAGTTGGGCGACCTGTTGCTGCAGGTGGTGTTCCACTCGCGGATGGCCGAGGAAGACGGTCACTTTGCTTTCGGCGACGTGGTCGGCGCGATCTGCGACAAGATGATCCGGCGTCACCCGCACGTGTTCGGTCCCCACGGGGAGCCGGCCGATGCGGCGCAGCGGCTGCGCGATGCGCAGGAGCAGACGCGCCGCTGGGAGGCGCTCAAGCAGGTCGAGAAGGGCATCGATCCGCAGGCCTCGGCACTGGATGGGATCGGCACCGGGCTGCCCGAGTGGGTGCGGGCGGAGAAGCTGCAGAAGCGCGCGGCCAGCGTCGGATTCGACTGGCCGGACGTGACGCCGGTGCTGGGCAAATTGGCCGAAGAGATCGAGGAGGTGCGCGAGGAGTTGCAGCGCACGCCGCGCGATGCCGAGCGCCTGACCGAGGAGATCGGCGACGTGCTGTTCGTATGCGTGGTGCTCGCCCGGCATGCCAAGGTCGACTACGGCACCGCGTTGCGTCGCGCCAACCTGAAGTTCGAACGCCGCTTCCGTGCGATGGAAGCGATGGCGGCGGCAGACGGCACGCGCCTGCAGGACCTGCCGCTGGCCGCGCAGGACCGCTACTGGGATCAGGCCAAACGCGACGAAAAGAAAGCGCCGGACGCAGTGCCGCAGTCTTGAGGCAGCTGGGTCCGGCAAGGCCGCATCGGCACGATGGGTGGTGCCTTAACGCATGCGGCTGTAGTTCTCGTCGAGGTTGCGCTTGAGCGCCTCCAATGCGCCTTTGGCGTCGTCATCGCGAAGCTCCAGCTTGGCCAGGCGATAGTTGACGAAGTTGCGCACTACGGGGTCCTGGGTTCGGCCCAGTTGCTCGCGATAGAACGCAGCCACGTCCTTGCCGCGACCATCGGCCCGGTACGCGCGTTCGATGGCACGCAGGTTGATCACCACCGCGACCGCTGGATCGTTGCGGACGGTGGCGGCCAGCTGCATGCCGCGCGCACCGCGGCCAGCCTGCCGCATGGCTTGCCAGCGTTCGATCCGTTCGGCGTTGGGGCCCGCAGCGGGTACAGCTGCCGCTGGCGACTGGGCGGCGGCGATGCTGCCGACCAACACGGCGGCGGCGAAGGCGGCAATCGCGAGATAGCGCATTTTGATCGACATGGGATGTTGCTCCTGTGGTGGCGTTGTGCCCACCTGATACAACGCAGGCTGCTGCTGGCGGTTGACCTGTGCCCGGACTTGCGGTGGCGGCATCCGCAGTCGAGAATGCGACTCCGGAGAGATTGCCCATGAGCGCTGCCAGCCACGCCTTCGCCAGCTTTCGCGAGTTCTACCCGTATTACCTCGCCGAGCATGGCAACCGCACCTGCCGCCGGCTGCACTATCTGGGCAGCACGCTGGCCCTGCTGTGCATTGCGATGCTGATCGTCAGCGGCAATCCGTGGTGGCTGCTGGCTGGACTTTTCGCCGGCTATGCATGCGCGTGGATCGGCCACTACGGGTTCGAGAAGAACCGCCCCGCCACGTTCAAGCATCCGTTCTACAGTTTCGCCGGCGACTGGGTGATGTTCGCCGATATGCTGCGCGGCAAGATCCGCTTCTGACCCGCGCGCAGCGATCGCAGGACATCACCATGCAGAAAATCGTACTGCCCATCGTTGGTCTATTGACCTTTGGCCTGACCCTCGCGTTCCTGTTCCTGTTCGGGCCTGGCGGGGTCAGCGGGGCGGCACAGCCGTTTCTCGACGCGCTGGCCAAGCGCGATTTCGTGGCCGCGGCCAGCATGCGCTCGACCCGTTTTCGCGATGCCGTGCCGCAGGAAGCCTTCGAGCGTTTCCTCAGCGAAAGCAAGATCGGCATGTATGCCAGTGGCAGCTGGTCGGGCTGGAAGATCGAAAGCGGCGTCGGCACCGTCGATGGCGAGTTCACCACCGCCACCGGCGAGACGCGCCCGCTGCGGCTGAGCATGTTGAAGGAAGACGGTGTGTGGCGCATCGACACCATCCAGCCGCTGCGCGGCGATGCCGATCGCGATACGCCTGCAGCGGTGCTGCCGACTCCGATCGAGGCTGTAGCCCTTATCCGCGATGCGACAGGACTGTTCGCCCGCGGGGTCAATGCCGGCGATTTCACCGAACTGCGCGACGCGGCATCGCCGGAACTCAAGGCGCAGTTCTCGGTGGCCGACCTCGATACCCAGTTCAAGGCCTTCGTCGACAATCGGATCAACCTGGTCCCGCTCGAAGAAGTCGCGCCGAATCTGAGCGCCGAACCGGCGGTCGATAGCGACGCGGTATTGCGGCTGGTCGGCTACTACGCGGTCCCCGCCGGCAGGGTCGAGTTCGACTACAAGTTCGTCTACCGCTACGTCGGCTGGCGACTGATATCGATCAACGTCAGCGTGGTGCCCGACGCCTGAGCGCACAGGGTGCGGTCTTGCAGGCAGGGCCGCCATCGCCGGTCCAGGGTGCAGAGGCTGCGAAACCGCAAGTCTTGTCGCAACCCGGTTACCGCCCTGTGGGAGCCGGCATGCCGGCGATAGCGGCGAACGGCGCCAACGTGCACCCGATCGTGCCGGGGTTTCTTCGCGCGGATCGCTCACCACCACGATCTAGTGCACTGTCTCAGCCAAATCGCATCCGCCTGGCCGCGTATCGCGCGCCGTGGCGTCGTTGCTCGTCGTCGCCATAGCGGGTGCTATGCCTCCTCCTCGCGCCTAGCCACGACGCACGATCCATCGGCCATGCTGGATGCCATTTGACTGGGAGATTCCACTAGTTTCGGTTGCTTGACTGCGGCAAGGAAACAGGTCCAAGATGCCAGCCCCGAGACGGAACTTGGAGCGATGAGCATGAAGCCCGCACTATCACCGCGTATAGCAATGGTCGCGGTATTCGCGACGCTCGGGCTGATTTCTGCCAAGGCTGCCGCACAGCCCGCGACGCCGCCGGTTGTCCATCTCGAAGCGTTGCCATCATCCAGTCCCGCATCCGATTCCGTGGGCGCCACACCCGGACAATTCCGGGTCGACGAATCCGGGGCCGCGACGTACAGCGTGCCGATCCTGGTTCCGCCGGGGAGCGCCGGTGTCGCGCCGAAGCTGTCGGTCGATTACAACGCGCGGGGTGGATGGGGCGCGCTTGGACCCGGTTGGGCACTGGGCGGTCAGTCCGCCATCAGTCGTTGCAAGCTCACCACCGAACATGGCGATGGCGTTGGGCCGCACGCGGCGATCAACTTCGATAGCGAGCCTGCGAACGATGCCTACTGCCTCGATGGCCAGCGACTGCTTGCGCGTGGCACGGGTTTCGGCGCATGCGCTGCCTACGGGCAGGCCAGTGGCCAGGAATTCAGCCCTGAGCTCGACCCGGCAACGCGTGTATGCGGTTACCGCAGCAGTATTGCCAGCGCGGGATTCGACCGCTGGGTAGTGAGCTCGAAAGACGGCTCGGTCAGGCGCTTTGGCGCTGCCGGGGATAGCAAGCTTGCACCCTTGGACGGCATCACCCCGAACGCCAACGGCGTCAATACGCTCAGTTGGGCAATGGACCGCCTGTACGACGCATCCGGAAACTACATCGACTTCGAATACGCGCGCGACAACGCAAACGGGGAGATCAACCTCGCTGCCGTCCGCTGGACCGGCAATGTCAGCGTAGCGACCGGGTGGAACCCGTTCACTGCAAGCACCACGCGAACCCCGTTTGCGCGCGCGGCCATGATCTATACGACGCTGCCGGCCGCCGCGCAGCGCATCGACTATCTGGCGGGAGCAACGCTGCGCAGTGCCCAGCAGCTCTCGCGCATCGACGTGTTCGGACCGCAGAACAACGGGGCGTCGCCGAACAGCGAGGTGGCGGTACGCAGT
>JBBRFN010000100.1:0-10127 GCA_038224265.1 Lysobacterales bacterium
CATCGACCAGTCGCCGATCGGGCGCACGCCACGCTCCAATCCGGCGACCTATACCGGTTTGTTCACCCCGCTGCGCGAGCTCTACGCACAGGTGCCGGAGTCGCGCCAGCGCGGCTACGAGGCCGGGCGCTTCTCGTTCAACGTCAAGGGCGGCCGCTGCGAGGCGTGCCAGGGCGACGGCATGATCAAGGTCGAGATGCACTTCCTGCCCGACGTCTACGTACCTTGCGATGTGTGCGCGGGCAAGCGCTACAACCGCGAGACGCTGGAGATCCAGTACAAGGGCTACAACATCAGCGACGTGCTGGCGATGACGGTCGAAGACGCGCACAAGCTGTTCGAGCCGGTGCCGACGCTGGCGCGCAAGCTCGAAACGCTGATGGCGGTCGGGCTGTCGTACATCAAGCTCGGCCAAAGCGCGACCACACTGTCCGGCGGCGAGGCGCAGCGGGTCAAGCTGTCGCGCGAGCTGTCGCGCCGCGATACCGGACAAACCCTGTACATTCTCGACGAGCCGACCACCGGGCTGCACTTCCACGATATCGAACAGCTGCTGGTGGTGCTGCACCGGCTGCGCGACGAGGGCAATACGGTGGTGGTGATCGAGCACAATCTCGACGTGATCAAGACCGCCGATTGGGTCATCGACCTCGGACCCGAGGGCGGCGACCGCGGAGGCAGTATCCTAGCCGCAGGCACGCCGGAGGAAATCGCCCGGACGGCAGCTTCGCATACCGGCCGCTTCCTGGCGCCGGTCCTGGGGATCAAACGACGCAAGGTGGCAGCATGAGCGACGAACGTTATCTGTTGACGGTGCCGATTTCGGTGCGCTGGGGCGACATGGATGCCTTCAACCATGTGAATAATGCGACCTTCGCGACCTATGTGGAGGAAGCGCGCCTGCGCTGGTTCGCCACCTTCGAGCGCGGCTGGAAAGACGACGACATCGGCCCGGTGGTCGCCGCGCAGAGCATCAACTACCGGATGCCGATCGAGTGGCCGGCCGACCTGGTGGTCGAACAGCTGCTCGAGCGCGGCGGCAATTCCAGCGTGAGTCTTGCCTTCCGCATCCTGTCGCAGGAAACGCCACCGCGCGTGTATGCAGACGGCTCCACCGTGCTGGTATGGACCGACCGCCGCACCGGCCGCAGCACGCCGCTGCCGGAGCCGGTACGCAAGGCGATCGGTATCGACTGAGGCAGCGCGCCGCTCAGTGCCCGGCGTGCCCGTCGGCCGCTGGCGCGGCAGTGCCTACGGTGAACTCCACCACGAGCGGATCGCCGCGAGAGAGCACGAAGGTGATGGCGACCTTGTCGCCAGCAGCCAACTCGCGCTTGGCATCGATCAGCATCAGATGCTCGCCGCCCGGCGCCAAGGTGACCCGCGCATCGGCGGGCACATCCAGCTCGGGCAGCGCGCGCATCTGCATCACCCCATCGTTCATCGTCATTTCGTGGATCTCGACCCGCGCGAAGTCGGGACTGCTGGCGCTTTGGATCATCACGTCGCGCGAGCCCCCGGTCACCGCCATGAAGCCGGCCATCGCCGGCGCGCCGGGCGGTGCCAGTCGCACCCACGCACGATCGATCGTCAGGTCCGCCGCCGACGCGGTACCGGCAACGCCCAACAGCAGTGCAGCAATCAGGCTACGCATTCGAACCTCGGTCGATGGAATCGCCTTATCATAGCGGCATCCGCGCACCGCATCGAATGGCAACACTGCCCATGCTCGACATTGCCCGCCACGATCAGATCCTCGAGTTGCGCCTCGCGCGACCGCCGGTCAACGCATTGAATCCAGCGCTGATCCAGGCCCTGCATGGCGCCATCATCGCCGCCCCGGGACAGGGCGCGCGCGCCATCGTGCTCGGCGGCAGCCCGGGGGTATTTTCCGCCGGGCTCGACGTTCCCGCCCTGCTCGCGCTCGACCGCGGCGGCATGCTCGGATTCTGGCGCGATTTCAATGCGCTGTGCGGCGCGATCGGGCGCAGCCCGCTGCCGATCGCGGCCGCGATCACCGGCCACAGCCCGGCGGGCGGCGCGGTACTGGCGCTGTTCTGCGATTTCCGCGTGATGGCGCGCGGCCCATACAGGATCGGTCTGAACGAGGTGCAAGTCGGCCTGTCGGTGCCCGAAGTGATCCAGTTCGCGCTGCGCCGCGCGGTCGGTGCACAGCGTGCGGAACGGATGATGGTGGCCGGGGCCATGATCGAATCCGCGCAGGCCGAGCGTATCGGCATGGTCGATGAACTGGCCGAACCCAACGCGGTAGTGGGGCGCGCGATTGCGTGGTGCGCGCAGCATCTGGCCCTGCCACCCGAGGCGATGGCCGAGACCCGGCGGATGGCGCGCGCGGATCTGCACGAGGCGCTCGACCGCGCACAGCGGCTGCCGGTGGAGGACTTCATTGAACGCTGGTTCAGCGACGAAGCCCAGCGCACTTTGCACGGCATGCTGGCGCGACTGAAGGCGAAATCCGCCGGCTGATCAGGGCGCGCGGCTTGCCGCCACCGGCGAGCCGCTTTCACTGCGCGCCCGCACCCACACCTCGACGCGTCGATTGCGCGCTCTGCCCTGCTCGCTGTCGTCGCTGGCTACCGGCGCTGCATAGCCCATCCCGCGTGCGCGCCGCGCGCCGACGCCCAGTCGTCCCAGGCGCAGTGCGACCAGATCGACGCGATCGTTGGACAGACTGATCGCCTGGTACGGATCGATCTCGTGGCCGTCGGTAAACCCGATCAGGATCAGGTCGAGGCCGCGGTGTTCGCCGCGCCGCATGAACTCGACCAGACGGTCTACGTCGCGCAGGGCTTTGGTGTCCAGCAATGCAGCATTGGCGCCAAAGCGGAAGTTCAGCGACAGTCGTCGCGCGCCGTCGGTCAGATCCAGATAGTCGCTCGAAACGTCGGTACGTGGTGCCACGTCTACCGCCACCACGTCCTGCGATACGAAGCCGATCCGTTCGACCACGCGCTGACCCTCCGGCCCATGGGCAAACTCGATGAAGTCGCGTGCCGCCGGCGACATCTCGCGCGTGCTGTACATGAAAAGTCGACGCGCCAGCACATAGTCTTCGGTGCCGACCGTGACCCGACCGGGCTCGAGTGGCCGCGTACCCACGTCCGAGACCGACAACGCCCGTGCACGGCCAACGCCGGCAAGCCCGACGAAGCCGATCGCGGCTGGATCAGCCGCCACCGCCGCGGCCAGCGCATCGGTGGATTCAAAGCGCTCCGCGCGCGCGCTGAGCGCGCTGTCGCCGAGCACCATGCTGCGAAACGAGTCGAAGGTGCCGGACTTGTCGTCGCGCGCGTAAAGCGCGATCGGCCCCGGACGACCGCCGAGGCTCGACCAGTCGGAAGTGCTGCCGGAAAAGATCGCGCGCACCTGCTGCACCGACAGGCCGCGCAGCGGGTTCGATGGATGCACGATGATCGCCAAGCCGTCGAGCGCGATCACGTGCTCCTGGGCCGGCGAATCCAGCCTGCCGATCCGCCCGGCGCGGGCTGCCTCATCGGTGCGCACCGGCCGCGATGCCATCCACAGATCGGCGCGACCCTCGACCAGATCGGCGTAGCCGGTGCCGGTACCGTGCGAATGCACTTCGACCAGAGTGCGCCGGTTGCCATCGGCGAACACGATCTGGATTTCCTCGGCCATCGCGCTGCTGCTGGACACTTCGGTCAAGCCCGCTGAGCCTGCCCATGCGCGCACAAGAGCTGGTGCGAGCCGCTGGCCAACCGTGTTGGAGCCGTGCAAGCGCAGCACGCGGTCCTGCGCGATCGCTTGCCAAGGCATCAGCAGGCAGGCCAGCACGAATGCGGGGAGAAACGCGCGATGAGTCGGAGACATGCGAGGCACGACGGACGGCAAAGCCGCTGAAGATGCCCGATGAAGATGACGAATCGACGTACGTGGCGTGAAGCTGGTGCAGCAACGCGGCGGCTTCAGCCGCGTGCGACGGGCCGCAGCGGATCGCCGATCCACTCGCTCCATGAACCGGCATAGATGCGCGCGCCGGGAAGCCCCGCGTGCGTCATTGCCAGCAGGTTGTGGCAGGCGGTCACGCCCGAGCCGCACATCAACACCACCTCGGTGGGCTGGCGGCCGGCCAGCAGCACGCCGAACTCGTCGCGCAGAACATCCGCGGCCTTGAAGCGGCCCTTTGCGTCGAGGTTGTCGCTGAATGGACGATTGCGTGCGCCCGGCACGTGGCCGGCCACCGGATCGATCGGCTCGACCTCGCCGCGAAAGCGCGGCGCGGCGCGCGCATCGAGCAGCAGTTTCGACGGATCCTGGCGCAAGCTTTCGATCTGTTCGCTGTCTGCGATCGCGCCGAGGTCGAAATGCACTGCATGGCTGCCAGCCTTGGGCGCGGGCACTTCGGCGTTTTCGGCGAGCCCGGCCGCACGCCATGCGGCGATCCCGCCGTCGAGCACCGCTGCATTGGTGTGCCCGGCCAGCCGCAGCAGCCACCACAATCGCGCGGCCATTGCGCCACTGCCATCATCGTAGACGATCACCGGATCTGCGGGGCGCAGCCCCCAGCGCGACAGGGTTGCCGCAAACGCGGCTTCCGACGGCAGCGGATGGCGACCACGCCCCGGAACCGCAAGATCGGCCAGATCGCGATCCAGATGCGCATACACCGCACCCGGCAGATGCGACCGACGCCAATCGCGCTCGCCGCGCTCGGAATCCGCATCGGCGGCCACGTCGAAACGACAATCCACCGCGCGCGCGCCATGCGCCAGCGCCTGTGCGGCATCGTGTGCTGCGATCACCACGGGCAGGTTCATCAGGCGATTTCCCCGCGCAGGCGGCGACCGAGATTGGCGATCATCGAGGCGGTCGCACCCCAGATGTCGTAGTGCTGCCACTGGATCACATGGTAGTGGCGCATGCGGCCACGATACTCGCGTGCGTGCTCCTGCAGGTTGGCCGGATCCAGCACGAAGTCCAGCGGCACCTCGAAGGCCTCCGCGACTTCCGATGGATCGACGCGAAGCTGCGGTGCATCGTGCAGGATCCCCAGAACCGGCACTACCCGGAATCCGGTGATGGTCGCCAGCGGATCCAGATAGCCCAGCGCTTCGGTGAGATCCGGATCGAGTCCGATCTCCTCGTGCGCCTCGCGCAGGGCAGCAGCCAGCGGGCTTGCGTCGCCGGGTTCGATACGGCCACCGGGAAAACTGATCTGCCCGCCGTGGTGGCGCAGCCCCTCGGTGCGGCGGGTCAGGATCAGGCCAGCGCCCGAGCTGCGCATCACGATCGGCAGCAAGACGGCCGCACTGCAAAGCGCTTCCCGAGGGCCCACCAGGTCGTCGACTTCGTGCTGGTTCCAGGCCTCACCACTCGGCGGGGAACACAGCGGGTGTCCGATCCGGCGCAACTGCGCCAGCAGCGCCGAGTCCGCGTTCATCCGCTGCGCAGAACTTCGCGCTGCGGCAGCACCTGGAGCATGATCCGCGTGCGTTCGGCGTCGTCCAGCGACGCCCACGCGGCGATCTCGTGAGTATTGCGGTGGCAGCCCTCACACAGTCCGCTGTCGTCGAGCGTGCAGATGCCGATGCACGGGGTCAACACGGGTTTGGCGACTTGGCCCCACATGGCGATGCTGTCCGGGTGAAAGTTGCAGGGCACGGCAGCCCGCGATGGCGCCCCGCCGCGGTGGCGGGGCGCAGCAGCAGCGCTTTACTTGACGTCGACCAGCTTGATGTCGAACACCAGCGGCTCGTTGGGACCGATCGGACCCTGGCCACGCAGGCCGTAGGCCTTCTCCGGCGGCAGGAACACCTGCCAATGGTCGCCGACCTTCATCATCGGCAGGATTTCCTTCCAACCCTCGATGACGCTGTCGACCTTGAAGCTGGCCGGCTGGCCGCGCGCAAACGAGCTGTCGAACTCCAGACCCGAGGACAGCGAGCCGCGGTAGTGCACGGTCACCTCGGCGGTCGGCGTGGCACGCTTGCCGGTGCCATCTTCGATCACGCGGTACTGGATGCCCGAGGGCAGCACCACGATGCCTTTCTTGGACTTGTTCTCGGCCATGAACTTGTCGCTCTTGACCTTGTTCTCGCGCGCCAGCGCTTCGAACTTGACCCGCGCCTCGCCGATCATCTTCTCGCGCATCACGCCGAGCGCTTCGCGCATCTGTTCTTCCGGCACGGTCGGGTTGCGCTTGGCGTAACCGTCCTGGATCGCGCGGATCACGGTGGCGAGGTCGACATCCATCTTCTTTTCGATGAAGTCGCGGCCGATCTCGTAGCCGATCGCATAGCTGACCTTGTTGCGGTCGACCGGCTGTGCAGCGGCGGCAGCGGGCGCCGGCGCGGCGGCAGTAGTGCCACCCTGCGCGTGCGCCGCGGTGGCGCCGGCAAGCGCGAGTACGGCAAACATCCAGCGAAAGCTCATGCGTTATCTCCAGAGGGTATTCGTTAGCAATGCGTTACGGCGGCGGCACCAACCGGCGCCCGGTGACCCGCCATTCTAACCAAGGGCCCCGCCAGCCGCCACGCCGGCACCCCCGATGGATCGCAAATCGGGCCACAAGTTCAGCTGGCAGATAGAATCCGCCGCCCTGCCCGCCTCCGAGGAGACCTCCGATGGCTTTCCCAAACCTGCTGGTCGCCGACGCCGGCGGCATCCGCACCCTCACCGTCAATCGCCCGGAAAAGCTCAACGCGCTCAACCGCGAGACCATCTCCGAGCTGCGTGCAGCGTTCGCCGAGGCGCGCGCAGACGATGCCGTGCGCGTGGTGGTGCTCACCGGCAGCGGTGCCAAGTCTTTCGTCGCGGGCGCAGACATCACCGAATTCGCCAGCGCCACACCGACCGAAGCGTTGGCGTTCTCGCGTCATGGACAGGCCCTGATGAGCGAAGTCGAGCGACTGGGCAAGCCAAGCATTGCCCGCGTCAACGGCTTCGCGCTCGGCGGTGGACTGGAGCTGGCAATGGCCTGCAGCCTGCGGATCGCCGCCGACAGCGCCAGGCTGGGTCTGCCGGAAGCCAATCTCGGCATCATGCCGGGCTTTGGCGGTACCCAGCGCCTGCTGCGACTGGCAGGCCGCGCGGCAACGCTGGAGCTCGCCCTGCTCGGCGCACCGATCGGTGCGCAGCGCGCCTTCGAGCTCGGCATCGTCAACCGCGTGGTCGCGAACGATGCGCTCGATGCCGAAGTCGCCAAGGTCGCCGGCCAGCTCGCTGCCGCAGCACCACATGCGATGCGCGGCATCCTCGGCGCGGTGCTGATCGCCGGCGAAGCCAGCCTCGACACGGCGCTCGACTACGAAAGCCAGGCCTTTGCGGTTTGCGCCTCCACCAACGACATGCGCGAGGGCGCGCAGGCGTTTCTGGACAAGCGCAAAGCGGTGTTTACGGGGACATAAGCAGCCTGTGAACACGGCGCGTTCACCTGGTGTCGGTTGTGCTCGTGGGATGGGAACTCATCTGCGACACCTTCGATCGGTTGGCCTGCTGATCGTGTTGGCCCTGCTGGCGGGCTGTGCGAGCTTCCCGCAAGCCGGATCGGACGCACGCTTCGACGACGGCCTATCGGCACAGCAGGTGTTCGATCAGTGCCTGGCCGCGCACGGCGGCGATATCCGTGAGTATCCGGGCGATATCAACATCTCTACGGATGGTCATTGGTACGCGCTGATCCAGCGCATCCAGCCGATCGTCAGCGATGCCGGGTTCCGGGTCACATCGCAGGAGCGTTATCGGCCGCGCGATGGTCTCTATGCGGTGCGCCACGATGGCCCGCTGGGCACCAAACAGGTCGTGCGCACGCCGGCTGGCATCAGCGTCTACTACAACGGCCAGCCGGAGACCGACCCGGTCAAGCTGCGCGCCACGGCGATGACCAACGATGCATTCCAGATGTTCCACTTCGGGCCGTCGTTCTTCCACCACCGTGGCGTGGCGTGGGCCCGGATGCGCGACGCGCGCGAAGACGGCCGCGACTATCGCCGCCTGCTGGTCACGATCGAGCCCGGCTTCGGCGAAGCCGCCAGCGATCAAGCCGTGCTGTGGATCGATGCCGACACCGCGCGTCTGTTCCGCGTGCACATGACGCTCAACGGCTTCGAGACCACCCAAGGCGCACACGTCGACACGACGTTTCTCGAATACACCCAGGTCGGTCCCTATCTGCTGCCGAGCCGCTTCCACGAACGCGTCCGCGGCCCGCTGCGCATCGACGCACACACGTGGCACCTCACCGGCATCGATCTCGATCGCGGCTGGACCGACGCCGACATCAGCGGTGCGCAGTTCAGCGGCAAGGCACAGGCTGACGCTGCACCTGCCAAGGCCCAAGTACCAGCACGATCAACCCGCTAGCCCGCTTGATCGGCGCACCCGCGAAACACTCGAACATCGCGCCAGCGAGGCCACCGTTCGTCGCACCCGCCTTTGCGGTGCGACGTTCACGGGCTTCGCGGATGAGACTTCCAAAGCTTCGATCCTTGCGTCCGCAAATGCGGATGGAAGCAAGGCGCACCAAGAGGCGCGATCGTCGCACCCGCGAAGGCGGGTGCCCAGCGCCTTTCGTCCTCGCCCGAATCCTCAAGCACGCGAGACGTCCCGATCGTCGCACTGGCACCGCGCCGACCCGACACGCGGCTCACTCACAGCCATCGGCACCAAGTCGAACTCAATCCGACAACCGCACACGCCACGACGCAGCACTGGTCCTGATGTACTCATCGTAACCACCTGCGACCAGCACCGATCCATCGTGCAACAACGTCACCGTAGCGAATTCCTGCGCTCCGTCCAAAGCCCCTCGCAATGCAACGAAGCGATTCGCACCCGGTTCGTAGCGCTCCGGACGTTCCGCACCACCTGCAACCAACACCTCACCCGACAGCAACAACACCGCCGCATCCGGCAACTTGTAGCGCTGTGATTGCATATCCGGACCCGGCGCAAACGTGCCCGTTGCCGGATCGAAGATCTCGGTGCTGCGATAGCGCTGCGCGCGGTCGTCGACACCGGCGCCACCGATCATGAGCACCCTTCCATCGCCGAGACGCACGGCGGCATGCTTGAAGCGCGGCGCGCTCATGTCGCCCGTTGGCGTGAACGTCTCGCTGGCCGGATCGTAGATTTCCGCCGCGCGCAGCACCGCACCGCGGCGTGCCTGCAGACCTCCTGCGACCAGCACGCGCCCATCCGCAAGCGAAGTTGCGGTGTGCGCAATCCGCGACACCTGCATCGATCCGGTTTCCGCGAACTGCTGTGCGACCGGATCGAACAGCTCGGCACTGGCGATCGGTGCCATCGCGCTGGTCTGCCCGCCGGTGATCAACACCCTGCCGTCGGCGAGCAGTGCGGCCTGCGGCACCGCACGCGCCTGCGTCATATCCGGCAGCACGCTGAAGGTGCCCGCGGTCGGATCGAAGATCTCGACACTGGCAGTCGCCACCGATCCGCTCCAACCGCCGAACACCACGACCCTGCCGTCGGCCAAAGCGATCGCAGCGTGGCTGTTGCGACCCACCGTCATCGATGCGGCGGCCGCAAACGTCGAGGTGTGCGGATCGAAGACTTCGACCGCATCGAGCGTCGCATCGCATTCCCCGGTACAGCCACCGGTAATCAGCACCTTGCCCGACGGCAGGCGCGTCGCCTGATGCGCTGCCCGCGCGCTCGCCATCGCGCCGATCCGGCGCACCGGCTCGGCTTCGATCTCGGCGGTCGCCGCAGGCTGCGCATGGCATGCGCCGCATGCCAGCATCACCGCGAGTAGCAATGCCATACGTAGCGCGCGGGTCTTCACGGGTTCGGCATCCGGGGCGACAGGTTCGATCGGCAGTATGCATCAGCATCGGTTGGCCGCAATGGCCGGGCCCACCAGCGATCAGCCGGAATTCAGCGACTCGATCGGTCGATGCTGCAGCAGAACCTTCGCGAGAGCGTCGACCGCTCGCGCGGCACCGCGTTCGGCACGCAGTGTTTCGCCGAGGCGATCGGTACGCACGCGAAGTGCTACCGGCCATGCACCATGCCGTACTCTCTGTTGCCGGGAGCAATCAAGGACAGGCATGATTCTGCTGCCGGAAAGCAATCAAGGACAGGCATGATTCTGCTGCCGAGAACTATGCCTGTCCCCAACTGGCGTG
>JBBRFN010000101.1:0-10115 GCA_038224265.1 Lysobacterales bacterium
ATGCGCGGCTTCCAGCTGTGGATCAACCTGCCCGCGCGCGACAAGATGACCGCGCCGCGCTATCAGGAGTACGCGCCCGAGCGGATTCCGCTGGTGGATGCAGCGCCGGGTGTGCGCGTCAAGGTGATCGCCGGCGCGGTCTCCGGCGTGCGCGGGCCGATCGACGCTGCGGCCACCGATCCGACGTATCTGGATGTGCATCTGCAGCCGGATGGCCGGTTCACGCACGCGGCCCCACGCGACTACCACGCGTTCGCCTACGTGTTCGAAGGTGCAGCGCGGATCGGTGCGGCCAGCGAGGCGCTGCGCGTCGAACGCGGCGTGCTGGTCGTGCTGGGCGAGGGCGAGCGCATTCAGATCGCAGCTGACGGCGAGCCCGCCCGCGTGCTGCTGCTGGCCGGACGGCCGCTGCGCGAGCCGGTGGCACGGTACGGACCGTTCGTGATGAATACGCAGCAGGAGATCCAGCAGGCGCTGGCTGATCTGCACGCTGGGCGGCTCTGAGTCGGCGCGCGTGACAGTGCGCCAGCGGTGTTCGGCCTCGGCATGATCTCGCGCGACGTGTTCGACTGGACGGATCGGGCTGCAACGGACACGGAGATCAGCAAGCACCACGAATAGCCACGATTCCACGCTCCCATCCGAATCTGCCTGTGAGTCCAGAAAGCATGCGCGCAGCTTCTCCTGCATCCCGGAGAGATGCTCGCGGAGCACGTCATGACTTGCTCCGCTTGACGGCCTGCCGCGTCGCGATGGACACCGGACTGCGGCCACCCGTCATCTACGAACTCATTGCCGGCAAACGCTCCGTGACCGCAGCGCTCGCGTCGCGGGCGCTACTTCGGCACTACGCCGCAGTCCTGGATCAACTTGCAGTCCGAGTACGACCTCGGGCTCGCCGAGTCGAAGGTCGGCGATCGCGTGCGCAGAGCGGTCCACCCGCTACCGGCCTGAACTCCCGCATCCAGACGCTAGGGCCAAACGTCGACCGCCCGTCCATCCAATCGCGGCGGTTCCCGGATGCGCGCGGCGCAGTTCTTCGTGCAGCGCTTCGTGATCCTGCTACAGAGGGGGCGGAATAGCGAACTTCACGATCTGTCTTTTCGTGGGCTTCAGCGAACGTTGTGAATAGGCTTGAAGCCAGGATGGTCGAAGTGGCCGGCATAGTCGTTGATGGCCTTGGCGACCTGCACCAAGCCCTGCGCCGGGCGGAGTTGGGTGGTCTTGCCAGCCATACCGGCGGTACCGGCGCCGATCTCGCCGATGACGAGATGCAGCACCGCGTCCGCCTTGGGCTCGAGCTTGCAGTTGCTGACGATAACTCCGACCTCGGTCTCGACTTGGCTGGCGAGCGCCGCGAACTGCGCGGGGCTCAGCTTGCCGGCATGGGCTGCGGCAAGCTGCGGCTCGACGAGAGTGCGGATGCGGTTCATGCCGTCGCGCAACGGCCCGTCGGTGGTCCACTTGCGACCTTGATCGAGGCTCAGCTTGGTCGGCGTGGTGGCATCATGGTTGTGAGTCTGCGCTTGCGCCGGTAGTGCGGCAAGGCCGGTAAGCGTAACCGCAGCGACTGTCGCAACCAGCGCGGTGACCAAGCTTTGAAACGTGAACGTGTTCATCTTGACTTCCATCCCATAGAGGCAGGCGACCATGGCCGTCATGCAGTCTTGGAGCGGCACGCCATGCGACGACTCGATCGACATCGTAGCGGCGCAGCAAAGATCGAAACCTGTCGATCTCGGAATTCGATAAAACCCGCCGACGATCCAGATTCCAGATCCGCACTGAACTCAGGCCGGATCTGTATCTACTCGCCCGAATGCGCGTAGTGGATGGCCAGATTCTGATGCAGTTTTCGGTCATGCTGCGCGCAGCGGCGGCTAAAGGTCTGTGCGCAACCGAACACCTGCCGGCCCGAACGATACGCTGAAGTCATTGCGACTGGTTGCGTACAGCCTCGACCCGGTTCACAATGGTAAGTGATGAATAACTTACCAAGATCCGGGCTCCCCAGATTGCCCACCGACCTACGTCAAGCGGAGATCGTCAAGGCGGCGTTGCGCCTCGCCAGCCAGACGGGCCCATCCCTGATCACAACCACCGACCTCGCGGCCGCAGTCGGGGTGTCCCAAGGTGCCATCTTCAAACATTTCCCCAGCAAGGATGCAATCTGGTTGGCAACTATGGGCTGGGTGCGTGAGCAGTTGATGTCCACCCTGGAAGCGGCGGCCAGCGCATCGGCCTCACCCATGGCCGCACTCGATGCGGTGTTCAAGGCGCATATCGGGTTCGTGCTGGCCCATCCTGGCGTACCGCGCCTGATCTTCAGCGAGTTGCAGCGTGCTGCCGATTCGCCCATCAAGCAGGAGGTACGCAGCTTGCTCAAGGCCTACCGCAAGCTGTTGCGGCGCCTGCTGGACGCGCTGGAAAGTCGGGGCGAAGTATCGCCCGAGACCGACCTCGACGCGGCCGCGACGCTGTTCGTCGGCAGCGTCCAGGGCTTGGTGATGCAGTCGATGGTGGCCGGCAATGCAGCGTCGATGAGGACGCAGGCCGATTTGGTGTTCGCCATCTACCGCCGTGGCATTTGCGAGGCTCCATGAAAATCGATCGCACGCTGTTGCGCCGTCTCGCTCTGGGCCTGCTCGGTGTCTTGCTGATCGGGGCACTGGCCTTCGTCGTCATGCGTTCGGGACCGTTGGCACCCACCCGCGTCACGGTCCACAAGGCCGAAACCGCGAGCCTGGAGCCGGCCGTGTTCGGCATCGGCACGGTGGAGGCGCGCCGCGCCTACCTGATCGGGCCGACCGCAGCCGGTCGCGTGCTGCGGGTTCTGGTCGATGTCGGTGACAAGGTCGAGGCGGGTCAGTTGCTCGCCGAAATGGACCCCGTCGACATCGACGAGCGCGTGGCCGCGTTGGATGCCGCCATCGCCCGCGCCGGCAGCGCCGCCGTCGCCGCAGACGCGCAGCGCAAGGACGCCATGGCCAAGAAGGAGTTGGCGGCCATCAATGCGCGGCGCTATGTCGATCTGGCAGCGAAGAACTTCATCAGCGCCGGTGCGCTGGAGGCCAAGCTGCAGGAACAGACCTCCGCCGACTCGGGTGTCATCGGCGCCGAGGCCAACTTCGCTGCGGCGCGGCAGGACGTGCAACGGCTGGTCGCCGAGCGTGGCGGCTTGCGCCAGCAGCGCGACCGCGTGCGACTGCTGGCCCCGGCCGACGGTGTAGTGATCAGCCGCGATGTCGAACCGGGCTCCACCGTCGTGGCGGGCGCACCGGTGGTCAAGCTGATCGACCCGGCATCGCTGTGGGTGAAGGTGCGTTTCGACCAGGGCCGATCCGCGGGGCTGGCGGCCGGACTCAGCGCAGCCATTGCACTGCGTTCCAACCCGGCATTGCTGCTGCCCGGCCAGGTGGCGCGGCTGGAAGCGGTCAGCGACAGCGTGACCGAAGAACGGATCGCTCAGGTCAGTTTCCAGCGGTTGCCTGCAGGCGTGCCGATCGGCGAACTGGCCGAGGTGACGGTCAGCCTGGCGCCGACCGCAGAGACCTTGGTGGTGCCCAACGCCAGCGTAAAGCGCCAGGGCGATACGTCGGGTGTGTGGCTGGCCGAAGGCAGCAGCTTGCGGTTTGTGCCGGTGCGCCTGGGTCAGTCCGGCCTCGACGGCCGCGTGCAGGTTCTGGAAGGCCTGCAGGCGGGTGATCCGGTCATCGTGCACAGCGAGAATGAGCTCACGGCGGACAGTCGCATCAAGGTGGTTCCCAGCCTGGTCGAGCCAAAGCCGTGATCAACCTGGCCGGCCGCGACATCGCGCACTCCTGGGGCAAGTTCGTGCTCACCGGGATCGGCCTGGGCCTGTTGATCGGTGTGACGCTGAGCATGGCCGGCATCTACCGGGGCATGATCGATGACGCACGCCGCTTGCTCGACAACAGCCACGCCGACCTGTGGGTGGTTCAGCAAGACACCCAGGGGCCCTACGCCGAAGCCTCCAGCATTCGCGACGACGCCGTGCGCGCCATCCTCGGATTGCCCGGCGTGGCGCGCGCCGCCAACGTCACCTACCTGACGATGCAGGTGCGCCGTGGCACGACCGAAGTGCGCGCGATGGTGGTGGGCTTCGAGCCCGGTCAACCCGGCGAACCGGGCTACCTTGTCGCTGGCCGCCACATCACCCGCAGCCACTACGAGGCCGTGGCTGACGTGAAGACCGGATTCCAATTGGGCGACCGCATTCGCATCCGCCGCCACGACTACACGGTGGTCGGCCTCACGCGGCGCATGGTGTCTTCGGGCGGCGACCCGATGGTATTCATCCCGCTCAAGGACGCGCAGGAAGCGCAGTTCTTGAAGGACAACGACGCCATCCTGAACGACCGCGCGCGCACCGCCGCCAACCCGATCCTGAACCGGCCTGGTGTACCCGGGCTGCTGGAGGCCATCCTTGCCTCGCAGGCCAGCAACCGCAACGTCAACTCGGTGTTGGTGCAAGTCAAGCCGGGCTTCGACGCCGAGACGGTGGCCGAGCCGATCCGCCGCTGGAAGCACCTCGAGGCCTATACGCGCGCGCAGATGGACGACATCCTGGTCGCCAAGTTGATCGCCACCTCGGCCAAGCAGATCGGCATGTTCCTTATTATCCTGGCCGCCGTCAGCGCGGCGATCGTGGCCTTCATCATCTACACGATGACCCTGGGCAAGATCCGCGAGATCGCGGTGCTCAAGTTGATCGGTACCCGCAACCGCACCATCGCAGGGATGATCCTGCAGCAGGCTCTTGGACTGGGCCTGATCGGTTTCGTGGTCGGCAAGGTGGCAGCCTCTGCCTGGGCACCGATCTTTCCAAAGTACGTACTTCTGGAGCCGGGCGATGCCTTGCGCGGGCTGGTGGCGGTAATGCTGATCTGCGCGCTCGCGAGCACGCTGGCCATCCGGGCGGCGGTGAAGGTCGACCCGGCCGCGGCCATCGGAGGCTGAGTGCATGGAGCTGGGCATCCGCATCGAGGGCCTGCGCAAGCGCTACGGCGAAGGCGACACCGCAGTGGACGCATTGAAAGACGTCAACATGGTGGTGGCGCCGGGCGAGGTGGTCGGTTTGATCGGGCCGTCGGGCTCGGGCAAGAGCACCTTGCTCAAATGCCTGGGCGCAGTGATCGAACCCAGTGGTGGTCGCATGGTGCTGGGCGGCGAGACCATTTACGACGACGGCTGGAAGATCCCTGACCTGCGCGCGCTGCGGCGCGACAGCATTGGCTTCGTCTTCCAGGCGCCGTACCTGATCCCGTTCCTGGACGTCACCGACAACGTCGCGCTGCTGCCGATGCTGGCCGGTTGGCCCAACGGCGAAGCCCGGGCGCGCGCGGTGGAATTGCTTGATGCGCTCGACGTCGGCAACCGCGCCAAGGCCTGGCCTTCGGAACTGTCGGGCGGTGAACAGCAACGGGTGTCGATCGCGCGGGCATTGGCCAACAAGCCCCCCGTGATCCTGGCCGATGAACCGACAGCACCCCTGGACAGCGAGCGCGCACTGGCCGTCGTGCGCATCCTCAACCAGATGGCCAGGCAGTACCGCACCGCCATCATCGTCGTGACCCACGACGAGAAAATCATTCCGACCTTCAAGCGCGTTTATCACATCAGGGACGGTCGGACCGTCGAGGAAGCCGGCAAAGGCCTTGCCGTCTAGCCGTGGGTGCTGAGGTTCTCGACAGGGTCTGAACGGCTCGCCACGGCGAATGGCCATGACGATGCGCTTCTGCGCGTTCACTTGGTGCTTGGTGACGGCGAGCGCATCGATAGCGCCGCCGACGGCGGACCTGCGCGCGTATTGCTGATCGCCGGCCGCCCGCTGCGCGACCCGGTCGCGAAGTACGGCCCATTCGTGATGAACACGCAGCAGGAAATCCAGCAGGCGATTGCAGATCTGCGGGCGGGGAGGTTCTAGGCTCCCCGCCTTGTTCGGATTGTCAGGCGCTTCCGTCGAAGACCGGCGCGCGCATCAGTACACGTCCCCGACCGTGTTGTGCACGTTGAACTTGCCCGTCGGGGTGACGATCTCCGGGCCTTTGATGACCTTCTTCAACGTCAGGGTGCGGTCGTCGACCACCACGATCGCGCTCTCTTCCTTCGCACCGCTCCAGACCGAGAACCACACCTCGTCGCCGGCCTTGTTGTACTCCGGCTGCACAACGCGCTTCGGGCCAGGGCCCAGTTGTGCCCACTCGGCGATCGGCAGCACCTTGTAACCTGCAGCGAGGTTGCGGGTGTCGAACACCGCCACCGATTGGCTGATCTTCGGGTCCGGATTGAGCGGCGTGTCGACCCACAGGTTGGTCGACTTCGGGTGGGTCTTGATGAACAGCGAGCCGCCGCCCTGGCCCTTGAGCACCGCGACGCGCTTCCACGCCTGCTGCGGGTGCCCGTCCGGATCGGTGCCGATCAGGCTGATGTCTTCGCTGCCCAATGCCGAGGTCGCCCATACCGGTCCGAATTCCGGGTGCACGAAGTTAGCGCCGCGGCCGGGATGGGGGATCTTCTCCGCATCGACCAGGCTGACCATCTTGCGCTCCCTGGAGTCCACCACTGCGATCTTGTTCGACTGGTTGGCGGCGGTCAGGAAGTAGCGCTTGGTGGAATCCCAGCCGCCATCGTGCAGGAAGCGCGCGGCATTGAGCGTGGTGATCTGCATGTTTTCGAGATCGGCGTAGTTGACCAGCAGGATTCGCCCGGTCTCCTTGACGTTGACGATGAACTCCGGGTGCGCGTAGCTGGCCACGATCGCGGCAACCCGCGGCTCCGGGTGGTATTCCTGCGTGTCGACCGTGGTGCCGCGGGTGGAGACGATTTTCAGCGGCTCCAGTGTCGGGCCGTCCATCACGACGAACTGCGGCGGCCAGTAGGCGCCGGCGATCGCGTACTTGTCCTCGTAGCCCTTGTACTTGGAGGTCTCGACCGAGCGCGCCTCGAGGCCGACCTTGATCGTGGCGACAATCGCCGGCGGGTCCATCCACAGGTCGACCAAGTCGACCTTGGCATCACGGCCGATTACGTACAGATACCGACCCGAATGCGACAGCCGCGAGATGTGCACCGCGTAGCCGGTAGGCAGTATGGTCACGATCTGCTTGGTGTCGCCGTCGATCAGCGCGATCTTGCCGGCATCGCGCAGGGTGACCGAGAAGAAGTTGTCGATGTTGCGCGCGTGCATCGGCTTGGTCGGACGATCCACCACCGGCACGTGGACCTTCCACGAATCGCGCATCTGCGGCATGCCAAACTCCGGCGGATTCGGCGGATCGTGCTGCAGGAAGCGCGCCATCATGTTGACCTCGTCCTTGGTCAACTCGCCCGAGCTGCCCCAGTTCGGCATGCCGGCGGGCGAGCCGAAGTTGATCAGGGCCTCGAGATACTGCGTGCCCTTGGCGCGGGTGATGTCGGGCGTCAGCGGCTTGCCGGTGGCCCCCTTGCGCAGCACGCCGTGGCAGCCGGCGCAGCGCTCGAAGAAGATCTCCGTGGCGCGCAGGAACTCGGCCTTGCTCAGCGGTGGCGCGTCGGGATTGACGATCATGTCGACGTCGCTGGCGACGACCGCCGAGGGCGCGCCTTGGTACTTCATCACGCCTTCCTTGGTGCCCGGATGGCGTTCGCCCTGCGCGGGGTCGCTGGACACCGCCAGCGCCTTGCGCGCGGCGGTCACGTCATCGGTCTTCACTTGGTCGCCATCGTTGCCCCATGAGGCATAGATGAACGTGGTGATGGCCGCGATGTCGGCATCGCTCAAGTGGCTCATCGCCGGCATCACGTTGTTGTACTTCACGCCGTTGACCGTGATCTCGCCGCTGATGCCTTGCAGGATCGAGGCGAGCACCTTGTCGCGCGAATTGTTCTTGAGCCAGTCGGATCCTGCCAGCGGCGGGAAGGCGCCGGGCAGGCCAGTGCCTTCAGGTTGATGGCAGGCCGCGCAGTTGGCGAGGAAGGCGGCCTTGCCGACGTCGAGTCCCTGCTTGGGAACGCGCTCGTTGACTGTGTCGTCGGCGACGGCAGCACCGCCGACGCCGATGCCGAGCACAACAACGGCAACTATTTGGGTCCAGGGTCTCATGCGTGTTTCCCCTTGCATCTGAAGTGGAGACTGGGCCGGTGCCCAAGCCGGTTCGTCACGGGCACCAGTGTTGCCAACAGCTTGCGATTCCTTGCTCGAAGTCCGCCTTGATCTATGTCACGCGCACGCAGGATGCGCGCAGATGCCCCGCATGGGCTTGACCTCGGTCAACAAGGAGCAACGCTCGCATCCGCTACCTTGCGTGCAGGCATTCCCAATGGACTGGCAGCAAGTGATTGCAAGCACGTGGATTTCAGTGGTCGTGCTGGCGGCGTCAGCCGGCAGCGCGATGGCGGATGCGGGCCCGCAGTCATCGACCGCGGTCGATGACGCCACCCTCCTGCCAGCCTGGATCGTGGTCGCTGCGCGTCGCGTGCAGCCAAGCGAGGAGGTCGCAGGCACCGTGTCGGTGATCGACCGACCGCAGATCGAGCGCCTGCAGGCGCAGGACATTCGCGACCTGGTGCGTTACGAGCCGGGCGTGCGGGTCAGCGCCGATCCCGCGCGCTTCGGCGTGGATGGTTTCAACGTGCGTGGCGTGCAGGGCAACCGGGTCGCCGTGCGGGTCGACGGCGTACCGCTGCCAGACGCATTCACGGTGGGCAGCTTCTCCAACGCCGGGCGCGACCAGATCGATCCGGAGTTCATGCAGCGACTGGAGATCCTGCGCGGGCCGGCTTCTGCGCTTTACGGCTCGGACGCCTTGGGCGGCATCGTCGCCTTCGCGACCCGCGCGCCGACGGACCTTATCAAGGGCGAGGGTGTGGCTGGCGAGTTCCGCGCTGGCTGGTCCGGCCGCGACGCGGCGTGGAAGACCTCGGCACTCGGTGCGTGGCAGGGATCGGTTCACGGCGCGTTGCTTGCCCTCGGCGAGCGCCGCGGCGAGCAGACGCAGAATCAGCCTAAGTCGGGCGCGCCGGCTGCCAACCCGGCCGCCACCCATCGACGCAGTGCACTTGCCAAGTGGACCACGGATTTCGACGCGGTGCGTGGCGCGTTGTCGCTGGAGCGCTATGTCAACCAGGCCGATGTCGACGTGCGCTCGCTGGCCAACGGCCCGGGCCAGTTCAGCACCACCGAATCGCTGCTCGCCGACGACCGCGAAACGCGCGCGCGCGCGCTGGCGAGCCTGTTTTTCCCCGCGCCCACGGCGTGGATGGACGAGTTTGAGCTGCGCGCCTACTGGCAGGGTTCGCGCACCGCGCAGGACAGCACCCAGAAGCGTCGCGCGGCGCCGCCGGCCGCGCGCTTTCCGACGCTGCGCGAGCGCTCGTTCGATCTTGCGCAGTGGCAGCACGGCGTGCAGGCCATCGCGCGCAGCAGCGGCGAGGGTCTCGGTGCCAGTCACGACTGGGTATACGGGGTGGAACTGTCGCGCACCCGGGTCAAGGAGCACCGCGACGGCACCGAGACCAACCTTGCAACTGGTGCGGTGACGAACGTGATCCTTGGCGAACGTCTGCCGGTGCGCGACTTCCCGAATTCGGTCCTGCGCAGCGAGGCGTTGTTTGCGTCCGGCGAGATGCGTTTCGACACGACGCCGTGGTCGCTGCTTGCCGGTGTGCGCTGGGACCGCTTCCGGGTCGATGCGCGGCCCGACCCGTTGTTTCGCGAGGATTTTCCCACCCAGCCGGTCAGCGACTCGCGCGACAGCCGGGCCACGCCGAAGCTCGGCCTGCGCTGGGACGTCGCCGCGGACGACCGCCTGTGGCTGGCGTGGGCGGAAGGGTTCCGTGCGCCGCCGTTTTCCGACGTCAACATCGGCCTGGTGCTGCCACAGTTCAACTACGTGGTGTTGCCCAATCCCGGCCTCGAGCCGGAGCGTTCGCGCGGCATCGAGATCGGCTGGAACCACGAGGGCGAGCACGCACAGTGGCGCCTGTCGGCCTTCGACAACCGCTACCGCAACCTGATCGAGACGCGCGCGAACCTCGGCACCAACGCGCAGGGCGCGATCGTGTTCCAGTCGATCAATCGTGCGCGCGCGCGCATCCGCGGCGTCGAAGGCAGC
>JBBRFN010000102.1:0-10077 GCA_038224265.1 Lysobacterales bacterium
GAGCCGGCAAGCCGGCGACTGCAGCCTCCACTGCGGCCGCGACTCCGGTCGCTGCACTGGCAGCTCCCACAAGGTGGAAGTCCTGCCATGGCTGGTCATGCAATGAAATCTGCGGGAGCCGGCAGGCCGGCGACTGCAGCCTCCACTACAGCCGCGACTCCGGTCGCTGCCATGGCAGCTCCCACAAGGTGGAACTCCTGCCATGGCTGGTCATGCAATGAAATCTGTGGGAGCCGGCAAGCCGGCGACTGCAGCCTCCACTGCGGCCGCGACTCCGGTCGCTGCACTGGCAGCTCCCACAAGTGCTGCCATGGCGGCACCCCCAAGTGCGGCCATCCCCAGCCATTCAATCTTTGCATGCTAGTTTCCGCACTGGCCGCAAGAAATCCGCCCGCATGAGCTCAGTCCCGCGCCGCACCAAGATCATCGCCACCCTTGGACCTGCCACCGATGCGCCCGGCTCGCTGGAGGGTGTGCTCGGCGCCGGTGTCGACGTGGTGCGGCTGAACTTCTCGCACGGCGACAAGGCCCACCACGCGCAGCGGGTCGCGCGGGTGCGCTCGATCGCGCACCGCCTTGGGCGCGAGATCGGCGTATTGGCCGACCTCGGCGGACCGAAGATCCGGATCGAGAAGTTCGCCGAGGGCAGGGTCATGCTGGCCGCCGATCAGGCGTTCACGCTCGACTGCCGCGTCGATGCGCCGCCCGGCGATTCCGATGCGGTGGGTTGCAGCTATCTGGGCCTGCCCGGCGACGTGAAAGCTGGCGACACCCTGTTGCTCGATGACGGATTGATCGCGCTGCGCGTCGATGCGGTCAAAGGCTCGGCGATCCGCACCACGGTGCTGACCAGCGGCAAGCTGTCGGATCGCAAGGGGCTCAATCGCCTCGGTGGTGGTCTGTCGCTGGGTGCGCTCACCGACAAGGATCGGGTCGATATCGTCACTGCCGCCGAACTGGGCGTGGACTTCATTGCGGTGTCGTTCTGCCGCTCGGCAGCCGACATGCACGAGACGCGCGCACTGGCGGTAGCGGCAGGCTCCACCGCGCACTTGGTCGCCAAGATCGAACGCACCGAGGCGATCGAAAACCTCGCCGAGATCATCGACGCTTCCGATGCGGTGATGGTCGCGCGCGGCGATCTCGGGGTCGAGATCGGCGATGCCGAGCTGCCCGGCCTGCAAAAGAAGATCATCCGCGAGTCGCTGGCCCGCAACAAGTTGGTGATCACCGCCACCCAGATGCTGCAGTCGATGGTCGACTCGCCGATTCCGACCCGCGCCGAGGTACTCGATGTGGCCAACTCCGTGATCGACGGCACCGACGCGGTGATGCTGTCGCAGGAGACTGCGGCAGGCAGCTATCCGCAGAAAGCGGTGGAGGCGATGTCGCGCATCTGCCTCGGTGCCGAGCGCCAGTTCCGCATGGACACCGACTTCGAAGCCGCGCCGCGCAACCTGCAGCGGGTCGACCAGGCGATCGCGATGGCCACCATGTTCCTCGCCGAACATATCGAGGTGCGCGCGATTCTTGCGCTGACCGAATCCGGCAGCACCGCGCGCTGGTTGTCGCGCTTTCGCAGCACCGCGTCGATCTATGCGCTGTCGCGGCACGACGGCGCGCGGCGCCGGATGGCGATGATGCGCGATGTGTTTCCGATCGCCTTCGACAGCCGTGGCCTGCCGCCGGCGCAGGCCGCGCGGGTGGCGATCAAGCAGCTGTTCGACAGCGGCAATCTCGCGCTCGGCGACCGCGTGATGATCACCTCGGGCGATCACATGGAACAGCGCGGATCGACCAACACCCTGCGCATGCTGCGCGTGGGTGCGGAAGGCGTGGCCGAAGGCATGGGTAGCCTGTAGCAGCTGCGGCCACGCTGGATGTCCGCAGCCGATGCGGCAAGAATAACGGCATGAACGAGTTTCTCGAACTGATCTACTTCGACATGTGGCGCGCCGATGCCGCACATTGGGGCGCGCGCGTGGTTACCGCGCTGGCGATCCTGCTGATCGGCATGTGGCTGGCCAGCTGGCTGGGCAGGCTGGTCGCGCGCGCGGTAGCGCGGCGCGGTGGCGATGCGGTGCTGGGCAACTTCCTGCGCAGCACGGTGCGGATCGGGCTGCTGATCATCGTGATCGTCGGCGCGCTGGATCGGCTCGGCGTGCCGACCGCGTCGATGCTGGCCGCGCTTGGCGCTGCCGGGCTCGCGATCGGACTTGCGCTGCGCGAGTCGCTGTCGAACATCGCTTCCGGCGTTCTGCTGGTGATCGCGCGCCCATTCCGCGCCGGCGACTACGTCGACGTCGGCGGTCAGGCCGGCACCGTGGAGCGCGTCGACCTGCTGCGCACAGTGCTGGTCACGCTCGACAACCGCGTGATCACGGTACCCAACGCGCAGGTGATGAACCAGCCGATCGTCAACTTCAACGCGCGCAGCGAGCGCCGCCTGGACCTGCCGGTCTCGGTGGCCTACGAGGGCGACCCGGTGCGCGCGCTGCAGGTGATCCGCGAGGTGCTCGATGCGCATCCGCGCGTGTTGAAGACGCGCGAGCCGCAATTGCTGGTGCAGCGCTTCGCGGCCAGCGGCGTCGATCTGGCGGTGCGACCTTGGGTCAATACCAGCGATGTGATGGCCGCGCAAAGCGAACTGCTGGCCGCGATCAAGCAAGCGCTGGATGCCGCCGGAATCGAGATCCCGTACCCGCAACAGGTAATGCGCGTCAAACAGGACATCGCCGCACCCGCGCTGCCGGTGAAGTCGGACTGAGCGTCGCGCGCGGCAACCACACGGCGGGCAGATCGTCGCGCGCGGCCAGTTGAATCGGCGCAGCTGGCCTCAGGTCTGCAATTCGGCCAGGTCGCGATAGAGCTCGAGGCTGGCGGGGTTGGCCAGCGCGTCGGTGTTCTTCACCGGTCGGCCGTGCACGATGTTGCGCACCGCAAGCTCGGTGATCTTGCCCGAGATCGTGCGCGGGATATCCGATACCGCGATGATCTTCGCCGGCACGTGGCGCGGGGTGGTGTTGTCGCGGATCGCCTTGGCGATGCGCTTTTTCAGCAGGTCGTCCAGCGCCACGCCCTCGCGCAGGCGAACGAACAGCACCACGCGCACGTCGCCCTCCCAGTCCTGGCCGATGCACAGCGACTCCAGCACCTCGGGCACGCGTTCGACCTGGCGGTAGATCTCGGCCGTGCCGATGCGCACACCGCCCGGATTGAGGGTGGCATCGGAGCGGCCGTGGATGATCACGCCGTCGTGGTCGGTGAGCACCGCGAAGTCGCCGTGGCACCAGGTGTTTGGCACCCGCGCGAAGTATGCGTCGTGGTATTTGCGGCCATCGGGGTCGTTCCAGAAGCCGATCGGCATGCACGGAAATGGCGCCGAGCAGGACAGCTCGCCGGGTTGCTCGCGCACCGGCTTGCCGTTTTCATCGAGCATCTCGACCTTCATGCCGAGGCCGCGGCACTGGATCTCGCCCTTGAACACCGGCAGCAGCGGATTGCCCAGCGCGAAGCACGAAATGATATCGGTACCGCCGGAAATCGACGACAGCATCACGCGATCCTTGATGTCGCGGTAAACGTATTCGAAGCCTTCCGGCGCCAGCGGCGAGCCGGTCGACAGCACCGTGCGCAGCGCCAGCAGTTTGTGGCTTTCGCGCGGCACGATGCCGGCTTTTTCGATCGCCGCGAGCCACTTGGCGCTGGTGCCGAAGACGCTGATCCCGACCTCGTCGGCGAGATCGAACAGCCGGTTGCCGTCCGGATGCGAAGGCGAGCCGTCGTACAACACCACGGTCGCACCGACCGCCAGCGCCGACACCAGCCAGTTCCACATCATCCAGCCGCAGGTGGTGTAGAAAAAGATCCGGTCCTCGCGCTTGAGGTCGCAATGCAGCACGTGTTCCTTCAGGTGCTGGATCAGCGTGCCGCCAGCGCCATGCACGATGCACTTGGGCACGCCGGTGGTGCCCGATGAATACATGATGTAGAGCGGGTGATCGAAAGGCAGGGACTCGTAGGCCACGGCCCTGGCCTCGAATGGGGCGATGAAATCATCCAGCTGTACGGCCTTGGGCACCTGCGCCACCGACGCGGGTCGCTCCAGATACGGCACCACCACCACCTTCTGGATGGCCGGGATCTTTGCCATGATGCCGGCGACCTTGTCCAGGCAGTCGAACGACTTGCCGCCATAGGCGTAGCTGGCCGCCGTGAACAGCACCTTGGGTTCGATTTGGCCGAAACGGTCGACCACGCCATTGATGCCGAAATCAGGCGAGCACGATGACCAGACCGCGCCCAGCGAGGTGGTGGCGAGCATCGCGACCACCGTCTGCGGCAGGTTCGGCATGAATCCCGCGACCCGATCGCCGACGCCGACCCCGGCTGCCGCGAGCGCCTGCTGCAAACGGCTGACCTGCTCGTGCAACTGGGCGTAGCTGAGCTCGCTGGAGTGTCCAGCTTCGCCGCGGAACACCAACGCCGTGCGATCATCGCGATGGCGCAGCAGGTTCTGCGCGAAGTTCAGCCGCACATTCGGAAACCAGCGTGCACCCGGCATGCGCTCGCCGTCGACCAGTACCGGCTCGCGCTCGCCGCTGGCGCGGATCCCGCAAAAATCCCACACGCAAAGCCAGAAACGCTCGGGAAAGCGGATCGACCAGTCGTACAGATCGGCCCACGACTCGACCTGCGCGTCGTATTGCTGGGCCACGAACTTGATCATGCGCGACATGTTGGCGCGTTCGACGCGTTCGCGGCCGGGTTCCCACAATGGGCGCAAATCGTTCATTCCAATCCCTGCCGCCCCGAAACAGTGCGCGGGGACAGTACGTTAGCCAAATGCCGCGTGCGGGGCCAGTCGTCCGATCGTCCAGATGCGCGTGGGGTCGTTGCTGCGCCGTTGGCTGGGCTGAACTCCCGTTTGCCGGAAGGCCGCTGGCTGCCGGTGGTCCCGCGCATTGCGGCAAATGCCGCCGAATCGGTCGGTTGCCGGGAGGTTTCGACGCCGCAGGCCGACGCTCAGCCCAGCGCCTGTTTCAATTCCGGCACGATCTTGAACAGATCGCCGACCAGTCCGATGTCGGCGACCTCGAAGATCGGCGCCTCGCCGTCCTTGTTGATCGCAACGATGGTGCCGGCGTCCTTGATCCCGGTCAGGTGCTGGATCGCGCCCGAGATGCCGATGGCCACGTACAGCTCCGGCGCGATGATCTTGCCGGTCTGCCCGACCTGCATGTCGGAGGGCACGTAGCCGGCATCGACCGCGGCGCGCGATGCGCCCACGCCGGCACCGAGCGTGTCGGCCAGCTCGTAGATGATCTTGAACGCATCCGCCGAGCCCAGCGCGCGACCGCCTGACACCACGCGTCTGGCGCTTTGCAGGTCCGGACGATCCGAAGCACCGGCCTGCAGCGCGACAAAGCGCGTGTGCGAGGGCAGGGCGACATTGCTTTCGATTGCCGCGATAGCGACCGCCGGCTGGCTGCCGGCAGCCGCAAACGAGGCGTTGCGCACCGTGGCGATCACCTTGCGCGCGGCGGGAACCTTGACGGTGATGATCGCATTGCCCGCGTAGATCGGTCGCTGAAAGGTCTGCGCATCGACCACTTTCATGACGTCCGAGACCATCGCTTCGCCAAGCAGCGCGGCGACCACCGGCATCAGGTCCTTGCCGAAGGTCGTCGACGGGCCGAGCACGTGGGTGTGCGCGGTGGCGGCGGCAACGATCTGCGGCGCCAGCACATGCGCCAGCGGATGCGCGTTTGCCGCATGCGCGATGGTCAGCACCCCGGTTACTCCCTCCACGGCCGCCGCCTGGGCAGCGACCGCGGCTGGATCGTCCGCCAGCACCAGGATCTCGATGGCTCCCGGCGCCATCTGGCGCGCGGCCGTGACGCACTTGGCCGTGCTGCTGTTGAGCTTGCCGTGGGCGTGCTCGGCGACGATCAGGATCTTGGTCATTTGGGTGCGCTCGTTTCGGTGCATGGTTTTCGATCAGGGCCCAGGGCTCAGGGCCCAGCAGGGGGACCCTGCGCTTATTGGGCCCTGTGCCCTGTGCCCTGGGCCCTCTAAAGCAATCCCTTCGCCTTCAACGCCGCCACCAACTCGGGCACGTCTTTCACCATCACGCCCTTGCTGCGCTTGGGCGGCGGCGCATACGCGGTGACTTCGTGGTGGTCGCCGCTGTCGACGCCGAGCGTGTCGAAGGCGATGCTCTGCATCGGCTTGGACTTCGCCTTCATGATGTCGGGCAGCTTGATGAAGCGCGGCTCGTTGAGGCGCAGGTCCACCGTGATCACCGCCGGCAGGTCGATCTCGATGGTTTCCAGGCCGGCGTCGATCTCGCGCGTCACCCGCGCGATGTTGCCTTCGACCTCGACTTTGGAGGCGAACGTCGCCTGCGGTCGGCCCCACAGTGCCGCGAGCATCTGACCGGTTTGCGAGCAGTCGTCGTCGATCGCCTGCTTGCCGAGGATCACCAGCTGCGGCTGCTCTTTCTCGATGAGCTTGAGCAGGACGCGCGCGGCGGTCAGCGGCTGGATCGGCTTGTCGACGACCACGTGGATGGCGCGATTGGCGCCCATGGCCAGTCCGTTGCGCAGATGCGCCTGGGCGTCGGCGGGCGCGATGGTGGCGACGATGACCTCGGTGGCCACACCCTTCTCGCGCAGGCGCAGCGCCTCTTCCAGCGCGATGTCGTCGAACGGATTGGCCGACAGCTTGACGCCCTCGGTGACCACGCCAGAGCCGTCGGGCTTGACCTGGATGCGGACGTTGTAGTCCACCACACGCTTGTAGGCGACGAGAATTTTCATGCGGGATCCGGTGCGATCGAGAGCTCAGGCTCCCGATTGTACGGACCGGCCGTCGACGGCGCACCTTTCGCAGAATCCGCCCCTTGAGCGGGCCAGTTGCGTCTCAGCCGCCCAGCCGCTCGCGTAGCGCCAAGGCCAGGCGCATGGCCGAGCCATCGTCCTGGGCAAAAAACAGGGACGGCTCGACCATTTCGAGTTCCAGCAGCAGCGGCATCCCGTCGACGCCGCGCAGCATGTCGATGCGCGCGTACAGCGGCGGCTCGCCCGGGATGGCGTTGAAGGCGAGTTTTGCCACTCGGCCCTCGTCGCGGCTCAACTCGCGCGGTCGGATGTCTTCGGCAGCGAACAGGCCCGCCACCGGATCGGCGCCGGCTCGCAGCAGCGGTCCCTTGCGGATCGCGTGGCTGAACCGACCGTCGATGTAGATCGCCGCGGTCTCGCCGTAGTCGTCGACCGCGGGCAGGTAAGGCTGCAGCAATACGCTGCGGCCGGACGACAGCAGGCGCTCGACATGCAGGCGTGCGCGCTCGGTCTCGCGTCGGTGCAGCCGCAGCGCATCGCGCGAGCCTGCGCCCACGGCGGGCTTGGCGACGAACTCATCGAAGCCGGCATGCGCGCCGGTGCTGAAGCGGCCACCGAGGGCCACCTCCAGCGCTGCGCGCGCATCCTCGCCGGGCTCCACGAAGTGCGTCGGCACCACCGGCACGCCGGCGCGTGCCAGGTCGGCGAGATAGTGTTTGTCGCTGCTCCAGCGCACCAGTTCGCGTGGATTGAACAGTTGGGTCTGGCGCGAAACTGCCTCTGCCCACAACAGGAAGCTGTGCAGGCGCGGCACATAGTCCCAGGTCGAGCGCAGCAGCACGGCGGCATACTCGCCCCATCGCGCGTTGCTGTCGTCCCAACAGACCGGCGTGGCGTCCAGGCCCGCGGCGGCGCATGCGGCCAGCAGCGGCGGCATGTCGTCGTCGAGCGGCAGGGCGTCGGCGGAGGTGGCTAGTGCGATGCGTTTCATGGCGCGCGAAATGTACGGCCATATCCGCGTCGCGGCACGTCAAGTGATGTGTCCGGGCGACTGAATCGACAGTTCTTCATGATTCCCTCCACTGAGCGCGCCCGAAGCTGTGGCGCCGTGCTCGCGCCTCCCACGCGGGATTGCAAACGCGGGTTTCGGCGTTGCGCGGCTGCGCGGTGCCGTTGCGCGCGAGCGCAAACGCCAGAACGGCACCGCTGCCCCGCTCAGCGGGATTCGTGCAGCAACTCCCGCCGGCTTACAGGTTCTGGTAGTTCGGCCCCGCGCCGCCCTCGGGCGTGACCCAGTTGATGATCTGGTACGGGTCCTTGATGTCGCAGGTCTTGCAGTGCACGCAGTTGGCGGCGTTGATCTGCAGGCGCTTGCCGCCGGCATCGTCGACCATCTCGTAAACGCCCGCTGGACAGAAGCGCGTGCAGGGATTGTTGAATTCCTTCGCACAGCGGTCGATGCAGATGGTGGTGTCGGCAACCTGCAGGTGCACCGGCTGGTCTTCGTCGTGTTCGGTGGCGGCGAAGTAGACCCCGGCCAGGCGGTCGCGCGGTGGCAATGTGCGCTCGACGAAGCCGCGATCCGGCACCAGATACTGCTCGGTTTCTTGCAGCCGCGCGTAATCGGCCACGCGATTGCGCAGGGTCCATGGCGAGTGCCCGGCGGTGAGCGTTTCCCACGCTGCATTGCCCAGCCCGAACCACATTCCGTTCTTGAACCCGGGCTTGATGTTGCGCACCTTGCGCAGCTCGCTGGCGACGACCGAGTTGCGCAGTGCTGCGTCCCAGCCGACCACGCTGCGCGTGCGCACCAGGTGCTGCGCGGCGAGCATGCCGCCGCGCATGGCCTGGTGCACGCCCTTGATCTTGGGCACGTTGAGGGTGCCGGCGTCATCGCCGATCAGCAGCGCGCCGGGCATCTCGACCTGCGGCAGCGATTGCCAGCCGCCGGCGGCCAGTGCGCGCGCGCCGGCGGAAAGTATGCTTCCGCCTTCGAGCTGCGGCTTGACCAGCGGGTGGTGCTTGAACTGCTGGAACAGCTCGTAAGGCGCGAGGTTGGGATCGCCATAGTCGAGCCCGGCCACATAGCCGATGGCGATGCGATCGCGGTCGAGGTGGTAGATGAAGCTGCCGCCATAGGTTGCGCTGTCGGCCGGCCAGCCGATGGTATGGATGATGCGACCCGGTTCGCTGCGACCTGCCGGCACTTGCCACAGCTCCTTGATGCCGATCGAGTACGCCTGCGGATCGGCGAAGCGGTCCAGTTCGTAGCGCTTGACCAGTTGCTTGGCCAGATGCCCGCGCGCGCCTTCGGCGAACACGGTAATCGGCGCCTTGATGTCGATGCCCTGCGTGTAGGCTGGCTTGTGGCTGCCGTCCTTGGCCACGCCCATGTCGCCGATACGCACACCGCACACCGCGCCACGCTCGTCGAAAAGGGTTTCGCTGGCCGCGAAGCCGGGGTAGATCTCCACCCCCAGCGCTTCGGCCTGCGGCGCCAGCCAGGCGCACAGTGCGCCCAGCGAAACGATGAAGTTGCCGAGATTGTTCATCTGCGGCGGCGTCGGCAGCTTGTAGTGCTTGGCGCGCGTCAGCAGGTAGAACTCGTCGCGTGCGGCAGGCACGCAGATCGGCGGCGGCGCCTTGCGCCATTCGGGCAGCAGCTCATCCAGTGGGCCGGGCTCGATCACCGCCCCGGACAGGATGTGGGCGCCGATGCTCGAGGATTTCTCGATCACGCAGACGCGGATTGCGGGGTCGAGCTGCTTGAGCTTGATCGCGAACGCAAGGCCCGATGGACCGGCGCCCACGGTCACCACGTCGTATTCCATCGATTCGCGTTCGGTCATGGCCATGCTCCGGGCTGAGACCGTGATTGTCGGCCATGGGCCCATGAGCGGCAAATGAATGTGCGTTGGTGCCTGGATCGGCCCCGCGACGTCGCCGGCCCCGCCGCTGGTCGGCCGCTCGGGACCGGCAGCCCGACCAGATCATGACGCCGGCCCGGATCGTAAAACACCGCGTCGCGCGCTGCGTTGGGTGGGTGCAGTCCCTATACTCGAACCCTGCTGCGTTCGCTCAGGGTCTCGCATGTCGCTTCGTTGTCGCCCCTACCTGCTGTCCGCCGCAGTCGCCGTCATGGTGGCGAGCGCGGGCACCGCCATCGGCCAGGTCACGCCCAGCGACTGCGCGACGCCGGGCAACGACGGCTCGCCCGCGGTGCTCGGCGGCATCG
>JBBRFN010000103.1:0-10037 GCA_038224265.1 Lysobacterales bacterium
GACTTCGCCGCGGAGTGCGGCCCGAGGCGATCGGTCCGCAACACTCATGGAACCCGAAGCCCACGCTGGCGAAGCATTGCTTATTGCACACGACTTGCTGAAGCGAGAGCAAGACTTGCTCTTCAACGTTGATGTCTAACGACTACTTGACCCCACAATGGGGTCCCGAATGTAGGCCATATTGAATAGGGAGGCGGTGGTCGTCAAGCCGTTTTCTTACACGAATCATGGGGTTCTTCCTATAGACCTTCACAAAACTGACGCCTAATCTGGCTCCGAGCGATTCGTTCAGGTTGGCGCGCTTGCGCCGTGGGGAGTACGTCATGGATGACACGCCGCGCCAGCGCGGGAACAGGGGGCCCACGCCAGATGCGGCACCCCATACCCCGGCCGTGGCCACTGCGCTGCGGCTGCCCAAGCCGCCCGGCCTGCTGCAGGTTGTTCGCGATCGGATTCGGCGGCTGGGCATGAGTATCCGCACCGAAGAGGCGTACGTCGGCTGGATTCGCCGCTTCGTCAAAGCCAACGGGCGGCGCCATCCGCGGGAGCTCGGTGCGGTCGAGGTCGAAACCTTCCTCACTATGCTGGCAAGTCGCGACAACGTCGCGCCCGCCACTCAGAATCAGGCCTTGAGTGCGCTGCTGTTCCTGTATCGCGAGGTGCTCGGCACCAAGCTCGAGTGGATGGAGAACATCCAGCGTGCCAAGCGGCCGCGCAAGTTGCCGGTGGTGTTCACCCAGAACGAGGTGATGCTGGTTCTTGACACCATGATCGGACGCAGTTGGCTGATGGCGAGCCTGCTGTACGGCACCGGGATGCGCCTGATGGAATGCGTTCGACTGCGGGTCAAGGACGTGGACTTCGAACGCGGCCTGCTCGTGATCCGCGACGGCAAAGGCGCGAAGGACCGGATCACGATGCTGCCAGAACTGCTGGTCGAACCATTGCGGCTGCAGATCGAAGAAGCGTTGCGCCTGCACGCTGCCGACCTGGCTGGTGGATTCGGCCGGGTCTGGCTGCCGAATGCGCTTGCACGCAAGTATCCGAACGCCGCATCGGAACAGGGATGGCAGTACGTGTTTCCGGCCGCGCACCGCTCGCTTGATCCGCGCGGTGGCATGGAGCGACGTCATCACATCGACGAACAGTTGCTGCAGCGCGCCGTACACCGCGCGCTGCAGCGCTCGCGGATTCGCAAACCCGCCTCCTGCCACACCTTCCGACACTCGTTCGCAACCCATCTTCTGGAAGCGGGCTACGATATTCGTACGGTGCAGGAACTGCTGGGGCACTCCGACGTCAGCACGACCCAGATCTACACCCATGTGCTGAGCCGCGAGGGACATGCTGTACGCAGTCCGATGGACATTCGGCTTCCCACCAAGCGCGATGGCCCGTTCCAGCGCCGCGACAAAGCGCAATCAGATTGAGACGCGACGACCGCTGACCACCCTACCCGCCCCGCGCATGCAGCCAATCGTGGATCGCCGGCGGCACTTCGCGCTGCGAACGGCCGGACACGTAAATGCCGATGTGGCCACCTTTGAAGGCCAGTTCGCTGTAATCCTTGCTGCCGATCACCTCGCGCATGGCGCGCGACGATGCCGGTGGCACCAGATGATCCTGCTCGGCGAAGATGTTCAGCACCGGATGCGTGATGGTTTTCAGATCCACCGCATGGCCGCCGATCTGCAGACCGCCCTTGACCAGCTTGTTGCCCTGGTAGAAATCCTTGATGAACTGCCGGAACGCCTCGCCGGCCTGGTCGGGTGAGTCGAAGATCCACTTCTCCATGCGCAGGAAGTTCTCGACCTCGGTCTTGTCGTCGAGGATGTCGATCAGGCCGATGTACTTCTGCAGGTTCAACCGGAACGGCTTGAGGGTGAGATAGCAAAAGTTCATCAGATCGCCCGGCACGTTGCCGAGCGTGTCGACCATCAGGTCCACGTCCATGCCCTGTGTCCAGTGCGAGAGCATGTTGCCGGCGGTGTGGAAGTCCACTGGCGTGACCATGGTGATCAGGTTGCGCACGGTTTTTGGATGCAGCGCGGTGTAGCACAGCGAGAACGCGCCGCCCTGGCAGATACCGAGCAGGTTGATCGCGGTGAGTCGATGCCGTTTTGCCACCACCTCTACGCAGCGGCGGATGGTGCCGTTGATGTAGTCGTCGAGGGTGGTGAAGCGATCGGAGGCATCCGGGTAACCCCAGTCGATGATGTAGATGTCCTCGCCACGCGCGAGTAGCCCCTGCACGATGGAACGGTCACTTTGCAGGTCGACCATGTAGGGCCGGTTGACCAATGCATAGACAATCAGCAGCGGCACCTTGGCAGTGGGCGCACGCTCGCCCTTGAATCGATAAAGGATCGTCTTGCCGTCGCGCCAGACCGCCTCGCGTTCGGTAGCACCGTAGGTGACATCCTCGACCTCGCGCAGCACGCTCGCGCCGCGCGCAAGCTTCTCGCCCATCCTGCCGATCTCGCGCAGGGCATCGGCAGGGGTGAAGTTCAGTGGGCCCATGGATCAGCGCGCTCCCTTGCGTTTTTTGCGCGAAGCCTTGCGCAGGGCGGCAAGGCGATCGGAGAACTTGCCGCCAATCACTACGTCGTTGCCGCGCGCGATGGTGGACTCGGCAGGCTGCTGCTTGCGCGCTTTGGCAGGCTTGGTGGCAGCGGCTTTTTTCGTAGCCACCGGCTTTGGAGGTTTCGGCTTGTTGCTTTTGCGCGATGGCGTGCGCGCATCGGTACCGGCGACGATGCGCAGCTTCGGCCGCATCGTCGGTTTGCTGCGCGGCGCCGCTGCGGGTGATCCGGCTTCGGCTTCGGCTTTGGTTGCGCGCCTGCGGGACTTCGGCCGCGCCTTGCGCGAAAGCCCGATCGGCTGCGGCGGTACTTCGATGGGCTCTTCAACTGGCAGCTCGATGGGCACCACAGCGGCCAGCGCCCTTTCATGTTCCAACTCGGCGACCCGGCGCTTGAGTTCGGCCAGCTTGTGATGCACGGCGTCGAGTTCGGTGCGGGTCGGCATGCCGACGCCGCCGGTATTGCGTTCGATCTCCTGCTGCACATGCTGGCGCACGCGCATCTGCGCATTGACCAGCGCGCCGTAGGCGCTGCGGAACTCGTCCGAGAGCGCCACTTCGGCATAACCCTCTTCGGCGGCATCGATCCAGGTGTCATAGATCTCGCGAAACGATTTCAGCTGCCGCCCCGGCTCGCTGTGCTCGGCGAGCTTCAACTGAAGTTTTTCCACCGCACGGCGGCTCGCATCGAGCATCAATCGCTGATAGCGATCCAACTGCTGCGCCTGCTCGGACATCGCCAGCATCAGCTGTTGGCTGCGGGCTTGCGCCTCGCGCGAATAGCCGAAGGTCGGCAGGTGCAGGCCGGCGGCGAACGAATCGCTCAATGGCTTGGCCGCCGCGCTGAACTGGGCGAACATCTGCTCGAATCCCTGTGCGCCCGCGCCGCTGGCCTGGCGCAGCGCATCGGCCACGGGATTGCGCTGCAGGTCGAAGCCACCCAGCGCACCGGCGAAGGCCTGGCTCCAGTCGGCGCCGGGCATCTGCGCATTGCCGCCTGCACTGGCGAGCGCCGACTGCATCATCGACACCATCTGCCGCGCGCCCTCGACCATGCGCTCCAGCGTCTGGTTGCCGGCACTTCCGGTACCTGCGAGCTGGCTCCACAGCTCGAAGCCCTGCTGCAGGGGAATGCTCGGACCGCCGGCAGCCCCGGCATTCGCGTCATGCCACGTCTGGGCAAACCGCTGCTGCAGCTCCTGCCAGCCCTTGACCCACTGGTCGGGCGCAAATGGATCGGACATCCGCAGTCTCCTGGACAATCCGCACGATGCTACAACGCGGACATGGCGGGACCAACCAATGGTGCAATCGCGACTGCGAATGCAGACGCCGTCGGCGCCGACGGACTATTCGAAACCGTCGCGGAACAGCAGCTCATCGATCACGAAGCTGCGCTCCACGGCGCCGATATCGCAAGCCGCGGCCTGCGGTCGCGCCACGCCGCGCTGGTCGACGGCGAGCACTGCCACACCGCCTGCGTCCACGCACGCGCCGGCACCGACCGCATCGACCAGCGGACTCGAGGCCATCGGTACACGAACCGGCGTCTGACCGGCCTGCGACAGCCGCAGCACATCGAGCAACGGCGCTGTTGCTGCGGGCAAATCGGAGCCGACGAATCCGGCGGCGTCGCCGCGGTTGCCGACCAGGTTGTGGCCGTCCGACACCAATCCTGCGCTGGCACCGTGCAAATCGGGATTGAGCACCGCCGTGCCCTCGACCAGCACGCTGTTGCGCATGGTCATCGCTGCCGCCAGCGAGCCTTTGTAGATGTTACCGCCGCTACCGCCGCCCTGATTGGGACCCAGCGTGCTGGACACCACGATCAGCGAACCATCGTTGAAGCCGATCGCACCACCGCTGCAATTGCTGCCGGCGATGTTGCCGCTGAGCGTGCTGTTGATCAGCACCGTTTGCGACCCTGCGCCTTCGCTGCGGATCGCAGCCCCGCTGCCGCAGTTGCTCGCGTCGATGCGATTGTCGTCGAAGGTGCTGCCGCTTACGCGCAGTCGCCCCGAGACGCCGGCCGGATTGTTGGCAACGCTGTACACCGCGCCGCCCGAGACACCGGCACGGTTCGATTGCAGACGCACCGCATCGAGGCGCAGGTCGCCGACGTTGCGGATCGCACCGCCGCTGCCGGCATCACCTGCGTTGCCGGCAAGCAGGCTCAGGCCGCTGATCGACACCACGGCCGCTGTGCTGCTGATGTTGAACACCCGACGCGCATTGGCACCGCTGATGCGGGTGGCGTTGGCGCCGTTGCCGAGCACGATCAGGTTGCGATCGATGACGATCTCGCTGCTGGTCAGCACGATGGTGACGCCGTTGATCGCCGGCGCGAATGCAATGGTGTCGCCGGCCAGTGCGGCTGCCACCGCGGCACGCAGGCTGCCGGCACCGCTGTCGGCGGTGGTGGTGACCAGCAGGGTTGCCGCAGCTGCCTGCCCGCTGGCCAGCAAGCAGATCAGCACCGCAGCGCAGCCTCGCGAGGCTCTCGAATGTTTTGCCGTACGGATCACGCGGCTTCCTCCACGGCGGACGTGCCGCGCAGCCCATCGCGGCGCAGCGACAAATAGACACCAATGTCGCCGGTGGCCACGAAGCCCAGACGGGTGTACCAGCCGAGGATCGGATTGGCCTTCTCGACGTGCAACTCGATCGGCAGCTGGTGGGCGTCCGCCTCGGCGATGAGATTGCCCATCAGCTGCGCAGCGAAACCCATGCCCCGCCACTCGGGCAGCAGCACGATGTCGATCAGGCACATGCGCTGCAGGTTGCGATCGACATAGCAGCGCCCGATGTCGGTGCCGTCGACGCTGACGATGTCGAAGCGCGCCTGCGGGAACTGCGCCCGGTAAAAGCGCTGTTGTGCATCGAACTGCTGCGCCACGAACGCCTCCTGCTGTGCCGGCGACCAGTGCGTCAGCGCCAATTCAGCGCTGCGCGTCGATGCGTAGGCGGCAAGCGACAGTGCGCGATCGGCGGACGCTTCCGCGCGCAGGGCGATGCGGCGCTGTGTGCCGGGCGTGGTCATGGACGCGGCGGAAAAATGCCCTGCAGGGCGATGATGAAGTTCACCACCAGGCTGGGCTGCATGTTCGAATGCGCTTGCGCCCCACCTGCCTGTGCCGACGCAAGCCCGGGACCACTGGTGCACGCTGCCGTGTAGACAGGATCGCGCGTGGTGGCCTGGCGCCCGCCGACCGGATTGCCACGATTGCCCTGCAGCTGCGAGGCATCCATGCCATGTCCGTGCGCGGGCATCTGCGCCGTGCTCAAGGTCACCGACTCACTGCCGTAGGTTTGGCCCAGCTCGCGCGGTGCCAATCCCGGACCGGATCCCTGATGCATCGGCGCGCGCGCGCGCAGGTCGGGCAAGCCGAAGGTGGACGAGCCGTTGCCGCCATAGGTGGTGCCGAGCAACGAGAACAGAGCGGTGTTTTGCGACAGTGGCAACAGCTGCCCATTGCACAGCGCCCAACCTGTCGGTGCGAAGTTGAAGACGACCATCCGAATCTCGCCAAGGAATGGTTGCGACATTATCACCTCTGCGGTGGGAAGATGCCGAACAGCGAAATGATGAAATTCACGCACTGCACCGGCTGTTCGTTCGGGTGCGCCTGAGCGCCACCAACCGGCAACAAGCCCGACTGCAGCGCGTCTGCGGGCGCGCTGACGAAAAGATCCGCCTCGCCGATGCCATGCAACGTGCCCAGCGGCGATGGGGTGCGCACGCCGTCGCGCGCGGCGACCGTCTCGTGGACGTGGGCAGGTATCTGCGCGGCGGTCAAAGCCACCTGCTGGCTGCCGCCGGACGATCCGATCACGCGGGTCGAGATTCCGGCGCCCGTTCCCTGATGCAGCGGAACGCGACCGCGCAAATCCGGCACCGCAAAAGTGCTCTGCCCGTCGCCGCCGTAGGTCGTTCCGATCAGAACGAACAGGGTTTCGTTTTCTGCAATCGACAGCAGTTGTCCATCGCAAAAAGCCCAGCCTGTCGGCGCGAAGTTGCCGCCAAACATCCGGATCTCGCCAATGAAGGGATTCGCCATGGGCTCAATTCCGCGACGGGAAGACGCCCTGCAGGGCGATGATGAAGCTGATGGTGAGGAACGGCATCATGTTCGGGTGCGCCTGCGACCCGCCGCTGGGTGCCGAGGTCAGTCCGGTGCCGACCAGATTCAACGCGCCGCTGCGATAGATCGGTGCGACTGCGCGCGCAGGAATGCTCGACGCTGGCGTGGTCAAGGTGGCAGGGCTATCGCAAACCGCGCGCGGATGCGCATGGGCGGGCAGCTGCGCGGTCGTCAGCGTGACCGCTTCGCTGCCCAGTAGCTCGCCCTGCACGCGATCGGTCAGGCCGGGGGCCGCACCGACATGCAGCGGCGTGCGGCCCTGCATGTTCGGCAGGGCAAAATTGGTCTGCCCGTTGCCGCCATATTGCGTGCCCAGCAGCGCGAACAGCGCCTGGTTCTGATTGATCGGCAGCAGCTGCCCGTTGCACAGGGCCCAGTTGCGTGGTGGGAAACTGAACGAAACCATGCGGATTTCGCCCAGAAACGGCTCACTCATTGCTGACTCCACATAGCCGCCGGAGATCCATGCCTTGAGTTTCGCGCATTGTCGCCGCATGATCCAGTCCTGCGTCGAGTCCGACGCTGGCTTCGGAGACGTGCACATGCAGTGGAGTCGACGCAAGGTGTTGGCTTCAGGGGTTGCAGCCCCGCTGGCCGCGGCTTTCGCGCCGCCCGCCGATGCAGCGCTGCATGCCACCGGGCGGATCGGGTCGCGCCAGCGGTTTGAAGCGCTGCGTGGCCAGACATTCCTGTTGCGCGGCAATGAACCCGGCGAGGGCCCGGATCTGCACGCGACCTTGTCACGGATCGACCCCGAGCACGCCGAGGACGACAGCGACGACGGATGCTTCGCACTGCACTTCGACATCGCCCACTCGGGTGGCGCGGTGCAGTCGATCTACACGGTTCGCCATCCGGCGCTCGAGACCTTTGCGGTGCTTGCCGTGCCCTCGTCTGCCGATGGCCGCTCGCTGGCGGTGGTCTTCAACAGTCCGCGCTGAACGCGGCGACTTCTCGTCTCAGGCGTCGATGCGACGATTGAAGGTTGCATCGAAAACGATGCTGCCGTCGGATTCAAGACGCGGCACCAGCAGCAGGGCATGCTCGGGCAGCTCCTGCATGGCGATGCGATACAGGCCCTGACCGGGCTCGGCTTCCGGCATCGTGAAGCCCACCGTGAACTGCTCGAATCCTGCGTTGACCGCGCGCGCGCTGACGGCCGCGACACGGGCCCCGAATGGCAGCGAATCGGCAGGGTCCATCGGCGCGATCCGGCATCGATGACCACGGCGCGCGAGGTATTGCGCATGCGTGATTCGTGGCAGCAATAGTGCGTCGATGTCGATGATCGCGTTCTCGTGACCGCTGCGCTGCGAATTGGGCGCGCTGGATGAGGCCATATCCTACCCGCGATGACACTCCGGGCGCGCTGGGTTAGCCTGCAGCCATCAGGAGACCACGATGCAGCCGACCGATCAGGACTCAAGCCCCGCTTCGCGCGAATCGGAAATCGATGTCCATGCCCTGCCCCGGCGCACCACGCCGACCTGGGACATGGAACTGCTGGTGTCGGCGGCCAGCGTGTTCGCCCTGTTCCAACTGGCCGGCCAGATCGACGACTGGGCGCGCTGGATCAGGCCCCGTCTGGGCGAAGACTGGGCCGTATTCGTCAGCATCATGTATGTCTATGGCAAGGGCGCGGTGGTGACGCTGGCGGTGACCTTCGCGCTGCATCTGATCCTGCGCGCGCGCTGGATCGCGCTGGTCGGCATGCACTCGGTGTTTCCCGGTGGCATCCGCTGGGAGCGATTCAAGGCAGGACCGATCCAGATGCAGGTGGCCCGACAGCGCACGCTGCCGGTCGAGGTCGCGATCGAGCGCGCCGACAACGTCTCGACCATCGTGTTCTCGATCGGCGTCGGCCTGGCCGTGAGCATTGTGCCGCCGGCAGTGATGGTGTCGCTGATGTACGCGGTCGCCAGCCTGATCGGCTATCTGCTGGGGGATAAGGCCACTGGTATCCCGATCATCCAGATCACTTTCGTGATCATGATGGGGCTGATTGTGCTGCCGTTCTTTTTTCTGGCCACGGTCGACAAGTACTTCGGCGCCCGACTGGATGCGAATACCGGGCTCGGTCGCTGGCTTGCGCGTCTGACTGCACTGTATTCCGCCATCGGCATGGGCCGTGGCGCGAATCCGCTGATCACCGTGCTCAGCAGCAACATCGGCGAACGCAAAGCCACCGCATTGATCACCGTGATGCTGACGGTGATATTGGTCCTTGCGTCGCTGGGCTCGGTACTGGATTCACGCGGGATCAGCCTGTCCGAATGGCGCTGGATGCCGGCCGAACGCACCGGTGACGCGTACGACGTGCGCACCGTGCACTATGCCGACCAGCGGCGCCGAGCAAACCTGGTCTCGAACCGGCCCTACGTGCAATCGCTGGTGGTGCGCGGCCCATGGCTGCAGCTGGTGATTCCCTACCAGGCGGTCCGGCACAACGAGGCGATCGCGCGCGAATGCGGTGCGCTGGCGGTCGGTGCGATGGATGCGTTTGCCGATGAGCTCGTGCGGCGCAGGCAGCTACTGGACTGCGTGGCGCGATTGCACCCGCTGCTGGTCGATGGCGTCGCGAGGCAGGGTGTGGAACTGTCGCTGCACACCGACATCGACGGCAGCCGCGGATTCATGGCGATGATCGACGTTCGCGAACTCGCACCGGGACGGCATGTGCTTGAAGTCGGCGTGCCGGCGATTGAAAGCGACCAGAGCGATGACGAAGTGCAGCAGCCGCATCGGATTCCATTCTGGCGCTGAGCGGGTGATTGTTGCGGTTGCTGCAACAAGCGCGCGGGGTGGGCGGTCCCGACCCGCCGCTTTGCGCAGCGCACCGACCCTCGTCGTTGCGGGCGCATGGATCACGGTTATCGCGGTCGCATCGACCATCGTTGTCGTGATCGTGATGGCAGGTCGGGGGCGACCTGCCCTATGGCCGTGGGGTGTTGGACACGACCGCAGCGACCGCCGAATGCCGCGCATGACCGTGATTGTGGGGTGCCTCGCAACGACCATGCACCGACCATGCGTGCCGAGCACCATCGTAGGGCGGGTCGTCCCGACCCGCCGCTTTGCGCAGCGCATCGACACTCGTTGTTGCGGGCGCATGGATGACGGTTGTCGCGGTCGCATCGACCATCGTTGTCGTGATCGTGATGGCAGGTCGGGGGCGACCTGCCCTACGGCCTAAGGCGACCGCATCGGTGAAGCAACATTGGGGCGCACCCGCGAAGGCGGGTGCCCAGCGCCTTTGGCAGCGACTCCCGAACAGCGAAAGTCGCTGGGCACCCGCCTTCGCGGGTGCGACGATG
>JBBRFN010000104.1:0-10007 GCA_038224265.1 Lysobacterales bacterium
GCGAAGTTCCTGCGCCGCTATTCCGCGTACCACAACATGTCCAAGGACAAGGACTATCCGCGCACCCTGTTCACCACCTCGACCCGCGACGACCGCGTGCATCCCGGGCACGCGCGCAAGATGATGGCGCTGATGATGGAGCAGGACCACGACGCGCTGTACTACGAAAACATCGAGGGCGGCCACGGTGGTGCGGCCAACAACGAGCAGGCCGCGTTCATGTCGGCGCTGGCGTACACGTTCTTGTGGAACACGTTGAAGTAGGTCTCGACTGACCTTGCCCGCTGACTGCGAGCGGCGGGCCGGTCCGGGTCTGGATCTCGAGGGCGCCCTCCGCTCCTGGGCTTGGCAGGCAATGCCTGCGCAATCGGGAGACGGTCTGCGCTGCGCCGCACAGCGACAATGGCCGCAAGCATTCACGTCGATGCCGAACACCGGCTTGAACCGCTGCGCCCCGGCAATGCGCGGCCTTCCGGCGCGATGAGGCGCAGCACGGAAGAGAGCACGAAGCGGCAAGGAACCCGCAGGGCCTTTTTCGGCTCGCTGTCTGGAATCGCCGCGAAACGGCGCCGGGCGGCGAGGCGATGCTGCGCCGCGATGCCGAAATCCCCCTCGCGAACCTCCGATCCGCGCCAAAACCGGCGCTTGCGCGACCACCGCCCTCTCGCCAGCCAGTTCGAAACGGGCGTTTGAACTTCAGATACTTCGTTCCATATGTCGCAGTTTTCCTCGGCTTTGCGTTCATCGCGGTACAGCCCCCACTTTGGGCATCTGGAGGAACGCCATGCGACCGTTGCGATACAGCCTTTCCGCCGCTCTGTTATTCATCTGTCAAACCCAAACCGCGGTTGCTGCCGTATTTACTGTCGGCAGTAGCGTCGATTGCACGCACAGCACGATTCAAGCAGCTTTCACCAGCGCTTCCGCGAATGCGACGCCGGACACGATTCGCCTGTCCAACCAGCTGACTTACACCGCGCAGGCGATCACCATTGGCGGCGGAGACGTGACTCTTTCAGGCGGCTTTACCGCTTGCAGCAGTGCCACACCGACCGGTTCGACCACGATCAGCGGCCAGGGCGGTGCAGCGGACTCGGTGTTCAAGATCAGCGGTGATGGCGTGCGTTATTTCAACCGCTTGCTGATCACCCGTGGCGATGCCTTGGGCCCCGATGGTCGCGGTGGCGGCATTCGTTTCGACGGCACCGGTGATTTGATTCTGGAAGACGTCAGCGTCGATCAGAACGCCGCGTTGAGCGGGGGCGGCATTTACTTCCGCAGTACGGGCGGCGCCGCAACCCTGCTCATCAACGACAACAGCAGCGTGTCGCGCAATCAGGCGACGATGGTCGACGGCCACGGCGGCGGTATCACCGTGACCGGCAATGCACGTTTGATCATGGCGGCGAACAATACCTCGATCTTCAGCAACATCGCTTCTGGCGCCAATTCCAGAGGCGGTGGCGTGGCGGTGTTTGGCCCTGCGCGCGCAGACATCGGCTCGCCCGGGCTTGGCCCGTTTGGCGCGATCTACGATAACGAAGCGGAATTCGGTGGCGGCATGGCGGCCTATGCGCGCAACACACCGGACGACTTCGAGCCGGCGCGAATTCGGGTCTTTACGACGGTTGCCAATTCGCCGACGCGCATTCACGGCAACCGCGCGCGTAGCTTGGGCGGCGCGGGGTTTGCGCGCTCGGACAGCAATTTCAACCCCGATCAGGCGGGGCTTTGTCTGCTTGATGCGCGGATCGACGACAACACCGCACCCCAGGGCGCGGCGCTCTACATGGACACCGCTTTCAACGCGATTGGCATCAATCCGGTCGGTTCGTTCTTGTCGATCAATGGCGGTGGCTTTGCCTGCGACGCGCCTGAGTCCGCCGAGGCCTTTGGCGCGGTGCGCTGCACGCCCAATGTTGCGGGCTGCAACGTGATCGAAAACAACCGCGCGATCAATATCGGCAGCGGCACGCCGACCACCGGCGCCATCATTCTCGCGCAGACCGAAACCGAGTCTACCCTGCGCCGCGTCAGCTTTCTGAACAACACCGGCGGCAGCGTGATCGACCTGCGCGAACCCGTGAGCTTCGATCTTGGCCTTGCACTGATTGCCGGCAACACCACTTCCGGAAATCCAGTCGAGGCCAATAGCGGGACGCAGTCGCTGCGCATCGTCAACACCACCATCAGCAGCAACAGCATCGGCGGCAATCGCGTCATTCGTCGAGCCGGCAGCGGCGAACTGATTCTGAAGAACAATTTGATCAACCAGCCCGCGCTGTTCACGCTCAGCTACGGCGGCAACGTCGGCAATCCCAGCGCGGATATCGCCTTCAACGTCAGCACGGATGTAACCACGATGCCGCCTGGCTCCTTCAACGTAACCGGCCCGATTCGGCTGACGGACCCCGCGCGCGGAGACTACCGCCAGCGCATTGCTTCGCGTGGCGTGGATACTTTGCCGATCGTTGCAGGCAATGATCTGGACTTGGACGGGCGCCCGTTCGATGTTTTCAACCCCATCTACAGCGCTATCGGAACGGCGGCCAATAGCCGCGATGCGGGCGCTTTCGAGCGTCAGCTGAGCGATCCGTGGCTGATCAATGGTGACTTCAACGGCGACTTGAATCGATGGAACGGCGACAACCCCGGCCTGACCAGCTACAGCACACTGAATGCGCCGGGCAGCAGCGGGGGCTCGCTGGCATTCAGCCGCGCGCCCTCCGCTGGTGCGACAACCCCGCGCTTCAATGCCGGCGTGCAGTGCTTCAACGTTCCGGCGCCGGGCAGGTACAGCCTCACCGCCCAAGGGCGAGCACCGGGCAACGTCTTTGTGGCGCGCAATCGCCCGGTCATTCGCTGGCGGCTGCGCAGCAGCTCCGCAAACTGTGCACAGGCCGACGCTATCGCAGCGGAAGGCGATCTGTATTTGTCGAATGCGGCCGCCTTTTCAGCACCGATCGCCCCGGCCCAGATTACCGTCACGCCAGCACTGTGGTCGGCCAATGCAACCATCGAAGTGCGCCTGGATGTAGAGCCTGCGGTGCTGGATGCTTCAATCGACGCCGGGTTCGATCGGATCGAGATAACCAACTCCGAAATCGATCCTGTATTTTCCGATGGTTTCGAGTGAAGCCGAGGCGCGCGGGTCACGCCCCGCGCCGATGCCGCGCTGGCTGATGGCCCCGCGCCCACCGACCACCGCACCCCCGCCGAGCGTCGCCGTTCGATGACCCGGGCCCAACGCCTCCAGCGTGTGTTCAACATCGACGTGACCCCCTGCATCCACTGCGGCGGTGCGGTGCGAATCGTGGCCAGCATCGAAGAGCCCGCCGCCATCCGGGCCATACCCGCGAGGGGTCATCCACGACTTGGCCACTTCGCAAAACACGACGCAGTGGACGAGGCGCACTACCGGCCCGGACCGCGCGCCCCGCTGGCGGCGGCCGCGTGAGGCCTGTCAGGCAGGATGCCCGCGGCGAAACCCGGAAGACGACACGATGCGGCAACGGCCCCGCAGGAATCCGTGCGGACCGCTGGCGGGAATGGGCGCGAGAAAGCAGAAGAAAGCCGGGAGCGCGCGCCAGGGCGACCCCGCCGGCACTAAGCCCGCTCGCAGACCCCCGAGCTGCGCCGAACGGAGCGGTTGCGCGACCACCGCCTACACGGCAGACTGCCGGAAAAGGGCGTGTGAACTTGCTATACCCTGTGGACTGATCTGATTTACGTGCCAAGCGCGCTGCGGATCAGACGCTATCCGCATGCCCGTCTGCTCGATGCAATGGGGTCGCCGCGGCGCAACGTAACAGCGTACGATGCAGCCGATACGGTCCTCTCACGTCCGCCCGATGCAGCACTGGTCACCCGCGATGCACGAGTCCGCGCGCACCACCAGCCTCGATGTCGAACTCCTGAGCGCATGAAGCTTCTCGCTGAACTCCGTCGCCGCAACGTGATCCGCATGGCCGGGTTGTACGTGGTCGGGGCGTGGCTGATGGTGCAGGTGGCCAGCACCGTATTTCCGGCTTTTGAATTGCCAACTTGGGCGCTGCGCGGGGTGATCCTGTTGCTGGCGGTTGGTTTTATCCCGGCGTTGGTGGTCTCGTGGGTGTTCGAGCTCACGCCCGAAGGTTTGAAGCGCGATGGCGAGGTGAGCGCGAGTGATTCGATCATGCCGCAAACGGCGCGGCGGCTGGATCGCATGATGATTGTTGTTTTGCTGATGGCGTTGGGCTATTTCGCCTTCGACAAGTTCGTGCTGATGCCAAAGCGTTTGGCTGATGCGGCAACTGCTGCCGGGCTGATCGCAACTGCTGCCGCGCCTGTAGCTACAATCGAATCAACGCCGGCCGAAGCAAAGTCCATCGCGGTGCTCGCTTTTGCCAACATGAGTTCGGACAAAGACAACGAATACTTCTCCGACGGCGTGGCCGAGGAAATTTTGAACGCGCTAGCCAAAGTCGACGATCTCAAGGTCGCCGGGCGCACCGCGTCGTTCTACTTCAAGGGCCGCAACGAAAACCTTGCGACCATAGGTAGCGCGCTGGGCGTGGCGCACGTGTTGGAGGGTTCGGTGCGCAAGCAGGGTGACCGCCTGCGCATCAGCGTTAATCTGCTGCGTGTGAGTGACGGCGTCGAGATGTGGGCGGAGATCTTCGACGGCACCGACGGCGATATCTTTGCGCTGCAGGAGAACATCGCGCAGCAGGTCTCCAGCCAGCTGAAGGTGACGCTGAGCGCGGGCCAGCAGGATCGACTGATTGATATCGGCACGAGCGATCCAGATGCCTATGCGCTGTACCTCCGGGCCACGGATGTGTTCAACCGCCGGGATAGCACCCACTACGAAGAGGCCATTGCGGCCTTGCAGCAGGCGCTGCAGCGGGATCCACAGTTCGCCCGCGCGCACTCTCGGTTGGCGACGATTTATACAGTATCCGCATTTTTGGTCACGACGGATCGGGTTGCCAGCCTCAACGACCAAGCCCGCGAGCAAGCTGAGCAGGCTCTGCTGCTGAATCCGGAGCTCGCGGAGCCGTATGCGGTGCTGGGGGTCTTTCACCAACGGGCGAAGCGTTACGGGCAGGCCCATAGGGCTTTCGAACGCGCACTTGTGCTGGACGCCACGGATATCACCGTCAATTTCTGGTTGGCGCTTCTGCAATGCACTACCGGCTACATCGCGCGCTGCGAAAGTGGACTCGACCGAACACTTGCGATCGACCCCCTGCTGCCCAACGCACTGAACTGGCGCGCCCGAATGCTATTGGCTAAGGGTGACTTGGCATCCGCCGAACGCATGATCGAACGCGCGCGCACGGTTGGCTGGCAGTCGGGGTGGAACGTCGAATCCCTGCTCGCACTCAAGCGCGGCGACCTGGCGAACGCGCGGACGCGGATGGTCGCCATGGTCAGCGCAGTCGGGGTCGGATTGCCGCCCGGGGCTGCGGAATGGATTTCCGACGCCCGCCTGGGAAACGCCGATGCGCGCGCGAAGACCCTGCGGATGATCGATCACTATCTGGTCGATCCGCCCGCGCCCATCAACGTGATGATTCCGTGGACTCTGGTGATCATCGGCGAGGTTGATCGCGGCTTGACCACGTTCGCCGACCACCCGACGTCGAACGACGTTTGGTTCCTCGGTGATTTCTTGCCCATCCGGCGGGTGCCCGATGTCTGGGCATCGCCGGTGTTCCCGGAATTTCTGCGCAAGACCGGCATCGCCGCCTACTGGGACGAGCTCGGCCCGCCTGAGCAATGCCGCAAGGTCGCGAGCGGCGACTACCACTGCGAGTAGGACGGAGCCGATAAAGCTGCTGAAGCGCGTGGCCCGGGACACGCATTTTTTCGGCTGGCGACGGCGCGATTCACCTCTCTCGACCTTGACGGGGTAGGGCTGTGGCGGGGGTGGCAGGTGTTGCGCAAGCCTCCGAATCGGTGCGGACCGGAACGGACCGCTGAACGGGAGGGGCGTCGTTCCGGCGTTGAACAACCGTCAAACGGTACAGGCATCGACCGTCGATCGGGGCCGCGGATTGAACGGGGGTGGGCGCCATCCTCCCGCCGACCCGCGCCGCAATCAGGCTGGCAATGGGTTGGCGATGGTCGAAGGCTGGTTGATGTATGTCCTTGTCAGGCCGTCCTTGTTAGGCCGCTATCTGCAAGCCTGGACGAACAGGGTGTTTCTTGTGCCAGGACTTGCGCGGTGGCGTGCTGCGGCTGCGGGTGGAACGAAACGAGCGACAGATCGCAGCAATAGGCGCTGTCGTCACGTAGTCACCGCCACACCGGCATCGACTCCAGCGTGAGCTCGTCGCCCAGCGCCTCGAACGCTGCAGCATCCAGATAGTGCACGCGCGGCAGCTGGTCGCCGAGCAGGCCGGCGTGGTCGTTGCGGCTGATCGCGGTGGGGTCGAAGTCCTGTTCCCAGTAATCGCCTTTGCGGCCGAGCCGCTGCGGGGTTGGCGCGCTGGCATCGGTCCACTCGGGCCCGACCGTGAGCCAGCGCAGGGTCCATGAGACGTGCGCGCTCGGGCCCCAGTCTACCCAGGTGATGCCGTTCGCGGCGGTCGCGTTGCGCGGCCGGTCTGCGGGCCGCGACAGCAAAACAAGGTAGTGGCGTGTGGCGTTCAGCACCAGTTCTTCGTCCATCACCGCATGCACTGCGGAGCCGATCACCGCGTTCTTGTCGAACGCCTTGAGGAAATCCCATCCGCTCGGGACCGCATAGCCCACCAGCGACCAGTACCGCGCATGCGCGGCGGTCATCTGCGCGCTGCCGCCGCGGGTCTTCGGCACCGTGGGCACCCGGCCGGCCAGCACCACCACTTTGCGTGCGCCCAAACACATGCTGCGCACCAGATAGTCGACATAGGTGGCCGAGGTGGCTGATTGCTCGTAGTTCGAGGGCGCCGGCAAATCACTGCCACGACCGGCGACGCCGCGATCAAGGGCGCGTACGTAGTCGCCGCCGCCCCAGCGGGTGCCCAAGGCAATGCCGCCGACCACGCCGCGAAAGATACCGGTCTGCTTGAACCAGCCCATCGACGGCCCCTGCAACATGTCGGCTATGGGTTCGGCCGGCGGCTCATCGGGAATCGCGACCACGCGATTGGCGCGGGCATTGAAGCTTGTGGTATCGAACTGCACGAAAAAGCCGCGCCCGTCGGGCAGTTCGTAGCGCACGCGCGGCAGCGCCACGCCGGCATACGGGTCTTCGACATCGTCGGGTGCGTAGTAGCGCAGCCACAGTTGGCCGGTATCCCACAATCCACGGCGATGGCCATTGGACCCCGGCGCGCCCCAGGCACCCTGGTATTGCAGTCCACCACCGATGCGCCGATTGCCAGGTGCGCGGAAATATGGCGGCCGGAACGCAGCGTTGAGCGCGACCGGGTCGCCGATCGCCATGTCCAGTTCCACCCGATAGCCACGACGTTTGGCGTTGCGGTCCGCGCCGACCAAGAACGGATTGCTGTGCCCTGCCAGTGGTTCGATGTCGGCATCGACCAGTGGTACTTCGGCGACGCCGGAACCACCGTCGTAGTGGTAAAGCTCCGGCTGGAAACTCGGCGTGACCTGCACATCGAAAAACCGCGCATGCGGAAAGTCGCCTTCGATCACCACCCGGCTGCCGAACGGCAGATACATCGCCGGGATGACCAGATAGGTGACGTTCGGGTCCGGGAAGAAGCCGACGAACCCATCGCGGCTGATCGGGCGTGCGGGACGGATCGACCATTGGCTGGCGATATCGATTTCGTCGACATGGACGAGTCGCGCCGAAGGGTAGTCGGCCTCGTTCATGCCTTTGGGCAGGAACTCGCGCGGAATTTCAGCCGGCACCCGGCCGTCGAACCAGGCGCGGATATAGCGCTCGAAGGCGTCGGAAATACCGCGCGCATCGCGGATCACCGCATCGCGATCGTCGAAATACGGAAATTCCGGCGCCTTCGGCACCAGCGGAAACTTGCCCGAGGGATGCGGCAGCACCACCGGTCGCGGTGCGGGCGGCAACCGATAAGGCTGGACATCGGAGGGCAGCGACCGAGTCGATGCGGGCGCTGCGGCCGAACGCGCGCAGCCGATGGCGGACACTGCCGAGCCGACGGCAAGCAAGCGCAGAATATCGCGTCGCAACATGGAGATACTCCAGACGAATGGGGGATGCGGTGCGGAAGAACGCACCGTAACTTGAAGCCTGCCCCGGGAGTCACTTCAAATGAAACAGCGGAATTCGACCAGCGCCACCGCCGTTGAGCCGTGGCTGACCGTCCACGATACCGATGCGGCAGATTATCTTTCCAACCCGTTCAAGGCGGTGTTCATCTATCCGTTCATCGGTCGCGCCCGCTCCGCCAGTGAGGTGGCCGCCGAGCAAGGCGTGAAACTCAATGCAATGGCGTACCGTATCGAGCGCCTGCAGCAGCTCGGCCTGTTGAAGGCGGCAGGCAACCAGCGTCAGCGCGGACGCGCCGTCAAACTGTATCGGGCGACCGCCGACGCCTTTTTCGTGCCGCTGTCGTCCACGTCGCTGGAAAATCTGGAATCGATGATCGAGCAGTGGTCGCAGTCGCTGCAGCCGATATACCTGCATGCCCTGGCGCGCACACTGAGCGATCGCGACCGCAACTGGGGCGTACGGATCAGCCGCGAAGCGGACGGGCTGCTGCTGATTGCTCCGGCAACCGGCGAGGAAGCGTTCTACAACTATTTCGAGCCCGATGCGCCAGCGATCATCGAAGGCTGGTTTTCCGACCTGCGTCTGGACGACGGAGACGCCAAGGCGCTGCAGGGCGAGCTGTTGATGTTGTATTTGAAGTACCTCGGACGCAAAGGCAAGCGCCGCTATTTACTGCGCGTGGGGATGACGCCGATGCCGGACGACACCGTCCTTTCCGATCGCTGGTAGCGGCTGCAACGTAGGGTCAGGATTGATCGGCAGTCAGCGACGGCAGTGCAGAACATTCAAGAGGCAGTGCGGGACATCCACGATTTGCCCCCGGCAATCCGGAAAGGGCGATGCTGTACATCAGAGCGATTCGGGGACATGCAGTGCGCAGACCGGATGCGCGGACCGCGACACGGACTCGGCCACCCGTGATTTCGGCTGGCGACGGCGCGATCCAGCCCCCTCGCCGTCGACGGGGAGGGCTTCGGCGGGGATGGCAGTTCTTGCACAAGCCCCCGAATCGGCGCTGACCGGAACCGACCGGCGAACGGGCGGGACGTCGTTCCGGCGTTGAATAAACGTCGAATGGTTAAAGGCATCGACCGGTGAACGGGGCGGGCACCATCCTCTCGCCGACCCGCACCGCGATATGGCTGGCAATGGGTTGGTGACGAGAACGGCCGGTTGATGTCTTTGTTTGCCGTCTGGTTCGGCCGGTCGGTGTTCGGCCGATATCCACGATGCCCGTCGAAGCGGAAGGCTGCTGATGACCGTCGCGGCGCAGCACTCTTTCACGTCCTACTCGACCCGGCGAACGATCGCGACTGGACTCCATGAGTCCGACTGCAATCCGGCGCTGCAATCCGGGGCAGTCTCCGATCTGGTTCAGAAGCGCCGTAGACCTCGGCTTTACCGCTGGTGGTGCGTTGCGAACGATCAAAGCTCGCCTTGCGATTGGGACCCTCGGTGACCGCCTGCGGTCCTCGACAGCCATGCGGCCGCCGACCGCACCAGATCCCGTCGGGGCAGCCACTGGACTGCACCCACAATGATGGTTGTCTCGATCGTTGGCTGCGGAATGCGAGCCGAAGTTCGGCGGGTCGGGACGACCCGCCCTACGGGCCCCGGCCGCTTCCCGGCGCCGCCGCGGCGCCTTGGTTTGGTAGAGCAGGTCGTCCCGACCTGCGCTCGCGGTCGCCAAAAAAGCGGCAACTGGTCCAGATTCGTGCCTGTACTCGTTCGCCACCTGTCCTCGTTCGCCGTCCGCTCATTGCCGAAGATCGCCCTCTTCAACGCATGCACATGCAGATCGCCGCTCACGGTCGACTTG
>JBBRFN010000105.1:0-9672 GCA_038224265.1 Lysobacterales bacterium
GACGACACCGTGCTGCTCTACGGCCACATGGACAAGCAGCCGGAGATGGTCGGTTGGGCCAACGATCTGGGGCCGTGGAAACCGGTGCTCAGCGGCGACAAGCTGTATGGCCGCGGCGGTGCCGACGATGGCTATGCGACCTACGCCTCGCTGACCGCGATCATGGCGCTCGCCGAGCGCGGCATCGACCACTCGCGCTGCGTGGTGCTGATCGAAGGCTGCGAGGAATCGGGCAGCTACGACCTGCCGTTCTACATCAACCATCTCGCCGAGCGCATCGGCACGCCCTCGCTGGTGGTGTGCCTGGACTCCGGCTGCGGCAACTACGACCAGCTGTGGCTGACCACCTCGTTGCGCGGAATCGCCGGCGGCACGCTGCGGGTCAAGGTGCTGGAGGAAGGCGTGCACTCGGGCGATGCCAGCGGCATCGTGCCGTCGAGCTTTCGCATCCTGCGCGCGCTGCTCGATCGCATCGAAGACCCGCACAGCGGCCGCCTGCTGGCCGACATCATGTATGTGGATATTCCCAGCGAGCGCATCGCGCAGGCGCGCGAGGTTGCCGGCGTGCTCGGCCCGCAGGTATTCGACAAGTTCCCGTGGGCCGGCGGCACCCGGCCGATGGCCGACGATCTGACCGAGATGGTGCTCAACCGCACCTGGCGACCCACCTTGTCGGTGACCGGTGCCGAGGGCCTGCCGAGCCTGCAGGATGCAGGCAACGTCTTGCGGCCGCAGACGGCGGTGAAGCTGTCGGTGCGGATTCCGCCGACGCTCGATCCGGTGCGCGCCTCGAACGCGCTCAAGGAAATGCTCGAGCGCGATCCGCCGTATGGGGCACGGGTCGAGTTCGAGGTCGAGAAATCATCCACCGGCTGGGCCGCGCCAAGCCTCAAGCACTGGCTATCGGATTCGATCGATACCGCGTCGAAGACCTACTTCGGCCCGAAGTCGGCATCGATGGGCGAGGGTGGCACGATCCCGTTCATGGGCATGCTGCAGGAGCGATTCCCCGAAGCACAGTTCCTGGTCACCGGACTGCTGGGCCCGAAATCGAACGCGCATGGTCCGAACGAGTTCCTGCACATTCCCACCGGCAAGAAACTCACCGCGGCGGTGGCCAAGGTGATGGCCGACCACTACGTCAATCGGGGCGAGCCGCTGGCTGCCTGAACCGCCACGGCAGCCAGCGGTCGCCGCATCAGTGCGGCGGCTTCGGCCGGTGGCAGGGCGCGCGCATACAGCCAGCCCTGCTGCACATCGATGCCGCAACTGCGCGCGAACTCGGCCTGGGCTGCGTCTTCCACGCCTTCGGCCACGATCAGCAGGCCGAGGCTGTGGCCCAGGCGCGTAAGGCCGCGCACCAGCGCGGCATCGCGCGGCTCGTCGATCACGCCACGAATGAAGCGCTGGTCGATCTTGATCGTGTCCACCGGCAGGTCGCGCAGGTGGGCCAGCGAGGAAAAGCCGGTGCCGAAGTCGTCGAGCGCGACGCCGAAGCCGAACGCGCGCAGGCGTCCCAGCACGCGCGCGCAGCGTGCAACATCGTCCAGTGCGGCCGACTCGGTAAGCTCGATGCCCAGTTGTGCGGCCGACAGCCGATGCCGGGCAAGGCCATCGCCGAGGATCTCCGGCAGGTCCTGATCTGCGAGGCTTTCGGCGCCAAGATTGATCGCTACCCGCGGCACGTTGAGTCCGGCGTCGAGCCATTGGCGCAGTTGCCGGCAGGCCAGTTCCAGCACATGGCGATCGAGCCGGCGCGACAGCCCCACGCGCTCGATCGCCCCAGCGAAGCGACCCGGCAGCAGCAGGCCCGCTTCCGGATGTTGCCAGCGCACCAGGGCCTCGAAGCCGTGCAGGGTGTTGCCGATCGCATACTGCGGCTGGAAGTGCAGCACGAACTCCGCACGATCGAAGGCGTCGCGCAGCGCGCGCAGGCGCACCAGCGGATCCGGAGCGCCAGGCAGGGTCGCTTCGGCTTCCACCCAGCGTGAACCGCCGAGCCGGCGGCCGTCCTCGCAGGCAGCGCTCGCACGTGCGATCTGGTCGGCAAGATCCTCATCGGCGCGGCGTGCCGCGAGCCCGAAGACCGGCAACAGGTCCTCGGCCGGTGCCTCGCTGTCGAGCAGACCCTCGAGTGTCTGCAGCAGCGCTGCGGCTTCGGTGCGCGCGGTCTCGGCGCCGCCACCGATCAGGATCGCGAAGCGGCCACGCTCGATCTGCGCGGTGCGCTGGTCGCCATGGATCTGGTCGAGGCGTTTCGCGACTGCCCGCAGCAGGCGATCGGAGCGCGCTCCCAGCCGCGACGAGGCGCGTTCGAAGCCCTGCACGGCCAGCACCAGGATCACCGCATCATCGCCCTGCAGTGTCGGCCACAGTTCGGAAATGCCGGCGCGATTGCGCAAGCCCGTGATCGGATCGAAGCGCAGCAGGGTGCTCACGTGCGCCTGTGCCGCAGTCGCGCGGCGGCGCTCGTCGCCAAGCAGCCACAGCGCGATGCCGATGCCGACCGCCGAATAGCCGAGCAGTTCGACCATCACCACCAGGCCAGCCGCCGGTGCCTCGTTGGTGCCGGGCGTGCCCCACACGATCTGCGCCACCAGCGTCAGCTTGACCAGTCCGAAGGTCGCCAGTCCCAGGCCGACCGCGCGTTGGCTGCGTCGTTTGCCGCGCTCACGCCGCAGCAGAATGTACAGACCGCACAGCAGGTAGGTCAGCGCCACCGTCAGATACAGCACGCCCAGACGCAGCAACATGGCGCCCGTGCTGGCGTCGCGGTCGGTCGCATAGCTTGCCGCGAGCATCGCACCCAGTACCGCGCCGCCACCGACCACGATCAGCAGCACGCGACGCGGTGGCGACTCGCGACGGTCCAGCCACAGCGTGCCCAGTATCAGCAGGGTCAGCTGCGCATGCGCGGCCGCGAGCGAGAACACGGTGGCGAACAGGCGCCACGGATGATCGATATCGGCGCCGCGCTGGGCCAGACCGAACGACCATGCAGCGCCGACCACATAGGTCGCCATGGCGATGAAGCTCCACGACCAAAGCGTTACGGTCGCCCGCGGATGCAGCCGGTGCTGCCATGCCAGCACTGCGGCGAGAACCAGCGCGATCAGCAGCTGGCCCCAGGCGCCGATGAGCAGGAACTGCGTTTCGGTTGTGGTCGGTGTCATGCCCATTCCCCCGTCCCGATCGCACAGTCACGCCAGTGAAGCCGAGGTGTCCGCCTGCACTGCGGCTGCCCGCCCGCGTTCGACGTCGATCCCGCGCAGCACCCACAGGCCAACCACGAAGAACCCACCGGTCGCCAGCATCGCGATCCGATGGTTGCCCGCGGCCGCCCACGTGATGGTGCCATAGGTCAGCGGGCCGATGATCGAGGCGAGCTTGACCGCGAGACCCCACAGTCCGAAAAATTCCGCGCGCCGCGCAATCGGCGAGAGCCATCCGACCAGCGCGCGGCCCGCCGACTGCGCGGCACCGAGGCCAAGGCCCGCGAGGTTGGCAGCGATCCAGAAGGTGGCCTCGTCGCGCGCCAGCCACGCCACGGCCACGGTGGCGATCCACAGCCACAGGGTCAGGCTCAGGGTGCGCCGATGGCCCAGGCGGTCCTGCACCTGGCCGAACAGCAGTGCACCGATCGCGGCAGTGACGTTGACCACCAGCAGCATGATCAGGGTCTGCCGGGTGCCGAATCCCAGCGCCTCGGTGGCATAGATCGCGGCCAGCGCGATCACCGTCTGCACCCCGGCCTGGTAGCACACGATGCAGCCGAGCAGGCGCTTGAGGTCGCGGAACTGCGCGGCATGGGCGAGCGTCTCGCGCAGGCGCGAGAAACTGCTGCGCAGCAGATCGGCACTGCTGCGCGACTGCGGCAGTGCACGCTCGCGCAGCAGCAGGAAAGTCGGCAAGGCCGCCAGCGCGAACAGGGTCGCGGTGATCAGCATGGTGACCGGCACGAACTGCGCGGCGGTCTGCCCGCGCGCCTGCGCAAAACCCACCCAGCCCACGCACAAACCCAGTGCCAGCAGCCCGCCCAGATAGCCCAGCGCCCAACCCCAGCCCGAGACCCGGCCCAGGGCTTCCGGCTGGGCCAGTTCCGGCAGGAATGCAGCGCTCAGGTTCTCGCCGGTGCCGTAGCAGAAGTTCGACACCACGATCAGCACGATGGCCAGCACCAGGGTGCCCGGACCGGTGAACGCCAGCGCCGCCGTTGCCGCCACGCAACCGAGGGTGGTCAACAACAGCAGTCGCTTCTTGATTGCGCGCAGATCGGCCAGCGCGCCCACGATCGGCGCGGTGAGCACGATCAGCGCATAGGACAGCGCCAGCGAGGCAGTCCAGGCGAAGGTAGCCCAATCGGCCCCGGCGGCGATGGTGCTGACGAAGTAGGCATTGAACACCGCGGTGATGATCACGGTGGTGTAGCCGGAGTTGGCGAAGTCGTACATCGCCCACGCCCACAGCTCGCGGCGCCGCACGCCGGGTGCGAGGGCTGCATCGATGCTCGCACCGACACCCATCAGCGCGCGATGCCCTGCCGCCAGGCGAACACCGCAGCCTGGGTGCGATCCACGCAGCCGAGCTTCGCCAGCACGTTGCTGACATGGGTTTTGACGGTTTTCTCGCCGATCGCGAGGCGCACGGCGATAGCGTGGTTCGACAGGCCCTCAGCGACCAGTGCGAGCACTTCATGTTCGCGCCCGCTGAGCGCATCGATGGAAACTTTCGCTGGTCGTATCGTCGATGTCCGCAGTTGTTCGGCAGCGCGAGGATGCAGCACCGCTTCGCCGGCGGCCGCCTTGCGCACCACTTGTGCCAGCGCGTCGGGGCCGAGGTCCTTGAGCACATACGACAGCGCACCAGCCCGCATGACCTGCTGCATCAGGCTGCGGTCCTCGCTGGAGGTGACGATGACGATGCGGACCTGTGGGCACTGCGCGCGGATGCGCGCTGCGGCCGTAGCCCCGCCGCCCGGCATCAACAGGTCGAGCAACAACACCTGTGGCGCGTGTTCCACGCAGGCGGCAAGCGCCGCGTCGCCGTCGGCGGCTTCGCCGACCACCAGCATATCGCTCTGGGTTTCGAGGAACGCGCGGATCCCCTGTCGCACCATCGCGTGGTCGTCGGCCACCAGCACGCGGATCGCAGCGTCGCTCATTGGGCTGCCTCCGGGTCGGACCGCCAGCTCAGGCGCGCTTCGAAGCCGCTGCCGACGCGGCTGGACCACTCGAAGCGTCCGCCGGGCAATACCTGCGCGCGTTCGCGCAGGTGGACCAATCCCCGGCCGATTGCCGGAGTGCCGTCGATTCCGCAGCCGTCGTCGCGGATCGCGAGCAGGAACCGCGCGCCATCATGGGTCAGTGCCACCACCGCGGTTTGCGCGCCGCTGTGCCGCATCGTATTGGCCAGCGCCTCATCGAGCGCGCGGGCGAGGGTTTCCTGATGCGCTTCGGGCACCTGGTCTGCATCCTCGACTGCCAGCCGCACCGCGATTCCCGACTCGCGCGCAAAGGCCTGCGCCCTTGCGGTCAGGCGCGCCGCGAAACCGCTGCCGGCATGTGGGCGCAGCTCATCGAGAATCTGCGCCAGCTCGCGCTGGATGTCCTCGGCCAGCCGCCGCGCTTCCGCCAGCGAGGCGCCGGCCGCACCGCCAGCGTCGATTCGTGCCTGCAGCGTGCCCAGTTGCAGCGACAGCGCGAAGGCCTTCTGTTTGACCGTGTCGTGCAGATCGCGTGCCAGTCGCGCGCGCTCCGAGAACGCGGCCAATTCGGTGCGGGTGTCGACCAGGGTGTGCAGGTCGCGCGCCATGCGGTTGAGCTGCTGCGCAAGGCGACCCAGTTCGTCGTCCGAGGAATCGACCACCACGCGCGAGAAGTCGCCGCGCCGCCAACCAGCGGCTGCGTGTTCGATCGCGTGCAGGCGGCGGGTGACGTACCAACCGATGAACAGCGCCGCTGCAGTGGCAAACAGCAGCAGGAAGGCCAGCATCAGCGGCCACTCGAACGACAGCGCCAGCTTCATCCGCTGCCACGGCAAGGGGACTCGCAGTTCCAGCACCAGCAGTGGTGCTTCCGCGCCATCGCCCAGTGCGACGGCGTAACGGCGCAGGTAGTCGGGCGAGTTGGCGCTGGCGATCCGCCGCGCACCTGGGCCAAGGATCATCTCGCGCATGGCGCGGTCGGGTGCCATGCCGGCGATGTCGCGCCCGGCGGGTGCGGCCGCCAGTACGGTGCCGTCGGCGCCGAAGATCGCCGCCGACAGCGGCTCGCTGGCAAGCTCGAGCAGGATGTAGCTGTTCTGTGCGCCGATTCCGATCCGCGGTCGTTCCAGGCGAAGCAGCCAGCTGGCGAGCGCATCATCGAGGCGCGCGCGGTCGCCGGATGCTTGCTGCATCAGTTGCGCAAAGCGCGGCCGTGCCGCGTCGACTTCGGCCTGCATCGCGCCGCGATCGGCGCTGGCGGAAAACTCGCGGAATTCGAACCAGATCACGCTCGACTCCACCAGCAGCAGTGCAGGCAGCGAGAGCGCGACGAAGTACAGCCCCAGTTTGACGAACAGGCTGCGCGGGAGAAGTCGGAATCCGATCATGGCCACGATGTTAGCCCGAACAGTCTCGGCCCGAAGCTGTTCGGTATGGCCGCTATGCCCTGCTGGACTGCCCGCCCGCAAGTTGACACCTGTCATCACCCGCGCTTGACGAAGGTGACTGGGTCGGCCCGCGAAGCGCGCGCAGTATCGATCCATCGCAAGCCGCGATCAACGAGGACCGCCATGAACGCTTCCACCGACCGTCTGCTGCCGCTGATCGAGCGCCTGTTGTCCGATCGTCGCCTGCCGTTGCTGCTGCTGCTGTTGGCCGGCGCGGCGTGGATGTTGCGGCGGGGCATCCAGGGCGCGATCCAGATCCTGTTCTCCCTGTTCGGACTTGCCATGGCCTGGCATTGGTCCGGCGTCGGCTTTCTTCAGCGGTTCTTCTGAGCCGCCATGGTTTCCGATCGCCGGCGCTGCGGCGGCACCCACCACCAGGTCGCCGCCACCAGCGCGGCGAACCCGGTATAGGCGACGACAAACACCCACCATGGCGCGTCGACGTAAAGCAGCCGTGCCAGCCAATGTTCGACGAAGCTTTCGCCGTAAGTGGCCTGCCCGGCCTGGGCGCGTAGCGCCTGCTCCCACAGCGTCAATGGGCACAGAGCGCCCAGCCAGCTTTGCGCGGCGATGAACAGCATGCACGCCAGATGCGCGATGCGTAGCGGAAAGTGCCGCACCCAGCGCCATCCCCGCGCCGCACCGAGCATGATCAGCAACTGGCCACCGACCACGGCGAGCACCACCAGCAAATGCAGCAGCAGGATCGTATCGGCGAGAAGGCCGGCGGTAGCGGGCGCGAGCGTTGCGATGCTGGTCACGGTTCGATGCTCAGGTCCCGGATGACGACTTGCCCGCGCGAGCAACCTGCGTCAGGCTTGCGCCATGCGAATCTTCCCATGCCTGATGCTGCTGCTTGCGGGTGCTGCGCAAACTGCACATGCAGATGTTTTCAAGTGTACCGACGACAGCGGCAAGGTCAGCTTCACCGACCGCCCGTGCCCCAAGGGCAGCGATACCGAGGCATTGGAGATCCGTGCGACAGATCCCAATCAGCCAGCGCCAACGCCCGATGCGCGCGAGAAGCGTCGCGACTGCGCGCAGCTCGCACGCCCGGCATGGGACCTGCTTCCGCGCGAGGCCTCGGGCCAGCTCGATGCCACCGAAGCGCGAACCTTGCAGGGCGCTCGCGACCAGCTGGCCAGCCAGTGCCAGCAGCGGCTGACCACCTCGCCGCTGGCCTACGAGTGCCGTGAGCAGCTGACCGTATTGACCCGCGCGACCGCACGCGCTGCCGATCCGCAATACGAGGCCGATCGCGATTTACTGCAGGCCGAGTTCGATCGCCGCTGCGGCGACGAGGCGGTACTCAAGGATATCGCCGATCATCTGCGCGACCTCGAAAGTATCCCGCCGGCCATGGATCCCGAACCGTCGCAGTAGCGGCGCGATTCAGTCGAGCTGCCCGTCGGCTGCCCATTCGCGGATCCGCCGGATGGTGTCGATATCCGATTCGCGGTACGCAGAGCGCCGCGCATTGTCATAGCGCGGGCTGGTATCGGAGGCATCCGCCGGCACCGTTTCGTAGACGAATCGCACCCACAGCACACCCGGCTGCGGCTCCTCGATGCTGACCACCAGGCTGCTGCCGGCATGGCGGTCGGCCAGGTCGCTGTCGTAGCGGATGCGCAGACCCGGCTGCAGGTGCACGTGGTCGACCAGGCGCAGCGCGCCGAAGTGCAGCGCGCGTTTGCGGTAGTTCTCGCGCTGCTCGAGGATCACGCAGTCGTCGAGACCGGGCATGAACGGTTTCGGGTCGTCGACGCGGCGCGCCAGGCCACGCCAGAGCTGCTCGCGGCTCAGTGGGTCGAGCAGCGGCAGCAGTGGGTCGTTGATTTGCAGCAGGTGTTCGAAGCGCATCGGGTTCGCCGTGGGCCGCAATGTGGCCGTATGGCGCAAGCCTAAGCGGCTACCGCGACGCTGTCGAATCGCACAAGCGTGGCGCAAACGCGCGTTAGTCGGCAGAATTGCGGGCTTCCCATCCGTGCCCACGAACATGACCCGACGAATCGCTACCCGCCGCTCGCCGATCCACGGCAACGGTGTTTTCGCCGTGCGCGACATCCCCGCTGGCGTTGCCCTGATCGAATACCGCGGCCGGGTGATCACCCAGGCGCAGGCGGATCGTCGCTACGACGGCACCACCGATAGCGGGCATACCTTCTTGTTCATCCTCAACGCCGACTACGTGATCGACGCCAATCACGACGGCAATGCGGCGCGGTGGATCAACCACAGCTGCGATCCGAACTGCGAGGCGGTGATCCACGAGCACGACAGCAAGCGTCGGCTGGATCGGGTCCTGATCGAAACCGTGCGGCCGATCCGCTCCGGGGAGGAGATCACCTACGACTACGGGATTGTGCTCGACGAGCGCTATACCCCTGCGCTCAAGCGCATCTGGGCCTGCCGCTGCGGCAAGCCCAACTGCACCGGCACGCTGCTCAAGCCCAAGCCCAAACGACCATAACGCAGCGCCGCCTGAGCGGCGCTGCATTGACCTGGAATCAAAGGAACCGGATCGTCAGCGGATAGCGATAGCGAAAGCCATCGTTGGCGCGCAGTGCGGCGATGATGGTGACCACGATGCCGAATACCCACAGCGCGAATCCGATCACGAAACCGATCAGGATCACGGTCAGGATGATCGCGCCCAGCGCGTACAGCAGCATCGACAAGTTGAAGTTCACCACCTCGCGGCCGACCGCGTCGATGTCGGCCGACTCGTCCTTCTTGACCTGCCAGATCACCAGCGGAATGATCAGGTTGGCAAACGGGATGAAGTAGCCGGTCAGTGCCGACAGGTGCATCAGCACCGCGAGCTGACGGTCCTTTTCGCCGATAGTGCCGATGGTGTCGGACGGCGCCGTTGCAGCGGCCGGACCTGGCGGTGGGGATGGCGGAAGCGTGGCGGTGTCGTCGGTGGTCATTGATGCGTACTCCAGCGGGGGAACACGCCTGCATCATGCCACCGCAGACCCTGCCGCTGGCATGTGCATGAAGGCAGGATGACTTTCAGCC
>JBBRFN010000106.1:0-9442 GCA_038224265.1 Lysobacterales bacterium
CCGCTTCGCCAGCGCGCTGACCACCAATGAACAGATCCTCAAGCAGTTCCTGCGCATGGTGCCGCTGGGCCGCGTCGCGCAGCCCGACGAGATCGCGCCGATGATCGCCTTCCTGTGCTCGCCTGCGGCCAGCTACATCACCGGCGCGAGCTTCGCGGTCGATGGTGGCTACCTCGCCTGAGGTGGCCCCCAGGCGTTCAATCGGCGCGTAGCGCGGGTCGGGACGACCCGCGGCGGTGCGCCTCGCATCGACAACGGTCGCGGCGGCCGCGACGGCAGGTCGGGGCGACCTGCCCTACGCCGCGATGGATGCCAATGCGGTTCGCTCGGCTGCCGTGCGCCGCGATGGATGCCGATGCATCGGGGTCGTAGCGCGGGTCGTCCCGACCCGCGGCGCAGCGCACCGCATGCACCGCAATCCAACCTGCGGATGCATCCGGGCTAAGCTACCGCTCCCCATGCCAATGCCCTCGCCTCCATGCGGATTCCCGTCCTGTTCATGCTGCTCGGTCTTGCGATGACCGCACACGCCGAACCCCTGACCATTGCGCGCCTGTTTGCCGATCCGCCACTGTCGGGACCGGCACCGCGACTGCTCAAACTGGCACCGGATGGTGCCCGCGTGACCTTTCTGCGCGGCCGTGCGGAAGACCAGAACCGACTCGACCTGTGGGAATACCGGATCGCCGATGGCAGCACCCGGCGGCTGGTGGATGCCGATTTGCTCGCACCCGGCGCCGAGACCTTGTCCGATGCGGAGAAAGCGCGCCGCGAACGCGCGCGGATCGCCGCGTTCAGCGGCATCGTCGAGTACTTCCACGCGCCGGATGGCTCGGCGATCCTGTTTCCGCTCAATGGCGGGTTGTATCTGTTCGACCTGCGCCAGCGCGAAGGAAGCGCAGTGCGGACACTGACCCGCGCCGCGGACGGCTTTGCGACCGATCCCAAGATCTCGCCGCGCGGCCGCTACGTGTCGTTTGTGCGTGGCGGCGCGCTGTGGGCGATCGACCTGCAGTCGAACCGCGAGTTCCGCCTCTCGCCCGTTGCGGAGGGAACCGTGGCCTATGCGGTGGCCGAGTTCGTCGCACAGGAAGAGATGGACCGCCTGACCGGCTACTGGTGGGCACCAGACGAATCGGCCGTGGCCTATACGCGGATCGACGAGGCCGCCGTGCCGCTGGAGCGACGCTTCGAGATCTACGCCGATCGCACCGCCGTGATCGAGCAGCGCTATCCGGCCGCCGGCAAGCCCAACGTCGGCATCGCGCTGTTCGTGCAAAGCATCGCCGCGCCGTCAAAGGCAGAATCCTCCGAGCTGCCGGCCGCCACCGCGATCGATCTCGGGCCGGAAGCCGACATCTACCTCGCACGGGTGAACTGGCTCGACGCACATCGGCTGAGCTTCCAGCGCCAGTCGCGCGACCAGCGCCGGCTCGATCTGGTGCTGCACGACCTGCGCGATGGGCAGCAGACGATCCTGCTCACCGAAACCAGCCGCACCTGGATCAACCTGCACGACGACCTGCGCTTCCTGCCGCGCAGCGATACCTTCCTGTGGTCGTCCGAGCGCTCGGGCCGCAAGCAGCTTTACCTGTACGGGCTCGACGGCAAGCTCAAACGGCAGGTCACCGATACCCCATGGGCGATCGAGAACGTGCTCGCACTGGATACGCGCAAGCGCGTGGTCTACGTGCACGCACCGGGCCCCGATGCGCTGCAGAAACACGTGTTCGCGCACCGTCTCGACGCTGGCCAGGCGCGCCAGGTGACCAGCGGCGATGGCTGGCATGAGGCCGTGTTCGCGGCCAATGCCAGCGTTTTCGTGGCCACCCACTCGGCGCCAGACACACCACCGCAGGTGCGCCTGTTCGCGGCCGATGGCAGCGAGCGCGCAGTGCTGGAGGCCAATGCGCTGGATGCCGACCACGCCTACGCGCCGTTCCGCGCCAGCCATATCTCACCCGAATACGGCACGCTGGCGGCGGCCGATGGCCAGACGCTGCACTACGCGGTGTTCAAGCCGACCGGTTTCGATCCGGCGCGCCGCTATCCCGCGATCGTGCGCTTCTACGGCGGCCCGGGCCGGCAGTTCGTGCGCCGCGACTGGACCGTTGGCGTCAACACCGGTGCGACCGACCTGCTCAGCCAGTATTGGGCGCAGCGCGGTTACGTGGTGTTCGCGCTCGACAACCGCGGTACGCCGCGCCGCGGCAAGACCTTCGAAGACCCGCTGTTCCGCAGCATGGGAACGCTGGAGGTGGCCGACCAGCGGCTCGGCCTCGAATGGCTGGCTGCGCAGCCGTGGGTCGACGCCAAACGCATCGGTGCCTTCGGCTGGAGCTACGGCGGCTATCTGAGCCTGATGCTGCTGGCCAAGAGCGGCGATCTGGTCCACGCCGCCGCCGCGGTCGCGCCGGTCAGCGACTGGTCGCTGTACGACACCCACTACACCGAGCGCTACATGGACCACCCGGACGCCAACGTCGAGGGCTATCGCGCCGGCAACGTGCTCGCGCACGCCGATGCGATCCGCGGCAAGCTGCTGCTGGTGCACGGCATGGCCGACGACAATGTGCTGTTTACCAACAGCACTACGCTGATGGCCGCTCTGCAGGCCCGCGCATTTCCGTTCGAGCTGATGACCTACCCCGGCGGCAAGCACGGCCTGGTCGGCACCCCGATCCGCACCCACGTGTACGAGACTATCGACGGATTCTTCGCGCGCGCGCTGGCAGCACCAACGGAGTAGTCGCAACCACCGCTATCCAGCGCCGCGTAGGGCAGGTCCCCCGGACCTGCCGCCGGGGTCGCCACGAGATCACCGTGTGACGGGAAGCGGCGGGCAGAATGCCCGCCCTGGGGTGCGGCGAGGTGGGGGGCGACCTGACGCCTGCTTGATCGAATCGTGAAGCGCGTCACGCGCCGGGCGCGGGAGGCGTCTTGGCCTGCCTACAGCTTGGATCAAGCCGGTCGATACGGCTTCAAAGCGGAGGCGCGCGTGGACGATATTTTTCTCAAGCATGTGATCGACTTCAGCCATGGCAACGGCGGCCGTCTGGTGCTCAGCGGCGATTTGACCGAAGCCACGGTGCTGCGTCTGACCGAAAAGCTCGACGCGGTCGGCGCACGGCCGAAGCTGGCCGATCTGGCCGGTGTGCGCTTCGCCGATGCCGGCGCGATGGCCGCGCTGGGCCGCTGGGTGCGGCGCTCGGGACTGATCGCGCTGCGTCTGGTCAATGCACCACCACAGCTGGTCGCGCTGGTCGCACGCTACCGACTGGAGTCGGTATTGCCGGCTGTACAGGTCACGCCGAATCGTGGCGCGATCGCGGCCTGAGCCGCGCACGAACCGTCGAACACAGTGTTCGGTTCAGCGGTGGTCGCCGTGCGGCACCCGCGTCGCTTCGCATGCAGGGCTTGACCTTGTCCTGCCGCCCTGCACGCTACTCAAAACCATCGCCGAATGCTCCGAGACGCAAGGAGAATTGGATCACGTTATTGCCCGGTTCGATATCTGCATAGTCCCAAGGGGCGTCGATGAAAATGCGGGCCCCGGCAACATCGGGCCGACCTTGTGGTGGGCCGCCACTGTAGCTGCCGTCGTAAACCTCCCATTCGAGCCTTAGGGTTGAGCCGGCGGTGAGCGTGACTCGCGGCTGCACAGGGTCGACGGGACATGTGCCGCTGCCCGAAATCACACTGCAGGCGGCAAACACCGCATGCACGGGGTCGAGCACATCGCGCCGCGGCGCGACGCCCACCACGGCATCGGTCGCGTCCGTGACCCCCAGATTATCGACCTCGACACGAATGCGCCGGGAGGGACCGAAACCTAGCACTGACTGGTCCGCGTCAAGAAGGCGCAATTGCAAGTCTCCGCCCGATTGCGATGGCGCAGCAAGTCGCAGGAGCGTCGGTCGCCGGAGGCCATCCAGCCCCAACCGCCGCTCGCGCGCGAGAATTCTGCCGTCTGGCATGACTGCCACCAGGTCTGGTGCCACCGGCCCAAGCAGGGCATCGTCAAATCGGCGTTCGACCAAATGCTCGCCGCCCAGTACGCCGGTCTCGAGATCGAGGAACGCCAGCGCGATTCGATTGTTGAACGGCTCGTCGGCAGACTCCAGGTAGCGACTGCTGCGCAGCGGCTGCCATCGCGCTGATCCACTGTTCACCGGCAGAGGGGTCAATCGCCACCAACGGTCGCCCGATATGAACGGTCGCAGTCTGAACGTTACCGCGCCAGTCGTGCCGTCAATGAGGTCGAGTAGCGGACGGGTAAGGTTTTGTTGCCCCGCCTCGGTGCCCACAAGGTCCGCCGCCAGCAACGGCATGCCATTGACTGCAGTCCGAACGCTCGGATTCGACACCCGGTCTCCTACCAGACCGGCCCTCACGCTCCACTCTTGTTGGCCATCGGAAAGCCGGCGACGCTCGGTGTCGACCCGCGGTACACCACCGTCGCTCACCGCGTTAGCCGCGTAGAATCGGCCGTTGGGTGCGGACACCACGGACTGCGCGAACGTGGTGGAGTCTGGAGATTGCACCCACAGCGGCGTGCCGCTCGCGGCATCCAGACGCTGCCAGCCACGCTGGGACCCGCTGCCGTAGACGAACGCAAGGGCATCGCCACCCACGAGACTCGCGAGAAAGGTCGTCGCCTGCCGCTGCCATGCGGTATTGCCGTCGACCGCATTCAGCCGCGCGAGTTCGGTCAGGCCCGAGGCGCAGCCAATACTGACGCAGAGAGTCAGCCGGATCAGGGTTCCGTCGGTGCCTGCGGCCAGCACCGACACCCGCTGATCGTCCGCGCCGCCGATCTCACGTCGGTGAACGATGTCGCCCGTGGCGCGGTCGATGCGCAGAAGCACCTGGCCACGGCGCGGAAGGATGGCATCGCCAAGGCGGTAGTCCGCGAGCACGAACAGCTGTTCCGGGCCGGCTCCACCGAGTGTGATCGACTGCGGCGACTGCGTCGGATCGGGAAATCCGGCTGCGGTGCGCGACCACGACACGCTGCTTCCGCCGTCGGGATCGAGCCGCCGCACTTGAATCCCACCATCCGATGCGGCTGCTGCATCGAACGGCACATCGTCGACGAATCGTGCGTCGTACGGCAGCAGGATTCGCTGCGGAACTGCCACGCTCCGCTCCTGAACCAATGCCCCGTCGCCCATCGACAGTTCGGAGAGCGTGATCGCTCCGTTGGTGGCGCCCACGAACAGCCCCACCTGAGCCGACGCAGCCACTGCAAACCTGGCACCGTCGAACGACTGCGGCAGGGTGGTCGACCACGCCAGCGTACCGTCGGCAACGCTGCGCCGCTGGGCTCGCACTGGCGCTTCAAGAGAGCTGGCCAGATACAAAAAGTCGTCGGTTGCGGGCACCCGGGTGATGGCGAGCCTTCCATTGGCTTCGTCCACATCGTGCCAGCGCAACTGGCCGTCGGAGTCGATTGCAGAGAGCGACTGGCCATCGTCAATATCCGACGTTGCGAGCAGCGTCGTGCCCGATACGTCCAGCAGTCGGCAGCCTGAGTCGGTACCAATCGCAGGTATCGGTGTTGCGGTCAGCAACGCCCCAGAGGTGGGTGACCGTCGCTCCACGACCAATGTGTTCGACCCGTTCGGGGATGTGCCGCGCGACACGACTACCAAGGAATTGCCGAGGACGGCCCTTTCACAGGTCCCGGTAGCCGAGGCAGCCACAACGGTCTCCTTCCACGACAAGCTGCCATCGTCGAGGTTGAATCCCATGATCATGGGTCGCAGCGCCGTCGACGCTCCTGGCCGATTACGACCTACGACCAGCAACGCGCGTGATTCGGCCGCCAGAAGCGCGGTGACGCTCGTGTCGATCCCCCGATCGAAATGGATATCGAGCGCAACGGCCCATCGCGGCTCACCACCGGGCGCGAGGCGCAGCAGATAACGGCGAGTCCGCGCCAGCACATCGCCGTCTGCGACGAGCACAGCGTCTTCAACGTCCAGCGGTATCGCCCAGCGGACACCGCCGTCCCCGAGGTCGATCACGACGAGCATCCGGCGGACGAATTGGCCGCTGGAGAAACCCACTTCCCGCACACGAAGGAGAGCCGTAGTGGCATCTGCCGCCAGAACCTGCTCGACCACGAGACGGTTCGAACCGCTGGCCTCGCCGAACTGACCGAACACCGGCGTCTGACCCGGCCGCATCGACAAGTACGCTGCTGTGGTGCCTGACTCACCACCAAACCAGAGCAGCCTGCCATCGCCGGCTTCGATAAGCGATGCCCCGACGTATGTCGCAGCAACGTCGACGGTTGCGCCGCCACTCGATGCCCATTCGACGGGCGCCTGAAAGTTGCGAGCGACTGCTGTACTCGTGACGCACGTCGCCGCGATTAGCACGAAGGCATGAAATGGGCGCATCAGAAACTCCTTTTCTGGCGAGAACGCCACCGCGCGAGTGTACCCAACCTGTGTGTCACCAGCCCAGCGATCGGTTCAGTTGCGACGTTGCCAATCGTTCAGGTCTCGAACAGCGGCGCATCCTCGGCCAGCGCATCGCGCTGGCCGCCGATCACGCGCAGCGCGTGCTGATAGCCGATGTCGACCGCGCGGTCGAAGCGGCGCCATTCCAGCAGCTCGATCTCGGCCAGCGGCGGCGTGATCAACAACGTCGAGGCCGCGCGTGCGGCATGTGTGGCGTGCGAGGAGTTGTCCATCCCGGCGCGCAGCATGATCTGCAGGATCGAGGGCCGGCGGCGACCGGTGTACCACTGCAGCACCATCCGCCACAGCGGCGGCAGGTCGAACTCATCGATGCCGGCACCCGGCATCACCGCGTGGTCGCCGCCAATGTCGACGGCCACCACCTCGCCGAAATGCTCGCCGCGCATCACGTCCACCGGCAGGTTGTTGATCACGCCGCCGTCGACGTAGACACGCCCGTGGTGGAACACCGGCGGCAGCACGCCGGGAATCGCGATCGAGGCGCGCAGCCACTGCCACAGCACGCCGTGGCGGTGCACGGCGGACGCGCCGGCGGTCAGATCCGAGGACAGACAGAAGTACGGCAGCACCAGGTCTTCGATGTCGCGCTCGCCGAAGGCTTCGCGCAGCAGGCGCGAAACCTTGCGCCCCGAAACCAGCGAGACGAATGGAAAGGTGCGGTCGGACAGCGGATTGCTGGCCACGAAAGCGCGGCGGTAGACGTCGATCATTTCTTCGGTCGACCAGTCGGCCGCCACCCCCGCGCCGATCACCGCACCAATGCTGGTGCCACCGACCGCATCGATGGTGATGCCGGCCTCGCGCAGCGCGCGCACCACGCCGATATGCGCAAAGCCGCGCGCACCGCCGCCCGACAGCACCAGCCCGATCGCACGACCGGTCACCAGCCGCGCGATGCGCGCCCAATCGGCCGCATCGCGCGCATGGTGCAGGCGCGCCGCCGGGCGCTCGGCCCGCCAGCGGCGGCCCGCACCCAGACGCGGCTTGCCCGCATGCACCAGCACCAAATGCTCGGGTCGCGGCAGCGGCGCGCCGGTACCGGCCACCAGTTCCGACCATGGCGCGGGTGTCGCTGAGGCCGCGGCGATGAACATCAGCGCATCGGCCTGGCGCAGGCACAGCGATCGCCATTCGCTGGGACCGCTCGCGGCCACGTAGATCACGATGCGATGCTCGGCCTCGATGCGGTTGAGGCTGGCCGCATCGCAAGCCGGTTCGGCATCGGCGTGCACGATGGCGACCTTGCCATGGCGCTCGAGTGCGGTCGCCAGCGCGCGCGCGGCCGGCAATGCATCCAGGCCCTCGGTCTGCGGCAGCAGGGCCAGCGTGCGCGGGCCGTGGCTGACGCGTGCTGCACCGCCGCCGACCACGCGGTCGATGGCCAGTCGCGCGATCGCGCGCAGGGCTTCGGGTTCGGTCTTGGCCAGCCGATCGAAATCGGCGCGCGCGAGCCTGAGCACCTCCGAATCGCGCAGGGCGCGCACCGTGGCGCTACGCACGCGGCCGGTGATAAGCCCCGTCTCTCCAGCGGTTTCACCGGCCACGATCTGGCCCAGGAAGCGCCCGCCGGCACCGCCCTGGAACGCGCCCAGGGAGCCTGCCACCAGCACATACAGGGCGTCGGGCTCGCTGCCGGCCTCGAACAGGGTCTCGCCGCCGCTAAGGCGCAGCGGCTGGAAGCACGCCAGCAGCTCGCTCCGGGCCGCGGCCGACAGCCGCGAAAACCACGGCACGGCGTCGACGAGGGCGGTGAAGTCCGGCAGGCTCATGCCGCGCAGCTTACGCGGCGCAGCGCTTGAAAGCGCGCCTGCGCGCACCCAAGCTTGCAAGTCCCCGGTGGATGGATTCCGCATGTCGCACGCCAACCCCCTGCTCGACGACACCGCCCTGCCGGATTTCGATGCGATCGATGCAGCGCAAGTCGAGCCTGCGATCGACACCCTGCTGGCCGAATACCGCGGCCGCATCGATGCGCTGACCGCTGCCAGCGGGCCGCGCACCTGGGCCACCACCATGCAGCCGCTGGAGGACCTCGACGATCGTCTCGCGCGCGCCTGGGCGCCGGTCTCGCACCTGCATTCGGTGCGCGATTCGGCCGCGTTGCGCGAAGCCTACGGCGCGGCACTGGAGGCGATCACCGACTGGGAATCCGAGCTCGGCCAGAATCGCGCGCTGTACGAGGCGGTGCGCGATGTGCGCGCCGATGCCGGGTTCGCCGCACTGTCGCCGACCCAGCAGCGCATCGTCGACGAGGCGATCCGCGACTTCGCGCTGTCCGGCGTGGCGCTGGAAGAACCCGCACGCAGCCGTTTTCGCGAGATCGCCAACCAGCTGTCGAAGCTGTCGACCGAGTTCGAACAGGCCCTGCTCGATGCCACCGAAGCCTGGCATCTGGACTTGGCCGAGATCGACGCGCTGGCCGGCCTGCCCGATTCGGCACTGGCCATGCTGCGCCAGTACGCCAGCGAAGCCGGCGTGCCGGGCTGGCGCGTGACGTTGCAGCATCCGAGCTATGTGGCGGTGATGACCTATGCGCAGGATCGCGCGCTGCGCCGCACGCTGTACGAGGCCTACGCCACGCGCGCCTCCGATCAGGGTCCGCACGCGGGACGATTCGACAACGCAGCGCGCATCGAGCGCATCATGGCGCTGCGCCACGAGTCGGCACAGCTGCTCGGTTTTGCCAACGCCGCCGACGAATCGCTGGCCACCAAGATGGCCGGCGAATCGTCGCGCGTGCTGGGCTTTCTCAAAGACCTCGCGCTGCGCGCGCGCCCGCTGGCGCAGCGCGAGTTGCAGGAGCTTGCCGCATTCTCCGCCAGCGCGCTGGGTCTGGATGCGCTGCAGCCGTGGGACATCGCGTTCGCCGCCGAGAAGCTGCGCATGGCGCGCTATGCGCTCAGCGAAGAGGAGCTCAAGCCGTACTTTCCCGCCGAACGCGCAGTCGAGGG
>JBBRFN010000107.1:0-9292 GCA_038224265.1 Lysobacterales bacterium
ACGAAGCACATCCAGAAGAACAAGAAGCCGTTGTTCTTCGGCGCGGTGCAGGTCAAGAAGTCGTATGTCAGCTTTCACCTCATGCCGGTCTACTTGAAGCCTGAGCTTCTTGCACCCGTTTCGGCTGAACTGAAGTCGAGAATGCAAGGCAAGTCCTGCTTCAACTTCGCCGAGATTGAACCTGTACTTTTCAAGGAACTTGCAGCGCTGACGAAGGCAAGCTACAGCAGCTACAAGCAGCAAGGCTTCGTTCAGTAGGTTTGTTACTGCTCCGCGAGCGTAGCCTATCCCTTTGCTCCACCGGGCCTGCTACGACCGGTAGCGTAAGCCTGGGGCGCAGCGGCTTCGCCATCTTTACGCGCCAAGTCTACGGCGCTTGCTCTTGAAGGCCCGTTAACGCAAGCAATTTGCCCGACAGAAAGGCTTCTCAGTGCTTCACCCGAATCAGTTCGAAGTCAACGAAGCGTGGATCGTCTTCAAGCTGAACGACAAGCCAATGCATGCCGGCGCTGACGGAGACATCGACTTCATTGCTTTGATGGATGCAGCCACTTGCTTTATCCTGAGTTCTTCACCGGTACTATCGAGCGCCGCCGAGCCGTCATCCATTGAATCCAAGCGGATGCTGGAGACAGCAAAAGCCCACAAAGATCGATTGCCGCAAACGCTGCTCATTCCTGTTGGGCAGTCAGCACATTATCTCAAGCGTGAAGCGGAGCGCCAAGGAGTTACGACCGTGTTCATTCCGGAGGATCAGCTTGCGCTTTTCATGGATGAAGCAAGAGAAAGCTTCAGAGAGTACTTTGGCCGCGGCGACGCACAGTGATGCCTAACCCCTCGGCCAAGCGGCTCGCCACCGGCAGGCCGCCGGGCCCAAGTCGCTGGTACGCGGTACGTTTTCAGCGGCCTGCGCGCGGCGTCCTGCCGCCAGCGTGCGCTTGGCTCGAACCTCAGGCGGCACAACGCTAACTTCAGCCCATCCGCTATCGTCGATTTCACCGGCAGTAGTGACAACGTAAGGAACTCCTGCATGCTCGGCAGACGCAACTTTGTGATTGCAGCGGCGGTTTCGTCGGCGCTTGGCGTCATTCCGACTTTCGTTCATTCCGCCAGGCGGCGCAGCGATGCCGCCGCGAAACTTCGATCGCTTGAAGGTGGCCAAGCCCGTCTTGGGGTTTGTCTTCTCGACACCGCTACCGGCGAATTCACGGGAAATCGAGTGGACGAACACTTCGCGATGTGTTCGACCTTCAAGTTGCCTTTGGTCGCAGCGTGCCTTCGAGAAGCAGACCACGGGCGCATGGACATTGCCGAAGTTCTGCCTTATTCCAAGGCTGACCTGCTTGCGTGGGCACCGGTTACGGGCAAGCATCTTGATAAAGGCGGCTTGAGCATCGCGGTGCTGGCACAGGCCGCACAGGAGTTGAGCGATGGAGTTGCGGCCAACCTTCTTGTCCGGCGCCTGGGTGGTCCGCTTGCCGTCACGGCAAAGTTCCGCGAGATGGGCGACGCGGTCTCGCGGCTTGATCGGTATGAACCGGATCTGGGCTTGGTGCTTTCGGGCGATCTTCGCGACACGACCTCACCGCTTGCCATGGCACAGCTGGTCCGACGGATTGCCACCGACCGCGTTTTGCGATCCGATTCGCGTCAACGTCTTCTGCAATGGATGGAGAATACCAGCACCGGTTCGAGGCGGTTGCGGGCCGGATTACCAGCCGAATGGCGCTCAGGCAACAAGACCGGAACCGGACGCGCAGAGGGCACGACGAACAAGTGCAATGACGTGGCGATCACGTATCCGCCGCGAAGGAGCCCGATCATTGTTGCGGCCTACTTTGATAGCGGCGAATACACCGCGCAGGTAGAAGCTAGGCACGAGGCCGTGCTCGCTGAAGTCGGAAAGATCGCGGCCGATTGGGCAACAAGCTAGGCGCGCCATGCCGTTGGCGACCGACCAGCGCGAACGTCAGGCGTCGCACAAATGCGCGTCTCCGCCGCGATCCGCTTCGAATCCGAGAAGTTCGGCGACCGGTTAAAACGTCCAGACGAGTCAACGCCGGGGAACGGTTTTATGGTGAATATCTTGCAGAATTCCGTGTTGCGCGGGCCACGCAGCTGGGTTGCGCAGCGGAATACGTCGATGAAGACCGGCGATGGTTGGTGTCGTCGGTGAAACGAGCGTCTCCCGAGTTTGAGGTGGCGGTCTGCATGCGCCCCAGGATGAGTCCATCCCGTCATTCCAGCCGCCGTGTTCTACATGGCTGCCCTGAAGGCGTTGGGCGCGATCGAAATCGACGGCGCCTCGTCGCCACGATTGCATCGTCGGCTGTCTGTTTTCACGCCACTTGCCGGGGAACCGAGAATGAAAATTGAAATGGCCTTGTTCGCGCTTGCTGTTTCGCTGGTGGCAGCGCCTGCAGTCGCGCAGTCGGCGCAACCTGTACCAGTGCTGCCGGAGTCGCTGAAGTGGTTCAGCCCCTCAAACAACGAGCTCTTGAAGGGCGCCTGGGTCCTGGGATCTGAAAAGCAGTCGGGTACCTACGTGCTCAGGGTGCAGCTGGCCAAGGGTGGCAAGATTGCAGCGCACACGCATCCTGATGCCCGCTATTCGACGGTGCTGGCCGGCACTCTTTTCGTCGGTTTCGGGGATGTCGCCAATGAGACCGACGTTGTAGCGGTTCCTACTGGTGGTGTGTACGTCGCGCCGGCAAACGTAGCGCATTTCCTTTGGGCCAGAGATGGCGACGTGGTCTATCAAGAGGGTGGAGTCGGGCCCACGGCCACGGTTCCAGTGAAGCACTAGACGGGGGTCGTGGGCACTGTGACGCTCTTGGTGTACGAGACGGGTTTCGGCTTCGCGACGTGGAGGAGGCGAGATGGTGGCGATCTGTTTTCGCCATGTGTTTCCGTCGACGGCGGCGGGCTTTCGCGTCTGCGTTTGCGGTGCCGCATCGAGCCCGACGCGCTTGTTTTGGCGTCAGGTCTCGTATGCAACTTGCGTCAGACGCGCCGCTGCCCGAGTATCGGATTCGCGGCGTGCCCGAGATTGCGAGGCTCGCGCTGGCTGCGTTTCGCGCTTTGGTTGCAATGGCGGACTCGCTGCTAAACTGCTGCTGGCAGGTTCGCGATGCGCGCATACACGACAGGGCCGTACCGCCGCACCTGGATATCGGAATCATCCAGGAGCGGCATCATGCGATCGACTGGGTTATCGGCTACGACGGTATGCCGTTGGATGAAGTCGCTACCGACACCTGAATCTTCCACTACGCGGGCTTCCCAAGGGTCGCTCTGCGCGGTTTGGCCCGCTGCTGTAGTCGGGTGTGAGGCGGCACGAACGCCTGTTTTTTGCTGATTCGCACAAGATCAGCCCGATACAAGATCGATTATCCGGAGCAACAGTCATGTTCAGTCATGTAATGGTCGGAACGAACGACATCGAGCGATCCAGGCGTTTTTATGACGCTGTGCTTGGCGTGCTTGGGGCAGGTGAAGTGATGCAGAACACCGCTAGCACAGGCCACGCCCGGCTTTTCTATCGGCACGATGGTGGAACGTTCTGCGTCAGCGAGCCGATAAACGGTGAGGAGGCTACGCTCGCCAACGGTGGCACGATTGGGTTCAAGTGCAGTTCGCCTGAGCAGGTGCGGCAGTTCCATGATGTTGCCGTTGCGCACGGCGGAACGTCGATCGAAGGTCCGCCAGGCCCTCGCGAGGGCAAGATGGGTGCGTTGCACCTGGCGTATGTTCGGGACCCCGATGGGAACAAGCTCTGTGCGCTTCATCGGCCCAAGTAGGTCAGTTGGCGACCTTGGTTGCATTCGGCAGGTCGGTGAGCGGCGCGTTTTATCCGGCGATGCCGAAGTTGCCTGAGGCGGCGCGGGAGTTTGCGCAGGATTCGTCCAGTTTTTCGACAGTCCCGCCGGGCTCCAGGTTTGCGGCCCCGCCAACCCTCCGATGGAGTCCAGCCCGCAGTCGAAAGGCTACTTGCCGAGCAAGTGGGCTGGAGAGCCGATCATCGCGTTCCTTGCATTGCCCGACGATGGACCGATCGGCCATGCACAATCGTATGCTGCGCGCAAAAGCGGCGAGCTGCGGTGGGAAACCTGCGGTATACATGGTTCAATCGCGTCGGTTGTTAGAGAGCGCGCGCGGTGGCATTCGAGTGCGGGGTCGAGCACACTGGCGCTGGCATGGCGCTCGCGTGCCCGGTGCAACCCCAGGTCGTCGTGCGACATGCTTCATCAGCCGGCAGGTGCCATGAGACACAGCGAAGTCCATAGAACACATCGAACGGGGTGGCTGCGCGCTGCCGTGCTTGGCGCGAATGACGGCATAGTCTCGACCGCGAGTCTCGTGCTGGGCGTCGCCGCTTCCGGCGCAACTACCCAGGCGGTGCTGGTCGCCGGTGTCGCCGGTCTGGTCGCCGGTGCCATGTCGATGGCTGCAGGCGAGTATGTGTCGGTCAGTTCGCAGTCCGACACCGAGCGCGCGGATCTTGCGCGCGAGAGCAAGGAGCTGGTCGCAGATCCGGAGCAGGAACACGCCGAACTGAAATCGATCTACGTCAAACGCGGGCTCGACGAGTCGCTCGCTGCCAGTGTCGCTACACAGCTGATGGCGCGTGATGCGCTTGGCGCGCATGCGCGCGACGAGCTCGGCATATCGGACACGCTGGCGGCAAAGCCGGTGCAAGCCGCACTCGCCTCGGCGGCAACGTTTGCGGTGGGTGCCGCATTGCCGCTGCTGATGGTGCCCTTGCTGCCGGCTGCCATGCTCATGTGGGGGCTTTCTGGCAGCTCGCTGGCCTTTCTGGCGCTGTTGGGGCTGCTGGCCGCACGCGCTGGTGGATCGCCAGCAGTTGCCTCCATCGCACGCGTGACCTTCTGGGGTGCGCTGGCGATGGCACTCACGGCCGGGGTTGGATCGCTGTTTGGGGTGGCTGCCTGATCGGATGATCGGCCGCTCGCAGCGCGCGCTTGCTCAGTGCTGGCAGACCGGACAGATGTAGACCCGCCTGCCGCCGGTCTCTGCGCGCTGGATCGGCTCGCCGCAGGTCCAGCAGGGCAGGCCCTCGCGGTCGAACACGTTGAAGCGCCGGGCTTCGAACGACAGGCCTTCGGTCTTGAGGCGCTGCACGCGTTGCCAGTCGTTGGTGACGCCGGCGCGGCGATAGGCGACACGGCCGATTTCGAGGATCGACTCGGCCAGGCGCTGGCGCTCCTCGGGGCTGAGATCGCGCGGTTTGCGCGATGGCAGCAGGCCGGCGCTGAACAGCATCTCGCTGCGCAGGTAGTTGCCGATACCGGCGATGAACGACTGGTCGAGCAGCACCGATGCGAGATGCTTGCTGCTGAAGCGCGGGTCTTCGAGCTGGGCTAGCACCATCGGCACGGTGGTGTCCTCGTCGAGCAGATCGGGGCCGAGCTTGGCGAGGAAGGGGTGTGTCAGCAATCCCGCCTCATCGAGCACGGCGATATCCGACGCGCTGTAGAGCAGGATTGCCTTGCGTTTGGATTCGATCGCGATGCGCAGTTCGCGGCGGGTATCGGGGCGCACGCCGGGCTCGGTCACCACCCAGCGGCCGTAGAGCTGGTTGTGCGAATAGATCGTCAGGCCGTTGTCGAACTGGGTAAGCAGTGCCTTGCCGCGCGGGCGGATGCGCACGATGCGCTGATTTTTCAGCGCCTTCTGATGGCGCTTGAGCGGCGTCTGGGCGAAGGTGATCTTGATCGCGCGTTCGCCCTCCATGGCGCGCGCGAGGCGATCGGCGGCACGCCGGATCTCTGGACCCTCAGGCATGGTGGGAGGTCCGCTGATGGTTGGCACACACTGACGGATGGCGGCTGTCGCGCGGGGCGGTTGCGGCACAGCCATCCATCGCGCCATTGCGACCGTGGGTCGGGGTGGCCGATGGCAGGATCGGACAAGCTGTGGTCGGCCACGGATACTGCGCCGGTCGATCGATGGGGGAAACGTATGGGGCGTTGCTTGACTGCACGATGGATCCTGGGCGGCGCGATGCTGTCTGCGATGGTACCCGTGTTTGCACAAGACGATGCGATGCGTTCTCAAGCGCACGCCCGGATCGCCGCATTCGATACCTGGGCGCGTGCCTACGAACCGGCGCAGGCGAGCGCGGACGACCGCGCGCAGGGCCTCGCGCTGGCGCAGGAACGGCGGGTGGCGATGAAGCTGCTGATGGTGGAGGATCCCGCTGCGGCGCTGGCGGTGAGCCTCGCACACGGCCTGCGCGCTCGGCTGCCGGCCGAGATCGCCGCGCAGATCGAGCGCCGGGTCGATGGACTGGGGCTGCTGACCGAACGGGTCACGATGTACCACGACCATCCGGCCGGACATGTGGCCACCGATGACGGCGATTTCCATCGCTCGGTGCGCACGCCGATCGTGGCAATGGGTGAGGAGCGCTGGTTCGCGTTCACCCATGGACGCCGGGTGGGCGTGCGCAGCCTGTTGCCGCTGCCGGTGCACGGGATTGCGCTGGACGACGACCTGGCGTTCTCCGAATTGCCGTATCGCACGGTGGCCGAGGGCGAGTCGATCGCAGGGGCGCAGGCGCCCGCACCGCGTCGCTGCGCTGCCGATGCGACACTGGCGGTGGCCGAGCGTCTGATAGTGACCGGCACCACGCTGGCGATCATCTGCGACGCGTCCGAACTGGAAGCGCTGTCGCAGGAATGGGGTCTGATCGAGCGCGAGGGCACCGATGGGCGCTTCATCGCACCCAAGGCCGAAGTGCATTCGAGCTACACGACCGGGCCGAAGACCATCCTGTACATCCGCGCACGCTTCGCCGACCAGGCCGAAACCGCGCTGCCGAGTCTGGCCACGGTGACCAACACCGTGACGAGCCTGCGCGATCACATGCGCGCGTTCAGCTACAACCTGATTCCCGAGCTCACCGGCACCTTCACCACGGTGGTGACGCTGCCGCTTACGGCTGCCGGGTACAACGGCAACGACATTCCCATCCTCAACGACGCCGCGAACGCCGCGCGGGCGGCGGATCCGGCGTGGGATCGGCTTAACTACAGCTTCTATGCGGTGCGCTTCGTGGGTGGCCCTGGCGGCTATGCGGGCCAGGCCTATGTCGGCGCCACCGGCATCTGGATGAAGAGCGACGATGGCGGCGTGGCCGCGCATGAGCTGGGCCACAACCTCGGCTTGCTGCACGCCAACTCCTGGACCACGGCCAGTTTCGATCCTGCGGGTGCGGGCAGCAACTCCGAGTACGGCAATCCCTTCGACCGACTCGGCAGCGGCGGCGGGTTGCGCTCGCATTTCACTGCCAGTTTCAAAGAGCGGATCAGCTGGTTGCTCGACCCGCAGTTCGCGCGCCTGTGGGGCAGCGGCAGCCAGCGCGTGTACTCGCACGACGTCGCAACGCCGGTCGCGGGCCCGTCGTCGGCGGGCATGTATGGTCGCGAGCGGCTGTGGATGGCGACGTTGGCGTCCAACGAGGCGGTGCCTGCTGCCGCTCCCTCGATCCAGCGTGGTCACTATTGGCTGGAGCATCGCAGCCAGTACACCGACTTCGACCGCGCACTGCTGGTGAACCTGCAGGGTTCGGCCAACTACCTGCTCGACCATACCCCGCGCAGTCGCAACGGCAAGAACGATGGTGGCGTGCTGATCGGCCGGACGCTTTCCGATCGGGGCCTGGGATTGCATGTGACGCCGCTGGTGAAGAACACCGGCACGCCGCCGTCGATCGACTACACGGTGCAGGTCGGCGCTTTCGCCGGCAATCGCGCGCCTGCGGTGGCACTGAGCGCCAGCAGCGCCAGCGTGGCGGTGAACGTGCCGGTGAACTTCACGGCCACAGCGAGCGATGCCGACGGCGATGCGTTGGCCTATTCGTGGGAGTGGGGCGATGGCACCTTCAATGGCACCAACGCGGCCACGAATACGCGAAGCTTTGCGGGCGCAGGGCACTACGTGGTGCGGGTAGTCGCCAGCGACCTCAAGGGCGGTCGCGCGAGTGCGCAGGTGCTGGTGACGGTGGGCGCACCGACCACGCTGCGGCTGAGCGGGCGGGTGCTGGCGGGTGCGATCCCGGTTGAAGGCGTGCACGTCAACAACGGACAAAGCGGCGCCAACTATCGCGGCAGCTATACCGACAGCAACGGCAACTGGATCGTCACCGGACTGGCATCTGGTGCTGCGGTGACGCTGTCGGCCGGTGAGACCGGGTACGCAGTGGCGCCGGCTTTCACCAATCCGCAGACGCCCACAGCGGACGCGAGCGGGCTCGATTTCCAGGCCACTGCCTTGCCGGTGGTGTCGATCGTGGCCACCGATGCGAATGCCATCGAAGCGCCAGCGGATACGCTCGCATTCCGTGTCAGTCGCAGCGGGCCGACGGCCAGCATGGTGCGGGTGTGGTTCGATCGTACGGGCACTGCATTCTCCAGCGGCACCACTGGCGACTACAGTTGGTCGACCGGCAGCAATCGTTATGTGGAGATTCCTGCTGGCGCGGCCTTCGTTGATCTGGTGGCAACCCCGATCGCCGACACGATCACCGAGTCGAGCGAGAGCGTAATCGTCGATCTGGCGGACGGCATCGACTATGAGCTGGTGTACCCGGCACGCGCGGAAGGTGTCATCGCGGGTGTCGCCGGGCCGGCCAACGACAACTTCGCCAATGCGATAGCGCTCACTGGCACCACGGCCACCACCAACGGCAGCAATGCGAACGCCACGCTGGAGTTTCTGGAGCCGCCGCACAACGGACGCAATACGGCCGGCGCGTCGGTGTGGTGGCGCTGGACGGCGCCGGTGTCGGGCCCGGTGGTGATCGATACGGTCGGCAGCGCCATCGATACCCTGCTGGCGGTGTACGCCGGCACCGCGCTCACCGCGCTGCAGCCGGTGGCTGCCAACAACAATCAGGCGGTGGGCAACAACACCTCGCGGGTGGCGTTCCTGGCGCAGGCCGGTGCGGTATACCGGATCGCGATCGCGCAACCGAGTGCAGGTGCAACCGGCGGCAATGTGCGGCTCAACATCGCACTGGATACCAGCGATGCGGATCTGCTGTTGCGGGATGGCTTCGAATAACTGCCAGCGCTGATCGCGCTGGGACGCTCAAGCAGCTGCGCGCGATCAGGGGGTCGCGCCGAGGCTGCGCACCGCAACCGCGCTGGCCATCATGCCGAACACGAACAGCGGCACGCCGAAGCCGCTGTACCACAGCGCCTTGTCGACCGGCGCCTTGATGAAGCGCGCCATCATCCACAGCTGCAGGGCCAGAAATCCGATCACG
>JBBRFN010000108.1:0-9241 GCA_038224265.1 Lysobacterales bacterium
GTTGCTTTCGTCCGCCCCTTGGAACGGCAACCCACTCTGCGCAGGAACCGGGCTACGTCTTGCTCGCAGCGATCGTGGTCCGCTCGGCCGTGGCCCGCTCGGCGTACCGAGCTTGTCCATACGATCCCGAAAATCCCTCCGAATCAGCTGAGAGAACCTCTCACCTACTACCGCTTGGGTGCCCTGGACAGCCGGCCACCAATCGCTGGGGGTTTTGCCACGTGCAGTGCATCGGCATCGATTCGCAACGTCGCGTCAACATTCGCGACCAGCAAGACAACGCGCGGACGCCTGCACGACTCCGCCATCGATTTCGGTCATGATCGATGCCGATTCGACGCACAGGCGTCGATACAGGACGCGCGCATGCTGCGGATTCTGATTGCCAATACCAAGGGCGGCTGCGGCAAGACCACCCTGACCAGCACGCTGGCCGGTGCCATGGCGCAAGCCGGGCGCAAGGTCGCGTTGATCGACTGCGATCCGCAGCAGTCGTCGATGGCGTGGACCGCGCAACGACCGGTGCACCTGCCGCCGGTGGTGGGTATCTCGTGTGCCGATCCTTCGCACGGACTGGCTGCCGGATTCACCTTGCGCATCCCGCACGATGCGGCCGTGGTGCTGATCGACACGCCGGCCGGCATGCGCGCGCATGAGCTCGGCCAGCTCTCGCGTAATGCGCACGTGCTGCTGGTGCCGATCGTGCCCTCGGCGCTGGACTTGCGTGCGACGCTCGGCTTCATCGAGAAATTGCGCACGCTGCCGGAGTTCCGCAGCGGCAGCCTGCGCACCGCGCTGGTGATCAACCGCATCCGCGAGCGCACGGTATCTGCGCGCGAGATGGACGCCACCCTGTCGCGGCTGACCCAGGCCGCACTGGCGCGCGTGCGCGATTCGCAGGTTTATGTGCGCGCGGCCTCCGAAGGCCGCTCGCTGTTCGACGACCACTCGGCCGCCGCCCGCGAGCACCGCGCCGACTGGCAGCCGCTGCTGGATTTCATCGAGCGCCAGTTCGCCGCGCGCCAGGGCGGCGTGGTGACTCCGATCGTGGCCGCAGCGCGATTGCGCGAGCAGTCGTAGCCGTACACGTTGCCAAAGCTGCGGTCTTCGCCGCAAAACATCAACGGGCAATCACTCCCGCACCGCGTCGCCGCATTCCAGTGCCGCGAGTTTTCGCTCCAGCACCCGCCGCTCCGCCGGCGAACGCGTCTGCGCGATCGCCAGCGTGTAGGCCTCGCGCGCGGCATCGATGCGTCCGAGGCGGGCAAGGAAATCCGCACGCGCCGTGTGGCCGAAGGGATAGCGTTCGCGCGGCAGCAGCGGCAACACCTCCTCGACCGCAGCAAGACCTTGTGCGGCACCCTGCGCCTCGCCGATTGCAATGGCCTGCGCCAATCGCGGCACCGGCGAGGGATCGAGTGCGACCAGCCGCGCGTACCATTCGACGATGCTCGCCCAGTCGGTGTCGGCATAACGCGGCGCGGTGGCATGGGCTGCGGCGATCGCGGCCTCGCAGTGCCAGCGCGTGAGTGCAGCACCGGCGCGTGCGCGATCGAGATGGTGCAATCCCATGGCGACCAGGCCCTGGTCCCAGCGGTCGCGTGGCTGTTGTGGCAGCAGCAGCGGCTGGCCGTCGGCATCGGTGCGTCCGCTCAGGCGTGCGGCGTGCAGGCACAGGGTTGCGGCCAAGGCGTGCGCCTGCGGCGCGCCGGCAACCGGATGCGTGGCCAGCGCACGTGCAAGGCGAATTGCTTCGAAACACAGCTCGCGACGCGCATAGTCGCTGCCGGCAGCGCTCTGGTAGCCCTCGTTGAACATCAGGTACAGCGCGGTCAGTACCGCGTCGCGACGCGCGGGCAACGCCTCCGGTGCCGGCACCTCTAGCGCCGCGCCGCGTGTCGCCAGCGCATCGCGCGCGCGCTTGAGCCGCTGCGCGAGTGCGGCCTCGGTGGTCAGCAGGCCGGCGGCGAGTTCACGCAGGCCGAAACCGCCCAGCGTGCGCAGCGCGAGGGCGACCTGCGAGGCCGGCGGCAGATCGGGATGGCAGACCGCGAACAGCAGCGCCAGCTCGTCATCATCGAGCTCTCGCGCGAAGCGCTCGACGGGTGCTGCGTCGAGCGTGTGTGGGTCGGCCAGCGCATGCAAATCATGCCCGGTCTCGCGGCGCGCACCGCCACGGTACTCATCGACCAGCGCACGCCGCGCAACCTCGAACAGCCACGCGGCTGGACGCTGCGGCACGCCGTCGAAGGGCCAGCGCCGCAGCGCCGCGAGCATTGCCTGCTGCAGCGCATCTTCGGCCGCTGCCAGCCGCGCAAGACCGCTCTCGCGCAGCAGCAGGGCGAGCAGTCGGCCGTGCTGCTCGCGGAACAGCACGGCCAGTTGGTGTGCGTCCTCGCTCACGCGCTCGGGTCGATCTCGCGCAGTTCGATCCAGTTGCCGGCTGTATCGAGGTGCGGGCACGTCTCGGCGATGCGCCGCGCCTCGTCGCGGTTCGGCGCATGGATGGTAAAGAAGCCGCCGACCAGATCCTTGGCTTCGGCAAACGGACCGTCGGTGGCGAGTGTGCCTGCGCCCTGCCGTCGCAGGTGCAGACCACCATCATCGGTGAGTTTCTGCGAGGGCCCGAGCAGGTCGCGTTCGCCGAGTCCGCGCGCCCACGCGGCATAGCGCTCGATGATCGCGCCCATCTCGGCGGGGGTGATGCCGGCGTAGGCGGCCGGGGTTTCGTGCAGCAGCAGCAGATACTGGTTCATGGATTCACTCCGTCGGCGCGGCAACCGGATTGGCTACCGTCGTGACAATGACGATCCGCACCGGGCCAATATGACGCGCCGGCCGGTGCTTGTCGCAGGCGCCGCGAGGTTTGGCTCCAACTGGTTGATCGGTGTAGCCTTTCGACAAGACCCGCCGGCACGGGGGTGCGCCGGAGCGATCCGGTCCAATCGGGGGAGTGCGCATGCTCAAGATCCTGGTGGCCAGTTCCAAGGGTGGTTGCGGCAAATCGACCGTGTCGACCAATCTTGCCGCTCACTATGCACAGGCGGGCAAGAACACCGCGATCATCGATGCCGATCGCCAGGGTTCGAGCTTTCACTGGTGCCAGCGACGACCCGACAGCGTGCCCGGCGTGCTCGGCATCGAAGGCGCACGCCGCGGTTGGGCCAGCAAGCTGCCGACCGACACCCAGCGCGTGATCGTCGATACCGCCGCCGGCATTCGCGCCGCCGAGGTCGATGAGTTGCTCGAAGACGTCGATGCGCTGGTGGTGCCGGTACTGCCCTCGGTGTTCGACCTGGAGGCCAGTGCGGCGTTCCTGGCCGAGATCGCGCAGTTGTCGCGGATCAAGCGCGGCAAGCTGCCGGTGGCGGTGGTGGCCAATCGCCTCAAGCCGTGGACCAGCAATTCGCAGGAACAGCTACTGGCGATGAAGGACCTGCCGTTCCCGGTCGTCGCCCAACTGCGCGATTCGACCGGCTACGTGGTGCTCAGCGGGCTGGGCAAGAGCATCTTCGACTACGGCTCGGAACACGTGCGCAGTCATCAGGACGATTGGGCGCCGCTGCTGCGCTGGTTGAAGAAACTCGGCTGAGCCTTGCCCCACGCCGCGCTTGCGCAGCAACGCGCGGGCGCATCTGCGCCAGCCGCAATCGGGCTTGCTCAACGGGGGTCATCCCCGCGCTGGCCGCAAGGCAGCGCTGCGGGCTGCTTCGGTGGTGCGAAAGGGACTGGATTCCCGCCTCCGCGGGAATGACGATTCAGGCAGCTTGCGCGCAGTTGAATCTGATCGATGATCTTCGTCCGCACCTTCGCAGGAACCGCGATCTGGGCTGCGTCCGCCAGGAACCGGCGCTCCAGTGCCTTGGCGAAAGGCCCTTCCCGCTAGTCGCGGATGCGGATGCTGCGCAGATCGCGTGGCGCCAGCGACAGCGGAATCCCGCCCTCGTTCGGTCCCAGGCGCAGCACCATGCCAGCCGGGTTCCACTGCTCCAGGATGCCCTCGCGGCGGGTGCCGTTGACGGTCTCGACCTGCAGCGTGCTGCCGCTGCGTTCGGCGAGGCTGGCGTAGTCGATCGTGGTCCATGGGCCGAGCTTGATCGGCACTGCAGGTACGGTTGCAGCGGGCACGGCTGCGGGCTCGCTGCCGGCGGCGCTGTCGGGTGCCGTCGTCGGTGGCACTTGGGTGCCGCTTGCAACGCCAGCGCGCAGCGCGCGTTCGGCATCCATTTCGGCCTGCAGTTGCGCTGCCAGCGTGCGCGGTTTGCCGCCATCCAGCGGCTGCGGCGCAATGCTGGCGATCCCGGTGCGCCGTGCGCTGCCGCCATCGCGGCTGACCTGCCAGTTGAACACCAAGCCGCTCGGCCCGGACGCGTTTCGCAGCGCCATCATCGGCACCGGGCGCTGCGGGGTGCCGGTCAGATCGAGGCTGCCGCCAGTGCTGGCAAAGCGCGCGTACTCGTCCCACCACACCGCATCCGGTTCTACGCCGAGCGCGCGCGCGGTGCGCTGCGCCATCGCCACGTGGGCAACGATGAAATCGGCTTCGCTGATCTTCAGGCGTTCGGCGCAAGCGCGGTTGCGCGCAGCGACAAAGCCGTCGTCGCGCAACGACACCTCAACGCCCTCGAAGCTCGCCCCCATCAGGGCTGCGGCATCCGGCGTGGCCGAACCTGCCAGGCGCAGCAGCAGGGCGATGCTGGAGCTGGCCGAGCCCGAGCGCTCGATGCCGCTGTCGACGCGCATTGCGCCGTCGCTGGCGATCGCGTAGCGGGCGTAGATGCGCGGCGCGGCGCGCGGCACCCCGAGGTCGATCAGTTCGCCCTCGATGAAAGGATCGTCCTGGCAGCCGGCATGGTCGAAAGGCGCGCCGCTGAGCTCACCGAACAGCGCCGGCTGGTCGCGGCCGACTTCCAGCGTGCTGGTATCGAGACCGTCGATGCTGACTCCGAACTCCTGCGGCAGCTGATTGCCGCCGAATACGCCATTGCGCAGCAGCCACCACAGGCCGGGGGTATGCAGGGTCACCCGGTCCGCGCGCACGGTGCCGATGTCGGTCTGGTTGGCGGTGATCGCGAGCTGATCGACGCCGATCGTGCCGTCCATGCCAACGAAGCTGCTGCCCCGGCTGATCTGCGCGAAGGGCTGCGCTTGTTCGATCCAGCGGTCCAGCGTGACGGCAGCGCGCCACTTGACCACAAGCACCGCCAGCGCGACCGGGATGGCCACCACCAACACGGCGCGAAACAGCAAACGACCGACACCCATGCCTTGTCCTCTTGCCAGCGTGCGCGACCCGACTGCGACTGTCGCAGAGTTGGCGCCGATCGAACAGGCTTGCGGTCACGCTTCGATGCGGCCAGTCAGATCGGTCGGTGCTGCGCCAGCGCCTCGATGTGGGCCGTGAACACCGGCCACAGCGGGGCTGGCAGGTCGTGGCCCCAGCCTTCGAGCCGGGTAAAACGTGCACCGGGCACGCGCCGGGCCAGATCGTGGCCGTGCGCGATCGGCAGCATCGGGTCAGAGTCGCCATGCAGCACCTGGGTTGGCATGCGCAACAGGCGCAGCAGCGGCCCACGATCGCCATCGGCAAGCACTGCGGCGAACTGCCGCATGACTCCGGCGCCTGCCGGCGCGCGCTGCGCGGCCGCCAGCGCCTGCGCGTGCAGGATGTCCGGAGCGGTCGGATAGCGCGGACTGCCGATCGTGGTGAACAGGCGCACCGCATAGTCGGCCGCCTGTTCGGGCGTGTGTGCGCCGAGCGGACGGGTACGCGCGACGCGCAGCACCTTCGCGCGCGGCAGCGGCAGGCCGAGCCGACCGCTGGTGGTGGCCAGCAGGGTCAGGCTGCGTACCCGCTGCGGGTGGCGCGCTGCCAGATGCTGCGCGATCATGCCGCCCATCGAGATGCCGGCCACGTGCGCGCTGGCAATACCCAGAAAATCGAGCAGCGCGGCCGCATCGTCGGCGATATCGGGCAGCGTATAGGGCAGAGCCGCGCGCGCGCCGATCAGGCGCAGCGCGGCGATCCTGGCCAGGCTGGGCATCCCGGCCTGCTCGTATCGGGCCGACAAGCCGACATCGCGGTTGTCGAAGGTGATCACGCGGAATCCGCGCGCGACCAGCTGCTCGATCAGACCCTGCGGCCAGGCCACGCGCTGCATCCCCAGACCCATGATCAACAGCAGCGGCTCGCCGTCTGGCGCTCCGCTGATCTCGTAGTCGATGGTGATGCCCCGAAGCTGGGCCTGCGGCATCGCGGATGGTCTTCCCGGTAGGCGGAGCGCCGGGCCGGGACCCGCGCGGCGCGCGGTCTCAATCGGCCTGTGGCTGGCCGAAGAATACGCCATGCAGGCCGCGCCGCGAGAACGGCCGCCACCGACCCTCGGCCTGCGCGAGGCGGTCGGCCACCGCATACAGCGCCATCGGATTGAAGCCGATGCCGATGTGGCTGGCGTTGATCTCGATGTTTTCGTAGCGGCGGCCATGGCGCTGCACGCTGCACTGCCAGTGCACCACGCCATCCGAGCGCGAGTAGATCGAGGTGAACGGCACCGGCGGCGGCTCGCGCAGATGCGCGATCAGACGCGCATCGTCGACGTGGTGGCCCGACAGCATGCGGAACAGCGCGTAGGCGTTGGTCGCCTTCGGCGGCCCGGCGAAGGGCGTGCCGAGGGTGATGACCTGGCGCACCAGGTCTGGATGCAGTTTGGCCACTTCGCGCGCATACACGCCGCCGAGGCTCCAGCCCACCAGCGACACCTTGCGCCCGTACTTGTCGGCGATCTCCAGCAGGCGCTCGCGACATCCGGCCACCACGCCGTGGCGTGGACCGGCGTTGAAGCCCTGCGCCCAGCCGTAGCCGGGGTAGCCCAGCCTGCGCATGAACTGGCGCAGCAGCAAGGTCGAGGTGTCGGATGCGGCAAGCCCCGGAAACACCACCACCGGCTGGCCATCGCCGCGCGGCATCTGGCCGGTGAACAGCAGGCTCAGCAGACCGGCGGTGAACTCGGCCGGCGCACGCGCCTCCAGCATCAGCTTGGCCCAGCCGGGTGCGCGCAGTTGGGCATGCGCCTCATAGGCGCGATTGACCACTGGTCGGTGTGGCGCGCGGCGCGCGCTCATCGACGCGCAGCCTTGGCCGCACGGCGCGCACGCGGCGCAGGCTTTACGGTTGCAGCCTTGCGCGCCGGCTTGCGCGTGGCACTGGCTTTGCGCGCGGGTTTGGGTTTGGGTTTTGCTTTGGCTTTGGGCTTGAGGTTGGCTTTGGTCTTGGTCTTGGTCTTGGTCTTGGTCTTGGCCGCAGCGCGGCGCGGCGCAAGCGCATCGGCGGCCGCATCGCGCAGCTCGTCGAAGGCCTCGCGCAGGTCGTCGATGAAGTCGGGCAGATCCGGCATGCTGTCCGCACACGCCACGATGCCGAAATCCATCCGGCCGTCGTAGCTGTGCACGGTGATGTTCAGCGCCAGTCCGTGCACCACGATCGACACCGGGTAGTAGCCCACCATGCGCGCACCAGCCAGATACAGCGGCACCGGTGGTCCGGGCACGTTGGATACCACCAGGTTCGCCGGCAGTGGCAGGCGATCGGCAAGCCGTGTGCGCTGGAACAGCTGGGTCAGGCCGCCGAACAACCACGGCGCACCCAGCGATGGAAAATCGGTGGGGATCAGCTGGCGGAAATTCGCGGTGGTCGATTTCAGGCGGCCCATGCCAGCGTGGATCGCAGCAAGCCGCGTGCCGGGATCGCGCGCATCGGTGGCGAGGCTGGCCGGCAACATGGTGACCTGGTTGCTCATCCGCGCATCGCCCTCGGTGCGCAGCGAAAACGGCACGGCGGCCACCAGCGAGCGCTTCGGCAGGTCCTTGTGCCGACGCAGGTAGTGCACCAGCGCTCCGGATACGGTTGCCAGCAGTACGTCGTTGACCGTCGCAGAGCAAGCAGCGCCCACCGCCTTGATCTGCTCGAGCGGCAGCGACAGGGTGGCGAATGCGCGGCGCGCGCTGATTTGCGTGTTGAAGCGCGTCTTCGGCGCCAGCAGCTGCTCGCGCAGCTGGCCCAGATGCCCGAGCTTGTCCTTCAGGCCGCGCGCGCTGTCGGCCACCGCGCGCACCGCATCGGGCATCGAGCGCGCCAGCTTTGCGTACTGCGCGATCGAATTGCTGAACAGTTCGCCGAGCAGCTTGCGCCGGCCTGGCGCGTGCGCGCGCCCCAGGTGCGGCGCGGGCACCTCGCGCGGCACAGGGCCCAGATCCATGATCGCGTGGGCCAACTGCACGCCGGCCGCGCCGTCGAGCGCGGCGTGGTGCACTTTCGAGTACAGCGCCACCTTGCCGCCGGCGAGTCCCTCGATCACGGTGAACTGCCACAGCGGGCGGCTGCGATCGAGCGCCTGCGCATGCAGCTCGGCAACCACCGCTTCCAGATGCTGCATCGCACCGGGACGCTTCAGGTGCTGACCGCGCACATGCCAGTCCAGGTCCACAGCGCCGGCTTCGACCCACACCGGGTGGCCCAGCTCCAGCGGCATCAGTTCCAGGCGCTGGTGCAGCAGCGGTGCCAGATGCAGGCGCGAGCGCAGATGCTCGCGCACACGTTCGACGAAACTTCCGACCAGATCGGCCGGTGGGTCGTAGATGGTCAGGCTGCCCACGTGCATGGGCTGCTCCGGGGTCTCGATGTACAGAAAGCCCGCGTCGAGTCCGCTGAGTGCGCGCAGTGCCAAGGAAAATGACCGTTGCCCAGATGGCCTAGCCTAACCCGCCGCCGCAGCGACACGTGCGGCATCGCAACATAGGGGTTTGCGCTGCACGCGGAAACCGCCAGCGTGAGCAGCTTGACCGACGTCGCCAATTCACTGCGCCCGGGCCGACCCGGTTTGACCGCGATCAATCGCGGCAGACCACTGCGGGAGTACATTGGTCACTCCCTGCAGCTGCGCATGATGCACGCCCGCACCCCTGCACCACCGTGGCAGATGTATGTCCCCAAGCTGTACACCGTGCTCGTGCATGGCTACCGCTGGGGCGACTTTCGCGCCGATCTGGTCGCCGGACTCACGGTGGCGATCGTCGCCCTGCCGCTGGCGATGGCGCGGGCGAACGCCAGCGGCACCACCCCGGAAAAAGGCCTGCATACGGCGATCATCGCCGGCTTCCTGATCTCTTTCCTCGGTGGCTCGCGGGTGCAGATCGGCGGGCCGACCGCCGCGTTCATTCCGGTGGTGTTCGTGGTGATCGAACG
>JBBRFN010000109.1:0-9176 GCA_038224265.1 Lysobacterales bacterium
TGCACGGTGTGGCCGGCCATGCGCATTGCGCGCACCCAGATATCGCCCTGGATGTAGCCGACCAGGTGGCCGATGTGCAGGTGCCCGTTGGCATAGGGCAGGGCACACGAGACCAGGATGTGCTGCGAGTGGCTCATCGAAAGGTGATTACCCTTGAAGTGCGCGGATTATCGCATGCGCGGGCAAGGCCCCGGACCGCCTGAACCCCGCGGGATCGAGGGGACGCTACAATCGCGGGCTGATCCGGAGATTGTGTGCCATGAGTGAAGCCATCAAGGACCGTGTGCGGGCGCTGCTATCGGCCGTGATCGATCCGCACAACGATCGCGATCTGGTCAGCGAAGGTGCGGTGAAGGGTATCGGTGTCGACGGCGATCGGGTCGCGGTCGATCTGATGCTGGGCTACCCGGCGCTCGGCTGGCAGGCCGAGCTGGCCGGTATCGTCAAGGCCGCGCTGGAAGCCGACCCGGGCATTTCATCGGCCACCGTCAGCGTTGGCTTTCGCGTGGTCGCACACAAGGTGCAGAACAACCTCTCGCCGCTGCCCAACGTGAAGAACATCATCGCCGTTGCCTCCGGCAAGGGCGGCGTGGGCAAATCGACGACTGCGGTCAATCTGGCATTGGCGCTGGTCGCCGAAGGCGCGCAGGTCGGCATTCTCGATGCCGATATCTACGGCCCCAGCCAGCCGCGCATGCTGGGTGTCTCGGGGCGGCCCGACACCACCGACGGCAATCGCATCGAGCCCAAGCACAGCTGGGGCCTGCAGGTGATGTCGATCGGTTTTCTGATCGACGAGGACACGCCGATGATCTGGCGCGGTCCCATGGTGACCCAGGCGCTGCAACAGCTGCTCAACGAGACCAACTGGGTCGATCTGGACTATCTGGTCATCGACCTGCCGCCCGGCACCGGCGATATCCAGCTCACGCTGTGCCAGCGGGTGCCGGTATCGGGTGCCGTCATCGTCACCACGCCGCAGGACATCGCCCTGCTGGATGCGCGCAAGGGCCTGAAGATGTTCGAGAAGGTCGAGGTGCCGGTGCTCGGCATCGTGGAGAACATGAGCACCCACATCTGCTCGCAGTGCGGCCACGAAGAGCACATCTTCGGCGCCGGCGGCGGGGCCAGCATGTCGGCCCAGTACGGCGTGCCGCTGCTGGGCTCGCTGCCGCTCGACATTCGCATCCGCGAGGAGGTCGACAACGGTCGCCCCACGGTGGCGGTGGCGCCGGATTCGGCGATCGCCAAGGCCTACCGCGGCATCGCCCGACAGACCGCCGCGCGCCTTGCCGTGCAGGCACGCAACAAGTCGATCGCATTTCCCAACATCGTGATCCAGAACACCTGAGCCGGGGCCGAGCCCTGCGCTGCAGCCGCGCTCAGCGGTCGCGCCCGGGGTGCTGTCCTTCGTCGAATCCTCCGCTGTCCACCGGAACCGCAGCCGATGTCCATCAAGTCCGACCTCTGGATCCGCCGCATGGCGGAGTCCCATCGCGTGATCGAGCCCTTCGAGCCCGGCCAGGTTCGCCAGAATGCGAACGGCGGCAAGCTGATCAGCTACGGCACCTCCAGCTACGGCTACGACGTGCGCTGCGCGGGCGAGTTCAAGATCTTCACCAACATCAACTCCACCATTGTCGACCCGAAGCACTTCGACGCCGGCAGCTTCGTCGACGTGAACGCCGATGTCTGCATCATCCCGCCGAATTCCTTCGCGCTGGCGCGCACGGTGGAGTACTTCCGCATCCCGCGCAGCACCCTGGTCGTGTGCCTGGGCAAGAGCACCTACGCGCGCTGCGGAATCATCGTCAACGTCACGCCGCTGGAGCCCGAATGGGAAGGCCATGTGACGCTGGAGTTCTCCAACACCACGCCGCTGCCGGCGCGCATCTACGCCAACGAGGGCGTCGCGCAGATGCTGTTCTTCGAATCCGATGAAGTCTGCGAGACTTCATACAAGGACCGCGGCGGCAAGTACCAGGGCCAGCGCGGCGTTACCCTGCCGAAGGCCTGATCGTTGAGTCTTGCTGCAGCGCGCGCTGCAGCTCGCCGATACGGGCCTGCAGTTGCGCGGCGGCATAGGGTTCGGCGGGTGGGACCCCCCACCCCGGCTGTGGCCAGCGCGCGTCATTGCGATAACGCGCGATCACGTGCAGATGGAACTGCGGCACCACGTTGCCGAGTGCGCCGAGATTGAGCTTGTCCGGCCGGTAGAGATCCTCAAGCGCGAGCGCGCACCGGCGCGTCTCGCCGGTGAGTTCTCGACAGTCGCGATCGTCGAGCTGGGTGAACTCGACCACATCCGCGCGACGCGGCACCAGCACCAGCCACGGATAGCGCGCGTCGTTCATCAGCAGCACACGACATAGCGGCAGATTGCAGACCATTGCGGTGTCTGCTGCGAGTTGCGGGTGCAGGGCGAAGGCGTTCACGCGCTGTGCGTCTGGGGGGCCAGGAAATCCAGCGTGCGGCTGTTTGCCAGCGTCGCGCTTTCGGCGTCGAAGTCGGCCCGTTCGCTGCAGTTGAACCCGTGACCGGCCGCGTATTCGTGCACTTCGGCGTGTGCGAAGGCGAGCCGCTGGCGCGCCACATGGTCGGCGGGAATCAGCGCATCGCGCTGCCCGAAATGCAGCATCAGCGGCGCCTGTGGACGTTCATGCAGAAAGCCCATGCTGCGACCGCCGTAATAGGCGACTGCCGGCAGACCCAGCCGGGTTGCCGCCAGCAAGGCCGCCGTACCGCCCCAGCAGAAACCCACCACGCCCACGCCGAGCCCTTGATTGCGCGCCCACTGTGCGACGGCAGCGATATCGCGCAGCGCCGCATCGAAGCCAAGTTTTGCGACCAGCTCGCGCCCGCGCGCCACACCTGCCTCGTCGTAGCCCAGTTCGGTGCCGGCCGCCACCCGGTCGAACAGACGCGGTGCCAGCCCCAGATAGCCCGCTGCCGCGAACCCGCTGGTCACCGCACGAATGTGCGGATTGACCCCGAAAATCTCCTGCACCACGATCACCGCTGCACGCGGCTCGCTGGTCGGCTGCGCCATCCACGCACTGCCGCAGTGGCCGTCGATCGCCTCGAGCATCAGATCGGAGGCGTTCATCGCACCTCCAGGTTGGCGGCCAAGCTGCCGGCGGGCGTGGCCACGAATACAGCGTTGCGTCCTGCTGCCTTGGCCGCATACAGCGCAGCATCGGCCTGCCGGATCATGGTCTCCACGCTCGGCGCGAGCGTGTCGACCAACAGGGAAACGCCGATACTGATGGTTACCGGCTGCGCGTTCACCGCCAGGCGCTGCTCGACCAGCTGGCGCAGGCGCTCGGCCGACTGCACTGCAGCCGCACGGTCGCTTCCTGGCAGCAGCACGATCAGCTCTTCGCCACCGTAGCGGGCCAGCATGCCCTCACGGCCCAACGCCGCTTCGATCAACTGCGCACCTTCGCGCAGCACCTCATCGCCGGCCAGATGGCCGAGCGTGTCGTTGATCCGCTTGAAGTGGTCGAAGTCGATCAGCAGTAGCGCAAGATTGCGCCGGCTGGCCAGTGCCGCAGCGATCGCCGATTGCAGCTGGTCGATGGCGTGGCGACGGTTGAACAGCCCGGTCAGCGGATCGCGGATCGACGATTCGTACAGCGCCCTGGATTTTTCCTGCAGGTCGGCATGCGTGGTGGCCAGTTCGTGCGCACGCTCGGCCAGCAGATTGTTAAGACTCACCAGCGCCCGATTGCGCCACACCGCAAAGGCGACCACGCTGCCGAGGAATGCCACCATCAGCAGCGCGAACCACGTCGTATGGCGGCCGCTGTCGACCTCCAGTTCGGCGATCCGGTTGGCCTGCTGCAGCGATTCGATCTGCTGGCGCGACAGTTCTTCCTTGTAGGTGTGCTCCAGCCGCGCGGTGCGCCGACTGGCCTGGGCATTGAACAGCTCCTCGTTGAGCGCCAGCCGGCGATTGGCGATTCCGTAGGCCAGTGCCGCATCGCCGCGCCGCTCATGCACCTGCTGCAGCTGCAGCAACGCCGCACTCAAGTGACCCTTGAGACTGGAGTCGGTCAGTGTCGCCACCGACTCCTGCAACGTGGCTACTGCGGCATCGAGTTGGTCGCGGCGGGCGTGGATCTCACCCCGGTGCAGCAGTCCCCGACCGACGATCTCGACCTGCTTCATGCGCTGACCCCATTCGAGGGCTTCATCGAGCGCGGCATCGGCGGCATCGAGCTCGCCAAGACCGATCAGTGCGCGACTCAGTTCAACTTGCTCCAGTGCGGTGCCGTAGCTGCGCCCGTAGCTTGCGTCTTCGCTCAGCGCGGAGCGCGCCTTGTCGCGTGCCAGCGCATACTCGCCCAGATCGTTGAGCAGGCCGGCGAATGTGCCGCGCACGGCCGACAGCGCGCCGGGCACTGCCGCAGCGGCCGCAGCGGTCTCGGCTTTCTCGAAGTATTCGCGTGCGGTCGCCAGTTCGCCCAGCTCGCGGTACAGGATCGCGATGCTGCGATAGGACACGTCGATGCGGTCCTCGCGCGGCCGCGCCTGGCGCAACGCCAGCGATCTCAGCTGCGCGTCGAGCGCCTCGGGATACTTGCCGAGATCGCGGTACACGTTGCCGAGGTTGCCCAGCGAGTTGGCCTGTCCGCTGAGATCGCCGATCTCCACCCGCAGGTCGAGCGAGCGCTGATGGCGGCTCATCGCCTGCTCCAGCAGACCCAGCCGGCGGTCGATCACGCCCAGATTGCCCAGCGCATGCGCCACGTAGCGTTTGCGGCCCTCGGCCTCGGCCAGCCGCAGCAGCTCCAGCGCCAGCGCGCGAGCCTTCTCGTAGTCGCCGCGATCCACCTCGGAACTGACCGCCAGAACCCGCGTTTCGAATTCAGGTTCGATCGCGCCGGCCACATCCTGCGCGGCAAGCGGCGGGGCCGGGCTCGCTACCAGCAGGATCATCGCTGCCCGTTGCAACCAGCGCATCATCGTCAGGTTCGGTCCGGAAGAGAGTGATTTCGCGCGAGAATGCCGCTGCCTGAGGCTTTCGCCGCCGCGCGCGCAGTATAATTGTCAGCTGCCTGCAGGAGTCGATCATTCATGGCGCGTGTTGTGCGAAGTTCACAGGATGCGGGTGCGGCCCCCAGCCCGCGGGTCGGCTTTGTCAGTCTCGGCTGCCCCAAGGCCCTGGTCGACTCCGAGCGCATCCTCACCCAGTTGCGCGCCGAAGGCTACGAGATTGCGCCCACCTACGCTGGCGCCGACGTAGTGGTGGTCAACACCTGCGGCTTCATCGACTCCGCCGTCGAGGAATCGCTGGACGCGATCGGCGAGGCGATGGCCGAAAACGGCAAGGTGGTGGTCACCGGCTGCCTCGGCGCGCGCGCAGAGCTGATCCGCAGCCGCTTCCCCGATGTGCTCAGCATCAGCGGCCCGCAGGACTACGCCAGCGTGATGACGGCGGTACACAAGCAGCTGCCGCCGCGCCACGATCCGTTCTTCGACCTGGTGCCGCCGGCCGGTATCAAGCTCACGCCGCGCCACTATGCGTATCTGAAAATTTCCGAGGGCTGCAATCACCGCTGCACCTTCTGCATCATCCCCTCGATGCGCGGCGATCTGGTGAGCCGCCCGGTCGACCAGGTGCTCATCGAAGCCGAAAAACTGGTCAAGGGCGGGGTGCAGGAGCTGCTCGTGATCAGCCAGGACACCAGCGCCTATGGCGTGGACAGCAAGTACGCCCCCGGCACCTGGCGCGGCCGCGAATACCGCGCGCGCATGATCGACCTGTGCCAGGGCTTGGGCGAACTCGGCGCTTGGGTTCGCCTGCACTACGTGTATCCGTACCCGCACGTGGACGAGGTGATTCCGCTGATGGCACAGGGCAAGGTGCTGCCGTATCTCGACATCCCGTTCCAGCACGCCAGTCCGCGAATCCTCAGGTCGATGAAACGCCCCGCCAGCGGCGAGCGCAATCTCGACCGCATCGAAGCCTGGCGCGCGATCTGCCCCGAGCTCACCATCCGCAGCACCTTCATCGCAGGCTTTCCCGGCGAAACGGAAGCCGAGTTTCAGGAGCTGCTGGATTTTCTCGAGGCCGCGCAGCTCGATCGCGTGGGCTGCTTCGCCTACTCCCCGGTCGACGGTGCCAAGGCCAACGCGCTGCCCGGGCAGCTGCCCGACGAGATTCGCAATGAGCGCCAGGCGCGCTTCATGAAAACGCAGGAAAAGATCAGTCGCAAACGGCTCAAGCGCAAGGTCGGCAGCGTGCAGCGCGTGCTGATCGATGAAGTCGGGCCCAGCGTCGCCACTGGGCGTACCAGCGCCGACGCGCCGGAGATCGACGGCAAGGTCTACATCCATGGCGCGACAGGACTCAAGCCCGGCCAATTCGTCGACGTCCGCATCGCCAAGGCGCAGGCGCACGACCTGCACGGCGAAATCGCCTGAGTCGTCGTCGGCCAGCGTGTCTGTAGAAGCGCAGCCTGTGCGCGACCGCATCGATCGGCGCGTCCCGCCATCCGGGTGCTTGCGATCGCACACATGGTGCGATCCTGCAACCGGAATCAGGCCGGGGTGTGGCGGTCGGTGAACATCGATCCGCACTCGTGGACCCCGCTGGACCTCGGGCGCCCGCCGTTCGATCAGCTGCAGGAATTCTCCGCGCTGCTCACCGATACTGATTTCCCGTCGCTCGCGCAGCTCAGCGACCTGCTCGACACTCGCCCGGGCTGCGAGGGTCTGCACTGCGTCGAACAGAACCAGTTCCTGTTTCGCGACGGCCTGCACTTCGAACAGCGCATCCATGATCGTGGTGCGATCGCCACCCGCAGCAACTCTTGGCACGATTTGTTCAGCATCCTGATGTGGCTGCGCTATCCGGCGCTCAAGCGCACCCTGAATCGCCTGCAGGTCGAAGACCTGCCGATCCAGGGCCGCGGCAACCGCACTCGCCGCCAGCAGTCGCTGACCCACATCGACGAAGCCGGCGTATTGCTCGCCAGCGAGGATCCCGAACTGTTCGCGAGGCTCGACGCTCACGACTGGGTCGGACTGTTCCTCGACCGCCGCACGGACTGGGGCAGCCGCATCGTCGTCCACGTATTCGGCCACGCCCTATTCGAACTGATGCGCAACCCGCACCAGACGCTCGCCGCCAAGGCCCTGCTGTTCCAGGTGCCGGAGGGATTCTGCACCAAGCCATTCGAGTATCGAGCACGCGTGCTGGACGCGGCCGCCGCCGACGCAGTCGTGCAGGGCATCGCAGGATGGGACGCGGCCGGCATGGTGAGTCTGCCGCTGTCGGGCGTGCCGGGCTGGCGGGAGGGCAATGGGCAGCGGGCGTTCTTGATCGAGGCGGAGTGCTTTCGTCCGCGGGATCCGCAGCGCAGGTATGGCGGTGCGGTTGGGGTTCGCTCGCCGACTCCCTGAGCGGTGCCGATGGTGTGTTGCGGCACGTCGCGCCCGCCATCCCCAGCCCTTCCCCCGCGAGGGGGGAAGGGGGTTCTGCTGCCGCTGCCGCCAGAAGCTTGCGCTTCGGGTGTAGCGCCGGGGATGGGGGTTCGATCTTGCGACAACCACAGCGCGCAGCGGCGGTCTGGCGCCTGATGCCATCCGCGCTGGTTGTCGAAAAAACTCACGCCATCCGGATCGAAGAATCTGCGGGTGTGCTCGGTTGAGGTTCCACCGTACGCTGCGGCGCGTACGCTAGTTCGTGGCGACCGCAGCTTTTCCGCTCGCGAAGGTTTCTCCAAAAAAGTTCCCTGCGTTCCATGCCGGCCGCTCCTGCGCATCCGCCACTTCAACGATGATTCGTGCGTTCAACCGCGCCAGCATCGCCAGCGACGGCCAGTGGATCGGCAGCGTGAGGTCGTCGCTGGGCTGGTGGTAGTGGTCCTTGAGAAAACTCTCGTAACGCGATTTCTGGTCCTGTGCAGGGTCGGTCGAGGTCATGCCCTGGTCGATGTACAGCGCAGGGATGCCGGCGCGCACGAACGAATACTGGTCGCTGCGCACGAAGAACACTTCCTCTGGCTTCTCGTCCGGGGCGAGGCCAACGCCCTCGGCCTTGGCGGCGCGCTCGGCGACCGCACCCAGCGTGGAATGCTCGGCGCCGAAGGCGGTGACGTCGGCGAGCGGTGCCAGCGCTACCGGCATGTCCATGTTGATATTGGCCACGATCGCGTCGCGCGGCACCGTCGGGTTGTGCACGAAGTAGTCGGAGCCCTGCAGGCCGGATTCTTCGGCGGTGACGGCGATGAACAACACCGAACGGCGCGGACGCTTTGGCAGGGCGGCGAGCGCGCGCGCGGATTCGAGCATGATCGCGATGCCGCTGGCGTTGTCGAAAGCGCCGTTGTAGATCGCATCACCGCCGATGGGGGCGCCCTTGCCGACATGGTCGAGGTGGGCCGAGATCGCGACGTACTCGGCTGCCAGCGCGGGGTCGGATCCCTCCAGGATCGCGATCACATTGTCGCTGTTTTTCTGGCGGATCACCGAGCGGCGCAGTTGCTCCACGCGCAGCGGCAGGTCGAAAGCCTGCGGTGTGCCGGCTTCGGCAGCGGCGTAAGCCTCCTCCAGCGTGCGCGGTGCGCCGGCGAAGAACTTCGCCGCACTCTCGGGATTGATCGACGCGCGGATCGTCAGCTGCGGCCATCCGCCATTGACCGTGCCGTCGGCAGCGACCCACCCCATGCGCGAGCGCCAGGACTGCTGCACGAGACGCGCCCATGGCGTGCGCTTCTGCTCTTCGAGCGTTTGCAACTGGATCACGCCGATCGCACCACGCGCGACCAGCGCCTGATTCTTGGTCAGGCGCGAGGAGTAGTGCGCGCGGATCGCCGGCGGGAACTTCGCCGGCGCGCCGCCGAAGACCAGCGCGACCTTGCCGGTCAGATCGATTCCCGCGAGGTCGTCGTGCCCTTGATCCGGTGCGGACACGCCGAAGCCGACGAACACCATCGGTGCGCCGGCCTGCACGTTGGCGTCGACCAGGCTTGCCTCCGGCAGAAAATCCTTCGCCGCTTGCAGCTCGATCGCTTCGCCACCTGCGCCTTGCAGGCTCAGTCGCGCCGAGGGCAGCAGCGAAACCGACTCCACCAAGGGGACAGTCTGGTACCACGTGCCGTTGGTGCCACCGGGCTTGAGGCCCTGCTGCGCGAAGCCGCTCGCCACGTAGCGCGCCGCGATGTCGT
>JBBRFN010000110.1:0-8920 GCA_038224265.1 Lysobacterales bacterium
CTGACCTGCACCCAGACGGCAACTCCTGGTCCGAACCCGGCCAACCTGACCGCGGCAGTCACCTGCCCGGCCGGCACGGTCGCGGCCAATCCGGGCAGCAGCCCGGCGGCACCAGGTCCGATCGCTCTGATCGGCGCTCCGGGTGCGACTGCGACGGGTGGCGTAACCTTTACCAACGTGGGCGGCACTGCTGCTTACACGGTCACTGGTTGCACGCCGTCCGCTGGCTACACCACTTCGAGCGTGTTCCCGGTCGCCGTGGGCATTGCAGGCACGGGCGCGGTCTCGGTGAGCTGCGTTGCACCGACTGCTTCGGGCACCTCGGGCCCGACCGGCACGTTGGCTTGCACGACCTCGGCCGCTGGCTTCAACCCGACCTTCAACCTGACCTGCACCGCGCAGTCGGCGTCGATCCCGACGCTCGGCAACGCCGGCAAGGCGCTTATGGTTCTGTTGATGCTGGGCTTCGGCCTCGTTGGCTTCCAGCTGTACCGTCGTAGCGCCTGATAGGCACTCGGCAAGACGTGGTAACCGAGGGCGCCCGCAAGGGCGCCCTTTTTCATGGGCGACGGTATCGAAACTCGAAGGGCAGGTCGTCTCGACTTGTCGCGTCGGTGCCGCGAGCGGTTTCGTGATGGGCTCTCGCATCGCGGGTCGGGACGACCCGCGCTACGGCGTTGCGCGACGAATCGGTTTTCGCGTGCGCCGCGACCCGTAGGGCAGGTCGTCCCGACCTGCTGCGTCGGTGCCGCAAGCGGTTTCGTGATGGGCTTTCGCATCGCGGGTCGGGGCGACCCGCGCTACGGCGTTGCGCGACGAATCGGTTTTTCCGTGTGCCGCGACGCGTAGGGTAGGTCGCCCCAACCTGCCGGGTCGGTGCGGGAAGCGAATTCGTGATGGGCTCTCGCATCGCGGGTCGGGACGACCCGCGCTACGGCGTTGCGCGACGAAAGCGAATTCGTGATGGGCTTTCGCGTCGCGGGTCGGGACGATCCGCGCTACGGGGTAAGCGCGTCGTCGGCGAAGAAGTCACCCAATGATGATCTGCTTTACGCCATCGCCGTCGATTTGCAGGTAGCTCGCGTGGTCGTACCAGTCGGCCAACACGATACGTTCCGCATAGTCGCCATCCAATGCAAACGCATGGATGCCCGGTCGGTGGGTGTGGCCGTGAATCAGTCGGCGCACCCCATGCTCCCGCATCTGTTCGACGACGGCCTCCGGAGTCACGTCCATCAGCAACGGCTCCGTTGCGCCGGTATGCCGCGCACTCTCCGCGCGCGCCTGCGCTGCAAACGCGGTGCGCGCTGCCAACGGTTGGGCGAGGAATGCAGCCTGCCACGCAGGTTCGCGAACCTGTGCCCTGAACTTGAGATAAGCCACATCGTTGGTACACAGCGTATCGCCGTGCATCAACAGGGTCGGCACGCCCTCGATGGGCGCCACGATCGCCTGTGGCAGCAGGCGCATGCCTGCGCGCTCGGCGAACGCAGCGCCAAGCAGGAAATCGCGATTGCCATGCAGGAACGCACAGTCCACCCCGTGGTCGGACAATCGGGCGAGCGCGCGCAAGACGCGTTGCGCCAACTCCGACGGTTCATCGTCGCCGACCCACGCCTCGAACAGATCGCCCAGAATGTACAGGGCCCGCGCGTTTGATGCGGGCCCGACCAGCAAGGACTCCAGCACCTCGACCATGTCAGCTCGCTGCTGATCCAGATGCAGATCCGAAATCAGCAGGGTCGTCATGCGTGCGCCATAGCGTGCTTGCGCGTGGTTCGACCCAATGCAGCCGAGTCGACTGCAGACGCGGTTGGCGTTGGTCGGCCCGGCACTTCCGTGCGAACCGACACCTGCAACAATCGCTCAGGGCAGCACTTCAATGCTGTTGATCACGATCGGCGTTACCGGCACGTCGCGCGGGAACGGGCCGCCAGCGCCGGTCGGCGTGGCCTTGATCTGGTCGACCACCTCCATGCCCGACACCACCTTTCCGAACACCGCATAGCCCCAGGTGAATCCGTTTTCGGCGCTCACGAAATCGAGGCGGTTGTTGTCCACCACGTTGATGAAGAACTGCGCGGTAGCCGAGTTCGGATCGTTGGTGCGCGCCATCGCCAATGTGCCGCGCAGATTCGACAGGCCATTGTCGGCCTCGTTGGCGATCGGTGCGCGCGTGGCCTTCTGGTTCAGATCCGGTCCGAAGCCACCGCCCTGCACCATGAAGTTGTCGATCACGCGATGGAACACGGTGCCGTCGTAGAACTTGTCGCGCACGTACTGCAGGAAGTTCTCCACGCTCTTCGGAGCCTTCGCCGCTTCCAGTTCGACCGTGATGTCGCCCACGCTGGTGCGAATCAGTACGCGCGGGGCGACCACCGCAGCAGGCTCTTTCTCGACGGCGACCAGCGGCGCAGCCGGTGCAGGGGCTGCTTCGGCGCTCGGCGCGGGAGTAGGCACTGGAGTCGGCGTCTGCGCCACGGCGGTGGCGGCGCTGGCAATCAACAGGGCGGCGAACAACAGACGCTGCAGCATGGCTCGATCTCCGACGGGTTTCAGATGCCGAAGGATACCCGATGCGCTCGCCGGATCGACTACGAATCGATCGATCGCCCCCGCAGTCTGCCCAACCCTGTCCTGCGACCCCGCCGAATCCCGATCAGGCTTTGCGTCCGCGCAGCCCCAGGCGCGCCAACAGGCCGGTCTGCGCGGCGTCGGGCGCGTCCGTCGCGACTATCGGTGCTTCCATCTCGACATGCCCGCTGACCAGACTGGCGTTGATGAAATCCGCCACCTCGCCGGGCTGCGCGCCCGACTGCGCGGCAATGTCAGCGACCGTCGACATGCCCTTCATCATCGCAGTGGCGATGCGGAAGTGGCGCGGAAACTCGCGCTCGATCTGCGGCCATTTCGCGACCCGGAAACGACTGTTGGCGTCGGCGCCGCCCAGCAACGAACCGTTGCCGGCGCACAGCGCGTTCAACCACAAAAGACGCGCCAGCGGCTGTCCCCCACCGGCGGCGCGCAGGCCTTCGAGTACGGCACTCGATACGGGCTCCCACGCACTGCGCGGAATCGGTTCGCGGCAATAGGGCTCCAGTGCCTTCAGGCCCGGTGGACCGAAATACACACCAGCCTCGTTGTCGATGGTCAGTGCCGGTGCGTCGGCGTGCACGATCCGGCTGGGTCGCGCGAGCGCCTCGATGGTGCAGAACTCGGCCAGCGACAGTTCGGTTGCGATCGCGTTCGACGGCACGACCGATGGTTCCGCAGCCGTCGATTCGTACGCGCTATCGGCGACGACCGCCTTGAGTATCGGTGCAAGTGGCGCAGCGGCCTCGATGACCGCAAGCTCCGGCTGGTCGGCGCCGTGTGCGGCACCCGCCCCGGCTGCAAACAGCAACTCGTCGACCGGCGGGGCAGGTACAAGTGCCGGCCGCCTGGCGATCGGCATGTCACTGGGCACCCGCGGTGCAGGACCCAACTCCTCGCGATAGCGCGCGATCGCGGCCAGCAAACCATCGGCCGACATCGGGCGGATCAGGAACACCTGCTGGTCGCCTGCAGCGCGTAGCGCGATCGACACCACCCGCCGCCCATTCGCCAGCGCCTGCAGCCAGTCCATGTGGCCATACAGCGAATCGACGTCGATGAACAGCAGGTCGGCATCGGCTGCGTCCACCCACCGCAGTACGTCACCGGTGCGCGTGCGTACCTGCTCGACGAGCTGCCGCAGCCGCTCCAAGTCGTCGACCGCGACGCTTGCCGCCGCGATCCTGATGAGTCGATCCATACCGTGATGACCGTGCTGACGGCGCCGGGGTCCGCCCGTATCGGCGCACGCAACGCGCATGCCGCCCCCGGAAGCCGCGGATTTTGGCACAGCCCACGTCGATTCGGCACACGCGCCTCGGTGAAATTTCGATTCCCGATGCGCCAGCGCGGCGCGTTCCTCGATCGACCGGTTCAGGTACCGGCGAGCGGTGTCGACTGGACCGCGTCCGGAGCCTCCTGCTGCATCTGCCACATCAGCGCATAGCGCCCACCAGAGGCCAGCAGCGCTGAATGGGTTCCGCGTTCGACAATGTGGCCGCTGTCCATCACCAGGATCTGGTCGGCGTCGACGATGGTCGACAGACGATGCGCGATCACCAGTGTCGTACGGTCGCGCGCAACCTCGGCCAATTCCTCCTGGATGGCGCGTTCGGTGCGCGTATCGAGGGCCGAGGTTGCTTCGTCGAGGATGAGGATGCGCGGATTCTTCAGGATCGTGCGCGCGATCGCAACGCGCTGCTTCTCGCCACCAGAGAGTTTCAGTCCGCGCTCGCCTACGGATGTCTCGTAGCCGTCCGGCAGGCGCTCGATGAACTCATGGATGTGCGCGGCGCGCGCGGCGGCGAATACCTCCTCGCGACTGGCATCCGGGCGCCCGTAGGCGATGTTGAAGAAAATACTGTCATTGAACAGCACCGTATCCTGCGGCACGATGCCGATCGCCCGGCGCAGCGAACCCTGGTCGATCTCGCGCAGGTCCTGGCCGTCGATACGGATGCTGCCGCCGGTCACGTCGAAGAAGCGGAACAGCAGGCGCGCCAGCGTCGACTTGCCCGACCCGGTGGCACCGACCACCGCGACCGTGCGCCCGGCCGGCACCTCGAAGTCGATCGCGTGCAGCACCTGCCGGCGCGGGTCGTAGCCGAAGTCGACCGCATCGAAGCGCAGCGCACCACCGCCGGAGGCCAGCGGTGGCGCATTCTCGACATCGCGCACATCGCGCGGTTCGTCGAGCAGTCCGAACATGCGCTCGATGTTGGTCAGGGCCTGCTTGACCTCGCGATAGACCATACCGAGAAAGTTCAGCGGAGCGGCCAGCTGCAGCAGGAAGGCATTGACCATCACCAGATCGCCGATGCTCATGCGCCCCTCGGTCACCCCGGCGGCAGCGCGCCACAGCAACAGGGTCAAGCCGATCGCCACGATGCCGCTTTGACCGACGTTGAGCACGCCGAGCGTCTTCAGGCTCTTGACCGTAGCTTCCTCCAGCTGCACGAGCCCCTCGTCGTAGCGGCGCGATTCGTAGACTTCGTTGTTGAAATACTTGACCGTCTCGTAGTTGAGCAGCGAATCCACCGCGCGCGCACTGGCATGTGTTTCGGCTTCATTGGCCGCGCGGTAGTAGCGCAACCGCCACTCGGTCACGCGGAAGGTAAACAGCACATAGGCGACGATGGTGCCGATGGTGATGGCCGGAAAAGTGAGATCGAACTTGACCGCGAGGATCACGGTGACCAGCACGATCTCGAGCAAGGTGGGCAGGATCGTGTAGATGGTCCAGTCCAGCAGGTCGCTGATCGCACTGATGCCGCGCTCGAGATCGCGCGACACCGCACCCGTGCGTCGATCGAGATGAAAGCGCAGCGACAGCGCGTGCAGGTGCTCGAACACGCGCTTGGCGATCATTCGCGATGAGCGCGCCATCACCCGCGCGAACACCACCTGGCGCAGCTCCTGGAACGTGGTGCTGGCAAGGCGCAGTGCGCCATAGGCGACCAGGAACAGCACCGGCAGCACTTCCGGACGCGGCGTGATGTTGAGCGCATCGACCAATCGCGCGAGCAGCAGCGACACCCCGACCAGCGCCACCTTCGCGGCGACCAGAAAGAAAAACGCGATGCCGACCCGCAGCCGGTACTGCCACACGTGCGGCCACAGCAGGCGCAATACATCCCAGGTGTTGCGACTGGGCGGTGGTTGAAGCTCCGGTGTGGGCGCTGCGTTGGTTTCGACGGATGCGTTCATCCGTCTAGACTACCGGGTCGCTGCGTGAGCAACTGTTCCTGCCTTGTGGGAGCCGGCATGCCGGCGACAGGCACCTCACGGCCTGCACCGACCAATGCGGTGCTGCGACAAGTTGCAGTCGCTGCCATGGCAGCTCCCACAAGGAGGCACGATCCGCAGCGCCAGACATGGCAATCCCCCCAAAGGAGGCACGATCCGCATCGCCAGACATGGCACTCCCTCCAAAGGAGGAACGATCCGCATCGCCAGACATGGCAGTCTCTCCAAAGGAGGAACGACCCGCGGCGCCAGGCAAGGCAGTCCTCCCAAAGGAGGCACGATCCGCGTCGCCTGGCATGGCGAGCTTCCGCAGCAAGGGCTGAGCCGATTCACAAGTCATCCGAACCAGTGCCTGCCGAAGCGCCGCGACCCGACACCTGCCTTGTGGCAGCCGGCATGCCGGCGACAGGCACCTCACGGCCTGCACCGACCAATGCGGTGCTGCGACACGTTGCAGTCGCTGCCATGGCAGCTCCCACAAGGAGGCACGATCCGCATCGCCAGACATGGCAGTCCCTCCAAAGGAGGCACGATCCGCATCGCCAGACATGGCAGTCCCCCCAAAGGAGGCACGATCCGCAGCGCCAGACATGGCGAGCTTCCGCAGCAAGGGCTGAGCCGATTCACAAGTCATCCGAACCAGTGCCTGCTGAAGCGCCGCGACCCGACACCTGCCTTGTGGGAGCCGGCATGCCGGCGACAGGCACCTCACGGCCTGCACCGACCAATGCGGTGCTGCGACACGGTGCAGTCGCTGCCATGGCAGCTCCCACAAGGAGGCACGATCCGCAGCGCCAGACAGGGCAGCTCCTACTAGGAGGAACGATCCGCAGCGCCAGACAGGGCAGCTCCCACTAGGAGGAACGATCCGCAGCGCCAGACAGGACAGCTCCCACTAGAGGAACGATCCGCAGCGCCAGACAGGACAGCTCCCACAAGGAGGCACGATCCGCATCGCCAGACACGGCAGTCCCTTCAGGCGCGGTGACGCACATTGCCAGGCGTGTCGAAAGCGGCATATGCGGCGGTCGCGGTACAATCGCCGGTCAACACCCGCCTCGCCGAGCCCCCATGAGCTGTCGCACCCGCTTTGCCCCCAGTCCGACCGGATTCCTGCACATCGGCGGCGCCCGCACCGCGCTGTACTGCTGGCTGGAGGCACGCCGGCGCAATGGCAGTTTCATCCTGCGTATCGAAGACACCGACCGCGAGCGCTCCACCCAGGAATCGGTGCAGGCCATCCTCGATGGCATGCAGTGGCTGGATCTGGGCTACGACGAGGGTCCGTTCTACCAGACCCGCCGATTCGATCGCTATCTGGAAGTTGCGCTTGAACTGGTGCGCGCGGGCAAGGCGTACTTCGCGTACGAAACGCGCGAAGAGCTCGATGCGATGCGCGAGCGACAGATGGCGCAGAACCTCAAGCCGCGCTACGACGGTTACTGGCGCACCCGCCAGGGCGATCCGGCACCCGATCGCCCGCGCGTGATCCGCTTCGCCAATCCGCACGACGGCGATGTGGCGTGGAACGACATGGTCAAGGGCCGTATCGAGATCTCCAACCACGAGCTGGACGACTTGATCATCTGGCGCTCCGATGAGCAACCGACCTACAACTTCGCGGTGGTGGTCGACGATGTCGACATGCGCATCACCGACGTGATCCGCGGCGACGATCATGTCAACAACACGCCGCGGCAGATCAACATGTACGCCGCGCTCGGCGCGAACCAGCCGCTGTTTTCCCATCTGCCGATGATCCATGGCCCCGACGGCGCCAAGCTGTCCAAGCGCCACGGTGCGATCAGCGTGATGCAGTACCGCGACGACGGCTACCTGCCGCATGCCTTGCTCAACTACATCGCGCGGCTCGGCTGGTCGCACGGCGACCAGGAGCTGTTCTCGCGCGAGCAGATGCTCCACCTGTTCCGTATCACCGATGTGAACCGCTCGGCCTCGCGCTTCGATTTCGACAAGCTCGCGTGGGTCAACCAGCACTATCTGAAAACCGATACTCCGGAGTCGCTGGCGCCACACCTGGAATGGCAGTTGCGTGCAGCAGGCATGGATCCGGCACGCGGTCCGGCCGCGGCGGACGTGGTGGTGGCGCTGCGCGACCGCGTCAAGACGCTCAAGGAAATGGCCGAGCGCGCGCGGGTCTGGTTCGAGCCTTTGACCGCCTACGACGAGCAGGCGGTGAGCAAGCACTTCGTGGGTCGCGCGGGCGAGGCGCTGCACGCGGTGCGCTCGCAGCTGCATGCCTTGGCCGCCGCCGACTGGCAGCCTGCGGCAATCGACGTGGCGATCAAGGCCGCAGCGACGGCAATCGGCGAAGGCGTCGGCAAGGTCGCACAGCCGTTGCGGGTCGCGATGACCGGCACGGCCGTGTCGCCGTCGATCGAGCACACCGTTTATTTGGCCGGGCAGACCGAGGCCCTGCGTCGCATCGACCAGGCACTGGCAAAGCTGGCATGAACTGGAACGCAATGCTGGTCGAGTTCGGGCACCTGCTGCCGTGGCTCGGCGCTTGGCTGGGGATCGGCTTTATCGGCGGCGTATTCATTGGCTGGCTGCGCAATCGCTGGCTTTTGGGACCCATCCTGGGCCTGCTGCTGGGCCCGCTGGGCTGGTTGTTGGTTGCACGCATGCGCGGTCGGCTGCGGGAATGCCCATCATGCAGTCGCACCATCGCCAGCGGTGCTCTGGTCTGCCGTCACTGCGGCGCCGATGTGAACAAGACCGATGCGCGCTCGACACGCGCGGCTTTCAAGACCGCCGATCGCGGCGGCGGCTGGTAGCTCGGCGCCACGCGCGTCCCTGCTAGCATCGGCGCACGCTCCGGTTTCCGGCAACTGCTTACCTCAATGGCCAGGCATCGACACCAGCACGACCAGGTCGACGAACCCGAACGCCTGCTGGCCGAGGTGGAAGCCGCGTGCGCCGAGCGCAGCCTGCGGCTGACCGAACTGCGCCGCCGTGTGCTCGAGCTGATTGCGCGGGAACGAAAACCGATCAAGGCCTACGATCTGCTCGACCGACTGCGCGCCGAGCGCGAGGGCGCGGCACCGCCAACGGTGTATCG
>JBBRFN010000111.1:0-8905 GCA_038224265.1 Lysobacterales bacterium
GCCAGACATGCACTGCAAGCCTGGCCAAAACCATCGCTGCAAGCCTTGTCCCCACCTTCACTGCAAGCCTGAGCAAAACCAACACTTCAAGCCTGGCCAAAACCCTCCTGCCACCTTGTGGGAGCTGGCATGCCAGCGACAGCCACCTCTCGCTGCACCTCAGTCGTTGCAGTGACCCCAGTCCCCCCAGTCGCTGCCATGGCAGCTCCCACAAGGAGAATGGACTGTTGCTGCCAGACATGCACTGCAAGCCTGGCCAAAACCATCGCTGCAAGCCTTGTCCCCACCTTCACTGCAAGCCTGAGCAAAACCAACACTGCAAGCCTTGCCAAAACCCTCCTGCCACCTTGTGGGAGCTGGCATGCCAGCGACAGCCACCTCTCGCTGCGCCTCAGTCGTTGCAGCGACCCCAGTCCCCCCAGTCGCTGCCATGGCAGCTCCCACAAGGAAAGTGGGGTGACACCGTGAGAGATCCACTGCAAGCCTGGCCACGACCTTGCAAGCGTGGCCACAACCTTCCTGCCACCTTCTGAGCGCGCTACTTCACCCCGTGCATCAACTTGTTGATCAGCGGCGCGATCAGGAACAGCAACACGCCCGGGATCACCAGCGCCCAGAAGCCGAAGGTGTAGCCCGACAACGCGGAGTCCACACTCATGCCCTCGGTGCCACTGACGTAACTGGCAAAGATGCCCGACAGGTTGTTGCCGATGCCGGTGGACAGGAACCAGCCGCCCATGCCGAAGCCGACCAGACGCATGGGCGCAAGCTTGGTCACCATCGACAGGCCGATCGGCGACAGGCACAGCTCGCCGACCGACTGGATCACGTAGACCATGAACAAGGTCCAGAACGGGATCTTGCCGAAATCGTCGACCAGGCTCGACAGCGCGAACATCAGCAACGCAAAGGCGACGCCGTTGAACAGCAGGCCGAGGCCGAACTTGCGCGGGATCGACGGATTGGCGCTACCCATCTTCACCCACAACCACGCCAGCACCGGTGCCAGGGTGATGATCGCCACGGAGTTTACCGATTGGAACCAGCCGACCGGGAAGATCCAGCCGCCAAAGTCGCGATCGACGATGTTCTGCGCGAGGAAGTTGAACGAGGAGCCGGCCTGCTCGAAGAACATCCAGAACAGCACGTTGAACGCGAAGATGATCAGCATCGCGATCACCATGTCGCGCTGCTTGCTGCCCTCGCGGATACCCTCGACCAGCAACAGCACCGCAAGGCCGATGAACATCGCGGTGAGGATCCACTGCAAGGTGTTCGCGCCCAGCGACAGCAGGAAGTAAACCAGCGGCACTGCCAGTGCCGCACCGATCACCGTGTACACGACGCGGCCCATGCCTTCGCTACCCGCCAGCGGCGCGCCGATGCCCTTGAGCTGGCTGCGACCGAACCAGAACCAGACGAGGCTGATCAGCATGCCGATGCCCGAGGCGATGAACACCACCTTGTAGCTGGGTGTTTCCGCGCTGCCGAACACCTGTTCTGCGAGCACCCCGGTGAGGATCGGGGCGATCATCGCTCCCATGTTGATACCCATGTAGAACAGCGTGAATCCGGAATCGCGACGCCCATCGGCGACGCTGTAGAGCTTGCCGACCATGGTCGAGATGTTCGGCTTGAACAGACCGTTGCCGACGATGATCGTCGCCAGCCCGAACTTGAACAGCTCTTCGCTCGGCATCGCGATCATGAACAGGCCGGCGGCCATGATGACCGCGCCGACCAGAATCGAGCGCTGGTAACCGATCACGCGATCGGCGATGTAGCCACCGAAGATCGCACCGGCATACACCAGTGCCAGATACGAGCCGTACACCAGTCCCGCCGGTTGCTGACCGGCCGGATCGCCGCCGTGGAACTGCGCGACGATGTACAGCACCAACGCCCAGCGGATGCCGTAGAACGCAAAGCGCTCCCAGAACTCGGCCATGAACAGCATCCACAGCGGGCGCGGATGCCCCAGCACGTCGTCGTAGCTGGGCGGCATGCCCGGATTGGTACCCACTGCTGCGCTCATTGCCGTGTCGCTCCCCTGATGGTGGTGAATCGTCGGTCGCGGGTACCGTTGCCTGCCAGGCATCCCGATCGTTCAGCCGCAGTGGCGCTGCGGCTTCAAACGTGGATCAGCTGCAGCAACCTGCCGGCTCATTCCGGCGGCCCGTCGCGCAGGTAGAAATCATCGTCGAAAGTCGCCACCCAGCGGGGTCGCCAGGTCGCGAGTATCGACAGTGTAGCGCCGGTGAAGAAGCCCTCGCCGAACATCATCGCCGGCAGGGTCAGCAGATAGTAGGCCACGAGGCTGTCGCTGCTGCCGACTCCCAGTGCCAGCAGCACGACGGCCTTGGAGACCTGCAGCACGGCCGCGCTGGCTATTCCACCGCCGAAAGCCGCGCCGAGAAAGAACGAGAAGGGATTGCGTGGCAGCCACTTGCGGGTCGCCGCCAGCAGCCACCAGGTCGCTGCAACCGGCAGCAGACCCGTGCACAGGAACGCCCATGGCACGCCGATCCACGCCGCGCCACTGAGTGCGGCATCGGCAAGCGTCGCCAGGGCTGCCGCCAGCACTGCAAAGCGCCAGCCGAACATCAGGGTGGCGATCGCGGCGCCGCTGAAATGCAGCTCTTCGCCCGGCGCGAGCGACATGCCGGTGACGCGAAAGCCCACCATCGCCAACACGACCACGGCGAACACCGCGGCCGATTCGCGATCGGCGAGCTTCGACCAGCGCATTCCGCGCAGCGCTGCGACCAGCCCCGCCGCTGCGGCCAGCCACGCCAGGAAGTCCGCAGGCCCGACCAGCATCAGCTGCTGCGCTGCCCCAGCACCGTGCGCACCTCGAACAGCTCGGGGAAAAACGTCAGCTCCAGCGCCTTGCGCAGAAAGCCGACCCCGGACGAGCCACCGGTGCCGCGCTTGAAGCCGATGATGCGCTCGACGGTCTTGACGTGCCGGAAGCGCCACAGCTGGAAGCTCTCTTCCATGTCGACCAGCAGCTCGGCCATCTGGTACGCATCCCAGAACTCGTCGGTGTTCTCGTAGATGCGCTGCAGTACCGGCACCAGTTCCGGCTCGCGCTGGTAGGGCAGCGACCAGTCGCGCTCGATGCAGTGCGCAGGCACCGCGTGGCCGTGTCGCGCCAGATAGCGCAGGAATTCGTCGTACAGGCTCGGCGCGTGCAGCACCGCCAGCAGCCGTTGCTGCTGCACCGGATCGTGGCGGAACACCTTGACCATGTCGGCGTTCTTGTTGCCGAGCAGAAATTCGATGGTGCGGTACTGCAGCGACTGGAATCCCGACGCGGGCCCGAGCACATAGCGGAACTGCAGGTACTCCGACGGCGTGAGTGTTTCCAGCACCGCCCACTGCTCGAACAGCTGGCGCTGGATCTGTTTGACGCGGGCGAGGATCTTGCCGCAAGGATCGATGTTGTCGGCCGCCAGATGCTGGATGGCCGCGCTGAGCTCATGGATGACCAGCTTCATCCACAGCTCCGAGGTCTGGTGCTGGATGATGAACAGCATCTCGTCGTGATGCACCGGCTGCGACAGCGGGTGCTGCGCTTCCAGCAGCCGACCCAGATCGAGATAGCGCTCGTAGGTCAGCCGATCGGTCAGATCGGTGACGACGCCGGACTCGAGGTCGCGTTTGTTGGTGTCGGACATGGCCGGGTCGCGGGCGCAGCGGGGCCGTCCATCTTAGCCGGGCGCGCGGTGGGCGCGCGCCCGGGCCGCATCACAGTCCGACGACAGCCAGCGCCTTGGCGCGGATGAAGGCCTCGGCGTGCGGCTGAACCAGCGCGAAGTTGGCCAGTCGAGAATCGGACGCGCCGGCCACGGCGGGCGGCGGACTGGCGGGGGTGTCGTCCACGGCAGGCGCTGCCGCGGGAGCCGGCGGTTCGACGCTGGGATCGGCTGGCGCTGGCGCGCCCTGCAGGGCATTGCGTGCGGCTTCGCTGGCACGGCGCGCGGCGTCCGCTGCGACAGCGGCCGCGTCCGTCGCCTGCCGCGCGGCCTCGCCGAAGCGCTGCGCCACTTCGGCCGCGCGGCCAAGCGCCTCGCCACTCTTGGTGCCTGCCTCGGTCGCGGCCAGCGACACGCCGCCGGCGACCAGCGCCTCGACGGCGCGCTCGCGGATCCAGCGGTATTCGTCCAGCGACATGGTCTGTGCGTTCAGCGCATCCACCTGCGCCTGCTTGGTGTCGATTCCCACACTGCCCAGGCGGCGGGTCAGCGCGCGCAACGCGCCAGCGCCGTCGGCAGAAGCAGCAGCATCCTGCGCCAGCGTCGCCGGACCGAGTCCAGCGACCACCGCTGCGTGCACCACAAGGAAGCGTTCGACCTGCGCCGGCGCGAGTCGGCCGTCGGCGGGCGCGGCATAGGGGCCGGAAGTGCTTACACCGACCTCGATCTCGCGCATCCGCGCCGCCGTTCGCCCAAAGTCGGCGACCTGCGCGATGCTCTCGCGCGCATCGTCCAGCGCGCGGTCTGCGACCTGCGCTGCGGGCTTTAGGACAAGGAACCACAGCGCAATGCCGCCCACCAGCAGCAGCACGACAGAGACGGCGAGACAGCCGCCAAGGGCCTTCTTCATGGGTGTTCTCCGCGCCGCGCCGGGGATCAATCGCCGCCGGAAGGCGGGGCAGGTTTCGCAGCGGGCGTAGGCTCGGACGCTTTCGGAGCGCTGGAAGTTCCCTCTGGCTTGGCGCCGCTGTCAGCTGGCTTGGCGCCACCCTCAGCTGGCTTGACGCCGCCGTCGGCAGGCTTGGCATCACCCCCATCACCGGCGAGATTGCGCTTGCTGTCGCCATCTTTCTTGAAATCGGTCTCGTACCAGCCGCCGCCGGCCAGACGGAATTGCGGCGCGCTCAAGCGCTTGCGCACTTGCGCAGCACCGCAGCTCGGGCACACGGTGGGGTCCGGATCGGACAGGCGCATCAACTCCTCGAAGCGATGGTCGCAGGCGGTGCACTCGAACTCGTAGATCGGCATGGTGGTTACCGGCCCTGTGGGCGCTGGACAAACGGATGGAAGCGCAGGTAGTGACGCGTGCGGCCTGAATCAAGTGCGGACCAGTGGCCGCTCAACCGGCGATCGACTCCAACTCGCCACTGAGCGCCAACCATTCTTCTTCGAGCTTGGCCTGTTCGCTGCCAAGCTGGCCCTGCTGCTGGGTCAACTTGGCCAGTTCCGAACGCGACATCGCCGCGACTTGCGCGGCGTCGAGCAGGCGCGCGTCGAGCGTGCTGCGCTCGGCTGCAATCGCCGCGAGCCTGGCATCGATCGCCTTGAGCCGCTGGCGCAATGGCTTTTCGCGCTCGCGCTGATCTGCCGCGCCGCGTCGGCGCTCTGCGCTGTCGATCACCGGCGCGGGCTTGGGCACCGGCACCGCCGGCGGTTTGCTCGCACCATCACCGGCGTTGCGGCGCTGGCGCAGCCAGCGCGCATAGTCGTCCAGATCGCCATCGAAGGGCTCGACGCGCCCGTCGGCCACGCGCCAGAAGCTGTCGCACACCAGTCCGAGCAGGCTGCGATCGTGGCTGACCAGAACGATCGCGCCCTCGAAATCGTTCAGCGCCTCGGCCAGCGCCTCGCGCATCTCCAGATCCAGATGGTTGGTCGGCTCGTCGAGCAGCAGCAGATTCGGCTTGGTCCACGCGATCAACGCCAGGGCCAGTCGCGCGCGCTCGCCGCCGGAGAATCCATCGACCGTCTCGAACACCCGGTCGCCGACGAAGTTCCAACGCCCCAGATAGCTGCGCGCGACCTGATCACCGGTACCCGGTGCGATATCGATCACGTGCTGCAGCGGCGTGCGCCCGGACTTGAGCTGGTCGACCGTGTGCTGCGCGAAGTAGCCGATCACCATGTCCTTGTGCGCAACGCGCGAACCCGACAGCGGCTGCAACGCGCCCGACACGGTTTTGACCAGCGTCGATTTGCCTTCGCCATTGGGTCCGAGCAAACCGATCCGCTCGCCCGCCTGCAGGCCGAACAGCACCTCGTGCAGCACCGGCGTGACCGGTGCATCGTGGGCCACGGTCAGTGCGGCACCATCGTCGTCGTCCTCATCGTCCTCGGGCGCGTGGGCGCGATAGCCCGCCTCCACGTGGCTGAGCTTGAGCAGCGAATCGGGCAGGCGCAGCGGCTTGTCGAAGGTGCAGTGGAACTCGCGCTCGGCGCGCACCGCTTCGGTGCCCTTGAGCTTCTCCAGTTTCTTGACCCGCGATTGCGCCTGCTTGGCCTTGCTGGCCTTGGCCTTGAAGCGGTCGATGAACGACTGCAGGTGGGCGCGCTCGGTCTGCTCTTTTTCGAAGGTCAGCTGCTGCTGGCGCAACATCTCCGAACGCTGGCGCTCGAACTGCGCGTAGTTGCCGGTATACAGCCGGCCGGTGGTATCGGCCAGATGCAGGATATGGGTGGCTACGCCGTCGAGGAAATCGCGGTCATGCGAGATCAGCAGCAGGGTGCCCGGATACTTGCGCAGCCATTCCTCCAGCCACACCACCGCGTCGAGATCCAGATGGTTGGTCGGCTCGTCGAGCAGCAGCGCATCGGACGGCGCCATCAGCGCACGCCCGAGATTCAAACGCGCGCGCCAGCCGCCGGAAAAGTCGGCGACCGCGTGCTCGTGGGTCTCGGACTTGAAGCCCAGACCGTGCAGCAACTTCGCCGCGCGCGCACGTGCGTCATAGGCGCCCAGCTCGTCGATCCGATGATGCGCGGCGATCGCGGCATCGTGGTCGTCGATCGCTTCGGCGTCCTCGGCATCTTTCAGCGCAGCAGCGGCTTCCGCATCACCGCCGAGCACGAAGTCGATCGCGCTGTCGGGCAAGCCGGGTGTCTCCTGCGCGACCGACGCCAGTCGCTGGCTGCGCGGACGCTCGACCTCACCCTGGTCGGGTTCCAGCTCGCCCAGCACGGATGCGAACAGCGACGACTTGCCGCAGCCATTGCGGCCGATCACGCCCACCCGCCAGCCGGCGTGCAGGGTCAGGTCGATATCGCGCAGCAGCTCACGGCCGCCGCGCCGGATGGCGAGGTTGCGAAAGGCGATCATTGGCTAAGGGTTCAGGTAACGGCGACGCAAACGCATGAATTCTTCCAGTAGTTCCGGTTCGCCCTTGGCTTCGATCAAGGGCGCCAGACGCGAATCGACATATTGATAGTCCAACTGCGTGCGGTAGCGGCGCAGCACCATCTCGACGTCGCGCCAGTCAATCGGCCGGCCGGCGAATACCTTGAGCACCAACAGGTCTTCGGCGCTACAGGTTCGCAGCCAAACACCCGGCACGAACTCGAACGGGCTCGAGCGCGAGATGACCTCGGCCTCGTACCGCAATGCCGTCAGTGTAGCGTCGATCCCAATGCCATCGGTGGTCTGCAGGAGCAGTACCCGGGCGCGAAGCGCGAAGTCGCGCGCGTCCTCGCGTCGCGAGGAGAAACCCGATAGCAAGGCGTCGATCACTTCGGTTTCATTGCCCAGCCCTGTCAGCACTGAAACATCCACATCGCGCGTCACCCGCGGCTCGGCATGGCGCTGCGCGGCGAAACCGCCGATGAAGCAAAACTCAATGGCCTTCGCCTCGAGCAACGACTGCACCTGGACTGCCGCATCGATCAGCCGATTCATCGCCGCAAACGCGCGAACACTTCCTGCATCTGTTCCAGGCCGGAGTGTGGTTCCGGCGGGCGGAGGAACAGCGCCGACTCGACCATGCCCGACAGTTGGTCCATGGCCTCGGGCAACGGCGTGGTGATCAGTTCGAAGTCACGCAGCGCCTCCAGTTCCGGACTGGCGACACGCCACGCAGCAACAAAAGCGGCAAGTTCGGATTTCATCGGCCTAGTATGGCACCGCGCAGCGGACGGATCGGCACATTGTCAGATTGCTGGCGGGATAATCCTGATGGCAGTTCGCCGTAGCGGTGCTTGCGCATCGAAGTCGCCCGCCATCGCACAAACTTCGGCGGTGAGTGGCCAGACCAGTGCGAGCCGCTCGGCTGCGGTGCCGGGCACCAGATGCGCTTGATCGCGCGTCTGCGTGGCGGACAGGACCTCCACGGTGACGTGTCGCGGATGCTCGGATTCGGCCATGGGTTGAGTCTACGCGAACGGCCAGTCGTTGACGCCGCCGGGCGATGGATTTGACGATTGCTCGCGATGTTGGGCCGAAATCACGTTGCGTGAGGCAATTCGATGGCGGGCTGAAAGCCCGCCCTACGCGGCTTTGGCCTTGACCCCGCGGAACACCAGCTTGCCGCCTTCGCTGTCGATCGCGACGGTGTCGCCGGGTGCGAACTCGCCGGCGAGGATGCGCGTGGCCAGCGGGTTCTCCAGCTGCTGCTGGATCGCCCGCTTGAGCGGCCGCGCGCCATACACCGGATCGAAGCCGGCGTTGGCAAGCAGATCGAGCGCGCCGTCACTGATGTCGAGCTTCAGGTCGCGATCGGCCAGCCGATGCGCCAGCCCGCCCATCTGGATCCGCGCGATGCTGCGGATGTGCTCGCGGCCGAGCGGATGGAACACCACCAACTCGTCGAGGCGATTGATGAACTCCGGGCGGAAGTGCTGCTGCACGATGCCGAGCACCGCGGACTTCATCGAGGCATAGTCGTTCTGGCTGGCCAGCTCCTGGATCAAATGCGAGCCGAGGTTGGAGGTCATCACGATCACCGTGTTGCGGAAGTCCACCGTGCGACCCTGGCCATCGGTCAGGCGCCCATCGTCGAGCACCTGCAGCAGCACGTTGAACACATCCGGATGCGCCTTCTCGACCTCGTCGAGCAGGATCACGCTGTACGGCCGGCGGCGCACGGCTTCGGTCAGATAGCCGCCCTCCTCGTAGCCGACATAGCCCGGCGGTGCGCCGATCAAGCGCGCCACCGAGT
>JBBRFN010000112.1:0-8876 GCA_038224265.1 Lysobacterales bacterium
CTTTGCGCGAAAGGCGGTGCCCGTTCATCCAGTAGGGCACCCCGCGCGTGGCCTCCTCCCTCTCCTTGGCCCAGCGCTCCTGAAACTCCCGTTGCCCCGCCTCTCGGTCGGCTACCCGTCGCGCTTCCGTTTCGCGACCGATTTTCTGCGCGATCCAAACGACCGGATCGATATCCAGCGCGCGCGCGAGCAGAACCAGCAGCACCAGCGCCAGCGCGCTCACGCCGAGGAACACGGTCCATCGCTTCACGCCCTTCATGACCGTCTCCCGCTGACGCTCACCGTAAGACAGCACCAACTACATGACATGTTTTGCTGATCCGTTCGCACCTTCGATGACGGTGAACGTACCGGCCAGTCATCGCCACTATCGACGCCCAACCCCGGCAACGGCGGCGACGAGGTCGAACCCGACACGACGAAGTTCGACCGGTCGTCAAGCGCCTGCCGCGCTTCCAGCGCCGCACCCGACGTGCCGGCCGTGGCGTCCGTGGCGTCTGCCAGCAATTCGCTCGGCGACCGAACCATCGTGCTCGCGGCCTGCCCCGCGTTGCCGATGCCCTGGAAGAACACATACGCCGAGCGAAAGAACGACTGTCCGCCAGACTCGGTACTGCCACTGAGAGCTGGAGGAACCACCAAGCCACGCCATCCGCTCTGCATCAGCGCGAGCACACGATCTTGCGGTGCGCCATTGGCATCAAAAGCGCCCGCTGGTGGCAGCGCATCGATTCCGAGGAACGAAGCGCCACTCAGGCCTCGCAGCGCCGCAAACCCATCCCCAGCCGCCCGACCACGCATCGCGGCATCCAGCGCGGGCAAGCAGTAGGACCAGACCCGCTCCGAGATAAAACACGCCTCCAGTGCGGTTTTCCCGTCAGTCACCAGTTACCCCAGCTGCGGCGCCGCAACCAGATCGTAACCGACGTCCGCGAAGGAACTGCGTAACGCCCGGTAGTAGCTTGCCTGCGCGAACAGCAGGTTGCGCCAGTCGTCGAAGGTGTTGGCGATGGTCTCGGCCGGGATGCCCGACCCCTGCAACGGCGCCGAGATCAGCCGCCAGCTCTGGTCGTCGCCCAGCAGCGGGTGCAGCACCGAGCCGGCCCACGCGGCGTTCTGGGGCGATGCGGCGGAGCTGCCAGGAATGTTAAACAACACCTCACCGACAGCTGTCGCGTCATTTCGGGCAATCTGATCAACCCTTAACAAGGTCCACGGCAGCCGAGGCGGGATCTCTTGTAAATTACCCAACTTGGTGTCGTTGAAGACACCAGTGGCTACGCGGTTAGAAGCTTCCTGAAGCCCGCCAACCCCGGTGCCGCCAGGCGCAGGCCGCCCAAGGTGCAGGCGTTGCTGATTTTGCGTGTACTCGCGAATGACGATGGCATACGGACCGAGACCCGAGTTCGCCTGCGTGGCGCCAGAGAACCAGAGCTGAGACTTCTTGACCTCGAGGTCAGCGGTTGGAGGCGGACTGCCAGAGAGCAGCACATTGTTGACGTAGTCGTACATTGGGCTGAATGCGCCCGGCATCGCCGCCTGGCTCTGCCCTTGGTTGAACAGCACCTCAATCTGGGTTTGCTGAGGGACATCGAATATGAAGGGCATCTCAGTTCTCCGGCGAGGTCTGATCGAGGATGGAGCGATCCATCAGCGCGATAGCTTCGGTCACGCCAAGGTGAGCAACATCAGCTCGGTTGATCGGAAACTGAACCATCAGGCGGATTCCCGATCGGATCGCCAGAAACGTTCTGCACCTGATGTTCAGTCTTGGATCGATTCGGGTTAGCTCCGCAGCAGAAGTGGCCTCGCGAAACCCCTCCGGTGCTCCGGCGAACAAGCAGTGAAACCGGGCTTCTTTGCCCTCTGCGTCGGTCACACTCGTCAATACCAACTCATCCTGGTGAGGAAGCGTGCCGCGCTCGATCTGAAACGGTTCCACCGCCGACTCATTGATGCGTAGCCGTCGCTCCCGGTCGACAGTGACGTTAGGGTCCTGAGGTCCGTAGTACTCAATCGTGAGGTAAATGAGCCACACATCTGGTGGCGGCAACACCGCAGGCTGTGGCTGGTAAAACCCCACCTGATCGCCCTTCACGGCAATCTGGAATTCAGAGCCTTTGCGCGACAGGGGGCCGAACGGCCAGTTCATCCAATAGGGCACCCCGCGCGTGGCCTCCTCCATCTCCTTGGTCTGGCGATCTTGATACTCGCGCGCACGTGCTTCCCGCTCCGCCGCGCTTGGCCAATGATCCGCTTCGCTCTCGAATACCCAGCCGAATTGCAGCCATCCGAAGGCCAGCACGACCACGCCGGCAAACACGACCCATCGCCTCATGCGTGGCATAACCATCTCCTTGGACTCTCTCCGGCAGCGCGTCTGCTACAAACCTACTCGCATTCCAGTGCAGTAGTTGTTCATCATGATGTGAAACCAACATGACCCCGGCGCTACCCGCACACCGCTTGGCGCTCGATCGGCACGCGAGCGCGTGAGCGCAAGACCACGAGGTCGCGCCCCACCGCATACGATCGATCAGTGCCGACGCCACTATCTGTTGGTGCTGCGCGCCTGCGCTCACCATGAACGGATCTGGCGGTGCCGCGCGCCTGCGCTCACCATGAACGGATGTGGTGGTGGCCGTGCAAGTAAGCCGCGCTGCGGTCGTTCGACACGGATGTCCCGTGCCTGCGTATTTCCGCCGACAGGTCTCGGAACCTCCGGGGCCGTGCACCCTGAGCGCAGGGCCGCAGGCCCTAAGTCGAAGGGCGCGCGCGACGCGCTCAGCGCCGCATGAACGCACCCAGCAACCCCGCGCCCCGCTGCAGCAGATCCGACGCATCGACATCACCATCGCCATCGGCATCGAGCACGTTGCCGAGGAATCCCGGTGCCGAAGGATTGCCGCCGCCCAACCGTGACATGTCGTTGCCGAGCACACCGGCCAGACCGCCCGCGTCGAGCCCGCCACGCTGCGCGTTGCGGCCGAGTGCGGACATGATCAGCGGCGCGAGCATCGCCATCAGCTGCATGGCCGAACCCGCATCCATGCCGCCGGCGCGCGCCACGCCGCCGGCAGCTCGCTGCTGCGCGCCGCCGAGCACGTGGCCGAGGATGCCCATGCCGTCGTCGATCGGGCTGCGCGCGCGTGGCGCTGCACCGCCATCGCCACCGCTGCCGCCACCGCCGAGCAACCCGCCGAGTGCGCCGAGCATGTCGCCCATGCCGCCACCCGCCCCACCACCGCCGCCACCGCCGAGCAAACCGCCCAGCAGTGCCATCGGATCCTGTGCCGCGTGATCACGCACCGCTGCGCGATGCAGCGACTCGGCACCTTGCGGGGTGGATGCATTGCGGGTCATCGCACCCATCAGCAGCGGCAGCGCGGCCTGGATCGCGCTCTGCGTCTGCTGCGGACTGGCGCCGATGCGGCCGGCCATCTGCGCGATGGTGTTCGGATCGAGATTGCGCAGCAGATCATCGAGTGCGGACATGGCGAGTATTCCCTGGGCGACCGTCGGCTGACGGCGCGCCGAGCATAAGCCATGGCGTCTACGCGATTACGCAGCTGCTCACGGTGCAACGCGGCCTGCGCGCATGATCGGCAGGCCAAAACCGGACACCCACGGGTCGCGCTCGAAGGCGTGGGTGATGAAATCAACGAACGCCTTGACCCGCGGCGACAGCCGCCGTGACGGCGGCCACACCGCGTACATCGGCAACGGTACGACCCGGAACGATGGCAGCAAGCGAACCAGGCGCTTGGCGGCGATCTCCGGACCGACTTGCCACAGCGGTGCCGCACCGATGCCACCGCCGGCGAGCAGTGCGCCGAGCACGCCCTCGCCGCTGGAGCAGCGCAGGTTGCCACGCACCTGCACTTCGCGCACACCGTCGGCGAACTCGAAAGGCCAGCGATCGAGGGTTGCCAGTCCGGTGTAGACCAGACAGTTGTGCTCGACCAGTTGCTCGGGCGTCGACGGCGCGCCGTGGCGTTGCAGGTAGGCCGGGCTTGCGACCACCGCGCGGGCGGTGCTGCCGATGGTGCGCGCGATCAAGCCTTCATCGCGCAACTGGCCGACCCGGAACGCGAGGTCGATGCCTTCGCGCGCGAGGTCGATGTAGGCGTCGTTCATGTGCAGCTGGATCGACAGGCGGGGATGGGTGGCGAGGAAATCGACCACCCGCGGCGCGATCTGCAGGCGTCCGAAACCCACCGAGGTCGCCACATGCAGGGTGCCGCCGAGGCCGCGCTCGCGCGCAGCCGCTGCCGCGCCGGCCTCGCGCAGCGACTGCAGCGCCTCACGCACCTGTTCGTAGTAGGCCAGGCCCTCGTCGGTGGGCTGCACCCGCCGCGTGGTGCGGGTCAGCAGGCGCATGCCGAGGCTTTGTTCGAGCGCCGCGACCTGCTTGCTGGCCGCCGGCTGGCTCAGTTGTCGTTCGCGGGCGGCAGCCGAGAAGCTGCCGGTCTCGACCACGCGGACGAACACTTCGAGGGCAGTCAGGCGGTCCACGGGAAGTCTTTCATAACATCCTGGAATGAATCCTATGCAGAATCGACACCTTATCAAACCAGAATGACGCCCCCAAGCTTGCAACTCGGTCAAACCGGCCGCCCGCAATCCATCTGGAGCAACCCATGAATCGCCTCAAGAACAAGATCGCTGTCATCACCGGCGGCAACAGCGGCATCGGTCTGGCCACCGCCGAGCGCTTTGTCGCCGAAGGTGCGCACGTGGTGCTGTTCGGACGCAATGCAGAAACCCTCGCTGCGGCGACCGCGCAGCTCGGAAGCCAGGCTACGGCGGTGATCGGCGACGTCACCTCGGCGGCCGACCTCGCGCGCCTGTTCGACAGCGTGCGCAACACGCACGGCCGCATCGACGTGCTGTTCGTCAATGCCGGCGTCGCGGAGTTCCTGCCGATCGAGCAGGTCACCGATGCGCACTACGACCGCCAGTTCGACATCAACGTCAAAGGCGCCTTCCACACCATCCGCGGCGCGCTGCCCCTGATTGGCAGCGGCGGATCGATAGTGCTCACTACTTCGGTGGTCAGCCACGTCGGGCTGCCGGGCGCGAGCGTCTATTCAGCGACCAAGGCGGCACTGCGCTCGTTCGCACGCACGCTGTCGGCCGAACTGGTGCCACGCGGCATCCGCGTCAACGCGGTCGCGCCCGGCCCGATCGATACTCCGATTTTCGAGAAGATGGGCATGCCGGCCGATCAGGTCGATGGCGCCAAGACCGGCATGGCCGCTGGCGTGCCGATCAAGCGCATGGGCACACCGGCGGAAGTCGCCGCGGTGGTGGCCTTCCTCGCTTCACCGGAGAGCGCCTTCGTGATCGGCGCGGAGATCAGCGTAGCCGGTGGTATGGGCCAGCTCTAACGGCTCAGCCGCTTCGCAGCCAGCCGGCGATCGCGCGCCCCGCGTCGCGACCATCGGCCACCGCGGTGACCACGAGATCGGCGCCGCGCACCATGTCGCCGCCGGCGAATACTTTCGGGTGCGAGGTCTGGTAGCGCAGGCGTGGTGCGGTTGCCGCTACCGCTGCATGCGAGCCGCTCGCTGCATGCGGCGTGGCGGCCACGGTGCTCACATCGACCAGTCCGCTGGCATGGATGTCGATGCCCTCCTCGCCCAGCCACGCCGGCGGATCGGGCTGGAAGCCGAAGGCGATGATGATCACGTCGGCCGGCAATACGCGTTCGCTGCCGGGGATCGGTTCGGGGCTGCGCCGGCCGCGCGCATCGGCTGCACCGGGGCGGGTTTGGACGATGCGCAGGCCGCTGACTGCGGCGTCGCCCTCGATTGCGAGCGGCGCGCTGTTGAACAGGAACTGCACGTCTTCGTCCTTCGCGTTCTTGACCTCACGGCGCGAGCCGGGCATGTCGGCCTCGTCGCGCCGATACACGCAGGTCACGCTCGCCGCACCGAGTCGGATCGCGGTGCGCACGCAGTCCATGCCGGTGTCGCCGCCGCCGAGCACGATCACGTTGCGGCCGCGCAGGTCGGGCAGCTGCATCGGCTGCGACCAGCCCGCGATCGGGCGTTGCTGCGGATCGGCAACACCGAGCACGGAGCGCGCATTGGCAACCAGGTACGGCAGCGCGGGGATCACGCCCGGCAGGTCTTGCCCCGGCAACTTGCCGTCGACATAGCGATAGGTGCCCATGCCGATGAACACCGCGTCGAATTCGGCGAGCAATGATTCGAAGCTGCGCTCGGTGCCGATCGTGATGCCCAGATGGAAGCGCACACCCATCGCCTCGAGCACGCTGCGGCGGGTCGCGATCACGCGCTTTTCGAGCTTGAACGGCGGGATGCCATAAGTCAGCAGGCCGCCGATCTCCTCGTAGCGATCGAACACGTGCGCTTCGATGCCGGCGCGCGCGAGCTGGTCGGCACAGGACAGGCCCGCGGGACCGGCGCCGATGATCGCCACCCGCTTGCCGGTGGCGACTACGTTGGACAGGTCCGGCCGCCAGCCTTGCTTGAAGGCCTCGTCGACGATGTACTTCTCGACCGCTCCGATGGTCACGGCCTCGAAGCCGGTGTTGAGCGTGCACGCGCCTTCGCACAGACGATCCTGCGGACACACGCGGCCGCAGATCTCGGGCAGCGGATTGGTTTCGTGGCACAGCTCGGCGGCCTCGAACAGACGACCCTCCTGCACCATCTTCAACCAGTTCGGAATGTAGTTGTGGACCGGACATTTCCATTCGCAATACGGATTGCCGCAGTCGAGGCAACGCGCGCTCTGGTCGGCCGCCGGCGTCGCATCGAAGCCACCGTAGATCTCGCTCCAGCCGAGCGTGCGCACCTCGACTGGCAGCTCCTTGGGCATGCGGCGCGGGACGTCGAGGAACTGGAAGGGTTTGGAGGTCATGGGCGGCCGCCTGAGCCTGCGTGTTCGCGGCAGAGTGGGTAAGTGGTCAGTGGTGCGTGGTGCGTGGCAAGCTTGCTGCGCAAGCTGGGAGCCGACACGTCACCTGCAGAGCGTGCTTGAACCTCACCACTCAGCACTGACCACTCACCGCTCTCCATCACGCCGCCCTCCGCAATGCATCCACCAGCGACTCCAGGCTTGCCGCCTTGGGCTTTACCAACCAGAACTTGCCGGCGAAATCGCGGAATTCGTCGAGGATGGCGCGGCCCCAGACGCTGGAGGTCTCGCGCACATGGACGCCGATCAGGCCGCGCAAGTGCTGCAGGTGGTTTTCCATGCCTTCGGGATTGATACGCAGGATGTCGATCAGCTCGTGGTTGTAGCGATCGACGAAATCGCGGTCGAGGTCGAGCACGTAGGCCAGTCCGCCGGTGAAGCCGGCGCCGAAGTTGATCCCGGTGCGGCCGAGTACGGCAACGGCACCGCCGGTCATGTATTCGCAGCAGTGATCGCCAGCGCCTTCGATCACGGCGGTCGCACCGGAGTTGCGCACCGCAAAGCGCTCGCCGGCGCGGCCGGCCGCGTACAGCTCGCCACCGGTCGCACCGTACAGGCAGGTGTTGCCCATGATCGGCGTCTCGCGCGCGACATAGCGCGCATCCTGCGGCGGACGGATCACGATGCGGCCATCGGCCATGCCTTTGCCGACGTAGTCGTTGGCATCGCCGGTAAGGTCCAGATGCAGCCCACCGGCATTCCACGCGCCGAAGCTTTGTACGGCGATGCCCTCGAAGCGGGCGATGATCGGTGCGTCGCGCATGCCGTGGTTGCCATGAGCGCGCGCGATCTCGCCGGAGATGCGTGCGCCGATCGCGCGGTCGCGGTTGCAGATGGGGTACACGAATCGACCACCGGACTTCGCCGCGATCGCCGGCCGCATTTCAGCGAGCATGCGCGCGGCCAGCGTGCCCGGATCGCGCGGCACGTTGCGCGCATCCAGACACGATTGCGCGGACTTGCTGACCAGTCCCGCAGCAGACAGGATCGGCGACAGGTCCAGGCCCTGCTGCTTGGCGTTGACGCCGTCGACTTCGGCCAGCAGATCGGTGCGCCCGATCAAATCGATCAAATTGCGCACGCCCAGGCGCGCCAGCCAGTGCCGCACGTCCTCGGCGACAAAGCGGAAGAAGTTCATCGCCATCTCGGGCAGGCCGATGAAGTACTGCTCGCGCAGGCGCGCATCCTGGGTCGCCACACCGGTCGCACAGTTGTTCAAATGACAGATGCGCAGGTACTTGCAGCCCAGCGCCACCATCGGCGCGGTGCCGAAACCGAAACTCTCCGCACCGAGGATCGCGGCTTTGATCACATCGAGCCCGGTCTTGAGGCCACCGTCGACCTGCACCCGCACCTTGTGCCGCAGATCGTTCAGGCGCAGCGTTTGCTGCACCTCGCTCAACCCCAGCTCCCACGGCGTGCCGGCGTACTTGATCGAGCTGATCGGCGAGGCACCGGTGCCGCCGTCGTAGCCGGACACGGTGATCAGGTCCGCATAGGCCTTGACCACGCCCGCAGCGATGGTGCCGATGCCGGCGTGGCTGACCAGCTTGACGCTGACCAGTGCGGTGGGATTGATCTCCTTGAGATCGTAGATCAACTCGGCGAGGTCTTCGATCGAATAGATGTCGTGGTGCGGCGGCGGCGAGATCAGGCCGATGCCGGGTCGCGCGTAGCGCAGGCGCGCGATCAGGTCGTTGACCTTGTGGCCGGGCAGCTGGCCGCCCTCACCGGGCTTGGCGCCCTGCGCGATCTTGATCTGCAATACGTCGGCGTTGATCAGGTACTCCGGGGTGACGCCGAAGCGGCCCGATGCGACCTGCTTGATCTTGGATGATTTTTCGGTGCCATGGCGCGCGGGGTCTTCGCCACCCTCGCCCGAGTTGCTGCGCCCGCCGAGGCGGTTCATCGCGATCGCCAGCGCCTCG
>JBBRFN010000113.1:0-8696 GCA_038224265.1 Lysobacterales bacterium
TGCAGGCGGTCAAGAAGTGGAAATTCAATCCGGAAGTCCGCAACGGACGTTCGGTCGAGGGCTGGGTCCTCGTCCCCATCAACTTCAAGCTCAACGAAGGGTAAGGCCATGCAGCAAGACGCAAGTTCGACCCAGCCGGCAGCACAGCCTGCTGCCATGCCGCCCGCGGCGCCGCCAGCGTTCGCTGATCCGGGTGCCAGCTCCGCAATCGGTGTGGACACCAATGCGGCGGCCCTGCAGCAGATGGGCTTCAGCCACATGATCAACAACTTCGACTGGGTCGGTTGGATGGTGTTTGTCACCCTCATCGTCCTGTCGTTCGCGAGCTGGTTCTACATCGTGTGGAACGCGATCCGGAATACGTTGATCACCTCGCGCATGGAGCGGGTGATCCAGACCTTCTGGCAGACCCCGTCGGCAGCCGACGCCGTGCGCTTCATGGAAGAGCAGCCGCAGTCCGAGCCGTTCTCCAAGATCGCTCTCGAATGCGCGTCTGCCGCTGCGCACCACCAGCGCAACGAAGGCTCGCGTCTGGTCGAGGCGCTCAACCGCTCGGAGTTCATCGATCGTGCGCTGCGCCAGGCCGTGCTGCGCGAAAGCTCCAAGCTCGAAGGCGGCTTGACCCTGCTCGCCACGGTGGGCTCGTCGGCTCCGTTCATCGGCCTGCTGGGCACCGTGTGGGCGATGTATCACGCCCTGCTCAAGATCGGAATGTCCGGCCAGGCTTCGCTCGACATCGTGGCAGCGCCGATCGGTGAGGCGTTGATCATGACCGCGCTGGGACTGTTCGTCGCGATCCCGGCACTGCTGGGCTACAACTTCCTCAACCGCAGCAATCGCAAGATCAACGCCCGCTTCGACGAATTCGCGCACGACCTGCACGACTTCTTCGCCACCGGCGCGCGCGTCGATGGTGGTCCGCCCATCAAGCCAGCGCGTTGATCCAGCTGAAGGCGGCGCGGCCGGCTCTGGCACCAAGCGTGTCAGGACCGGCCACCCGGTTGCGAGGCCTGCAGAACTGGTTTGCAGGCTGATATCCATCGAACAACGATCCACGCAAGTCGGCGGAGACGGTCATGGGAATGTCGGTAGGTGGTGGCGGCGAAGGTTCGGCCATGGCGGAAATCAACGTCACGCCGCTGGTCGACGTGATGTTGGTGCTGCTGATCATCTTCATGATCACCGCGCCCCTGATGTCGCACAAGGTGAAGATCGAACTGCCGGAAGCCACGGCACAGAAATCCTCCGAGACGCCCAGCAGCATCACCATCGCGCTGACCAACAGCGGCGAGTATTACTGGAACGATGTCGAGATCAGTCGCGACGCGATGTTCGCGCAGATGCGCGTTGAGGCTCGCCGCGAACCACAGCCGGATATCCAGCTGCGCGGCGATCGCGACACCCAATGGATCGAAGCAGGCAAAGTCCTCGCGCTGGCCAAGAACGCCGGCATGAAGAGCGTCCGCATCGTCACCAAGCCGGCAACCTGAGGAACCCAACCCCATGGCCTTCGCGAAAGCCACTGCCGGCCCGATGTCGGACATCAACGTCACGCCGCTGATCGACGTGTTGTTGGTGCTGTTGATCATCTTCATCATCACCGCACCCAGCCTGACCCACCAGGTCAAGGTCGATCTGCCGCAGAAGAGCACGGTACCGCCGCTGACTGAACCGCCACCGCCGATCGACCTGCGTATTCTGGCCACCGGCGAGCTGTTCTGGAACGATCAGCCCCTGATCCAGGCCGCGCTGGAGCCGCAACTGCGGCTTGAGGCGGGCAAGGATCCGCAACCCGAGCTGCAGGTCGACATCGAGAGTGCGACCGAGTTCGAGGTGGTGACCGAAGTGCTGGCCACGGCCAAGACCGCAGGCATGACCAAGATCGGCTTCAAGAACATGCCTGACGGCTGAGTGAAACACGCCCGCGCACCGGGCACGCGCGATCCAGAACGCCGCCAAATCACCTGGCGGCGTTTTGTTTTGTGGCGGATGGCCGGGCAGCCCGTCGCATCGCGAGCACTGATCAGCCCGACTCGGCCTCGGCGATGATGCGCAGATAGGCGCTGACGGTCGGCGCGAGTCCGGCGTAGATCGCCTCGCCAATCAGCGCATGGCCGATCGAGACCTCGTGCACACCCGGCACGCCGCGCAGGAAAGCGCCGAGGTTTGCCTGGCTCAGATCATGGCCTGCGTTGATGCCGAGGCCGACCGCCTGTGCGCGCCGCGCCGCGCTTGCGCACAGTTCCAGCTGCGCGCCGCCATCGCCGGCAGCAAAGGCCTTGGCGAACGGACCGGTGTAGAGCTCGATGCGATCGGCACCGATGTCGGCTGCTCGTTCCAGCTCGCGCGCACTGGCGTCCATGAACAGACTCACCCGGCAGCCCCACGACTTCAGGCGTGCGATCACCGGGCGCAGGCGACCCGCTGCCTGGGCCAGATCGAATCCGTGGTCGGAGGTGATCTGGCCATCGGCATCGGGTACCAGCGTGCACTGTGCGGGACCTGCGCGCTCGACCAGATTCATGAATCCCGGATAGCCGCGCGCGGTGGGGCCGGCAAAGGGATTGCCCTCGATATTGAGCTCCACCGGCAACCACGTTTTCAACGCATCGACATCGGCCGGCCGGATATGCCGCTGGTCGGGCCTCGGGTGCACGGTGATCCCTGCAGCTCCGGCGGCCACACACACGCGCGCAGCGTCGTCCACGCTGGGCAGATCATCGCCGCGCGAATTGCGCAGCACCGCGATCTTGTTGACGTTGACGCTCAGTTGGGTCATCTCGATAAGCCTCGTTGCAGCCTTGCATAGCGTCCGTCGAGTGTTTGCCGCATGCGCTTGCTTCCCATCAGCGACGGGTCAGATACACATGCAGGTCGGTCACCACGTTGACGAAATGCAGCCGCGCAAAGGCCTTCTCGTCGGCCGACTTCTCCGCCCATGCGTCGGTGTACTGAAACGCAAAGCGGAACTCGAAGTCGCAGTGGATGTTGTAATGCGCGAGCCCCTGCGAACGGCGCCAATCCGCGCTGAAGTACAGATACGAGGCCTCCAGCAGTGGCGGCCACTGATGGGTCGGATCCTGCATTGCACGGCCCGAGGTCCAGTACGGCGTGATGATGGTCGCCGTCCCGCCAGGGCGCAGGATGCGATACAGCTCGTGCATGAAATCGATGCGCTGCGCACCCGTCAGGTGTTCGAAGAACTGTGCGCTGTAGGCTTCCTCGACACTGCTGTCGGCGATTGGCCACGGCAGCAGCGTCAGATCGTGCACGATGTCGGCGTCGCAACCGGCGCTGACATCGACCCCGACGAACCCCTCGCGCTTGGCGTTGCCGCATCCCAGATCAACCTTCATTGCACCCGCCCACCGTGTTGCCGATCGGCGATGGTAGTCAGCCGCGTGCCATGCCGCCAGCACATCACTGCAGCGGGAGTGACCCCCACCATTTCACCCGGAACTCACCGCCGGGCCGCAGACTGTGGCGATGGGCGAGTCGATACAGCTGGTGTGGTTCAAGCGCGACCTGCGTGCGCAGGACCACGCGGCGCTGGCGCTGGCCGGCCAGGCAGGCGCGGTGATCCCGCTGTACGTGTTCGAACCGGATCTGTGGCAGCAGCCTGACGCCAGCGCACGCCAGCTCGAATTCGCCATCGAGAGTGTGCAGGCGCTGCGCGAGGAACTTGGCGCACTTGGCATGCCGCTGCTGGTGCGGGTCGGCCCCATGCTCGAGGTATTGCAGCAGTTCACCGCATCACACCGCATCGATGCGGTCTGGTCGCATCAGGAAACCGGCAACGCGTGGACCTTCGCGCGTGACCGCGCGGTCGCTGGCTGGTTGCGCGCGCGCGCGATCGACTGGCACCAACCACAATCTTTCGGCATCGTGCGCGGAATGCGCTTGCGTCGCGGCTGGGCCGCGCAATGGGAGCGCTTCGTGCGTGCCGAGCCGCCGCCCACCATCGTCCTGTGCGCGCCCGCTGGCCTCGAACCCGGACGCATCCCCACCAGTGCGCAACTCGGCATGACGCCCGATCCCTGCCCGCAGCGACAGCGCGGCGGGCGGGACCGCGGTCTGGCAGCGCTGGCCGGTTTCACCGCCATCGACGGGCGCGGTGCGCGCTACCACCGCGAGATGTCCAGCCCGCGCACCGCCACACGGGCCTGTTCGCGCGTATCGCCACACCTCGCATTCGGCTCGCTCAGCCTGCGCGAGGTAGTAGCCGCCAGCCGCGCCACCCGCGAGCGTCTGGCGGACGTGTCTGGCGCGAGCGGCGCGTTGCAGCGGCGCGCGCTGGTCGCCTTCGAATCGCGCCTGCACTGGCACTGCCACTTCATGCAGAAACTCGAAACCGAACCGGCGCTGGAATTCGAGCCGGTACACCCGGGCTATCGCGGCATGCGTCCCAATCACAGCGATCCCGCGCGCCTGGCCGGATGGGCCGCAGGCCAGACCGGCTGGCCTTTCGTCGATGCCTGCATGCGCATGCTCGATGCCAGTGGCTGGATCAATTTCCGCATGCGCGCGATGTTGATCGCGGTCGCCAGCTACCACCTGTGGCTGCCGTGGCGCGACACCGGACTGGTGCTGGCACGGCGCTTTACCGACTATGAGCCGGGTATCCACTGGCCGCAGGTGCAGATGCAGTCGGGCGTCACCGGTATCAACATTCCGCGCATCTACAACCCGATCAAGCAGTCGCAGGACCAGGATGCCGATGGCGCTTTCATCCGCCGCTGGATACCCGAACTGGCGCGCGTGCCGGCAACCTGGATCCATACGCCGTGGAAGATGCCGTTGGCGATGCAGCGCAGCTTCGGTTGCATGATCGGCAGCGACTACCCCGAGCCGCTGTGCAATCACGAACACGCCGCACGCTGGGCACGCGCGCAGATCGCAGCCTGGCGCCGGCGCCCGGGCATGTTCGAGCACAACCACGCGGTGCTGGTACGCCACGGCAGCCGCCGACGAAAACTCGACGGCGCACCGCGGGCAGCTACACCACCCGCGATGGCAGCACAGGACGACATGTTCGCATCGAGCCTGCCATGAGTCGCATGCGCAAGAAGTCCGAGTTGCCGAGCAAAACCTGCAGCGTCTGCGCGCGGCCGATGGCGTGGCGCAAGAAGTGGGCGCGCGATTGGGACAGCGTCAAATACTGCTCGGACGCGTGTCGCCGCGGTACACCGCGCGGTGGCAGTGCGCCTCAGTCGGTGGCGCGAAAGAACAGCAGCGGGCGCTCCACACCCTCATAGGCCAGCGCGGCAAAGCCATCCCCACCCGGGTCCACCCCGACCAGCTGCCAGCGCTGGGCCGGCGCTGCCGGGCCCGACAGCGACTGGATTACCAGCCGTCCGCAGGCCTGCTCACCAATCTCGATCTGCTTGAGCCCGTAGGCGATGCCGCGCCCGATCGCCTTGACCAGCGCTTCCTTGGCCGCCCAGTAGCGCAGCAAACCGCGGTCGCCGGCCGCGAGCAGGCGTTCGCGCTCGGCGGGCGTGAAGCAGCGCTCGATCAGCGCCGTGCGCCGCCGGACTCGCCGCGCATGCTCCAGATCCACTCCGATCTCGACATCGCGGGCCAGTGCCAGCACGCTCCAGTCGCCGCTGTGGGAGACGTTGAAACGCAGGGAATGCCCGTGCAGATACGGCTTGCCATGGGGTCCTACGCGGGTCTCGACCGATTCGGGTGCCACCCCGGCGTAGCGCCCCACCAGCTGCCGCAAGCGCGGATCGTTGCGCCCCGCGCGCAGCAGCCACACATGGATGGCAGGGTCGTGGTCGGCCAGCGGACTGTGCGCCAGCGCGTCCAGCGAATGCGGGGTCCACGGTGTGCCGGACGATAGGCTGGCGGTCAAGCAAGGCATCCTGCTGCGGACATGCATCGACCATACTAAGGAAACCGCAAAAAGCCCACCGCGCAGCGCAGCATGGCCGACGCATTCGCGACACAGGTCGCATTCGCACGCGCGCCGCGCTGGCGTAGGCTTGCACAATCCGAGCTGCACAGGGCGTTGCCATGGATCCCGCCAATACCGATGTCGGCATCGACATGGCCTCACCGCCCTTCGATCTGCTCGACCCCGAACAGCGCCAGCGGGTCGCAGCGGCGACCGACATCGCCTATTTCAGGCCCTCCGCGCAGCTGATTGCCGCAGGCACCGCGTCGACCGTGGTCTACGTCATCCTGAAGGGCCGCGTGCAGGCCACCGATGCGCACGACGGTCGCCCGCAGACCTTCGCCGACTACGGCAGCGGCGATCTGTTCGGCGCATTCGCCGCCATCGCCGGTCGCGCGCGCCACACCTACACCGCGCTGGAGGACACGCTCTGTTTCACGATTCCCGCGCCACTGTTTCTGGCGCTGACCGAGCAGAATCCGCGCTTCGGCGCGTACTTCCACGAGTCGCTGTCGGTCAAGCGGCGCCTGTTGGCACAGCGCGACCAATCCTCCGATCTGGCCGAGCTGATGCTGACCCGGATCAGCGATGCGCTGGTGATCGGCGCGGTCGAGGTCGCGCCCCGCACCTCGATCGCGCAGGCGGTTGCCCTGATGCGCGAGCATCACACCGACTGCGTGCTGGTGCGCGCGAGCGATCGACTCGGCATCAGCACCCGCACGGACCTGCTCGATGCGCTGGCCCTGCACGGCAAACTGCCTGCCGATCCGGTTGACGCCCATGCGAGCTACCCCGCGCTGACGCTCGAGGAGAGCGAACTGCTGTTCCAGGCCCTGGTGACCATGACCCAGCGCCACATCCACCGGATCGTGGTCACCCGCGCGGGTGCGGTCACCGGCACCCTGGGCCTGATGGAAGTGCTGTCGCATTTTTCCAGCAAGAGCCACGTGATCAGTTTTCGCCTCGCCCGCGCCAACAGCGTCGAAGAGTTGGCCGCTGCCGCGCAGGACCTGACCGATCTGGTCCGCACGCTGTCCGCGCAGGGCGCCAAGATGAGCTTCCTCATGGAGCTCATCAGCGCACTCAACGCACGCCTGATGGGCAAGCTGTTCGAGCTGCTGGTGCCGGCGCAGATTCGCGATCGCGTGTGCCTGCTGGTACTCGGCAGCGAAGGCCGGCGCGAACAGATCCTCAAGACCGACCAGGACAATGCCCTGGTGGTGGCCGACGGATTGGACTGGCCGCAGGCCGCGCAAGTCGCGCAGGCCTACAGCGAGACGCTGGTCGCGATGGGCTGGCCGCCGTGCCCGGGCGGGGTGATGGTGCGCAACGCCGCGTGGCGGCGCACCCAGACCGAGTGGACCGCGCAGGTGCGGGCGTGGGCGCAGCGTCCGGATCCACAGGCGATGATGGAGCTGGCGATCCTGTTCGACGGCCTTGCGGTGGCCGGCAATGCCGCGCTGTTCGAACCAGTGCGCGCAGCACTCTACGCGATCGCCGACGACCAGATCGCGCTGCGCGCCTTCGCCCAGCCGGCGGTCGATTTCGGCAGTCCGCTGGGGATGTTCGGCGGCATCAAGGACGGCGAGCACGGCGTCGATATCAAGAAAGGCGGGGTATTTCCGATCGTGCACGGCCTGCGTGCACTCGCGCTCAAGCATCGGATCGACGCACGCAACAGCTTCGAGCGCGCCGAAGCACTGATCGCGGCCGGTGCGCTAGATGCGCGCTTCGGCCGCGACCTGACCCAGGCATTGTCGGTTTTCATCCGCCTGCGCCTTAGCGAGCAGCTCGCGCAGCTCAAGCGCGGCGAGGCCGCCAGCAACCGCATCGTCGTCGCACAGCTGCGCCGTCTCGACCGCGATGTGCTGCGCGATGCGCTGCGCGTGACCGGCGAATTCAAGGCATGGCTGAAGTCGCGCTTCGATCTCGAATAGCCGAGCCCCACCGATGGCATTCCTGCGCCGCCTGCTCGATCGCCGCCGCATGCGCGATACGCCCTTCGCGCCGATGTTCGCCCGTCATCAAGGCGACGACTGCATAGCACTGGATCTGGAAACCACCGGGCTGAATACCCGCACCGACAGCGTGCTCTCGCTGGCCGCCGTGCCGGTATCCAACGGCGTGGTGCAACTGTCGCAGGCGCTGTCGCTGACCGTGCGCGGCGCCACCGATTTCCGCATCGAGGCGATGCGCCACCATCGTCTGCGCCCGCTCGATATCGCCAACGGCAGCGCGCTCGACGTCGCGCTCGACCGCCTGCTGGGAATGCTCGGCAATCGCCCGATCCTCGGCTACGCGATCGCCTTCGATCGCGCAGTGCTCGATCGACTGGTCGAAGCGCGACACGGATTCCGCCTGCCCAATCGCAGCATCGAACTGCGCGAGGTCTATCGCGATGCATGGCGCCTCGCCCATCCCGAACAGACCGAACCGGACCTGCGCTATGAGTCCATCATGGCAGCAGCCGGAGTGCCGGTGCTCGGGCGGCACACCGCGCTCGGGGATGCGGTGACTACGGCGTTGGCTTGGGTGCGGTTTGTGCGCGGTGGGTTGTAGGGACGAGGGCCCGGGGCACAGGGGACAGCCGAGGGTCGCGGTGCGACGCCTGAGTTTGACCACCGTATCGGCAGCCGGAAACGGCGCCGCGCGCAAGGGCCGCAACCCGCGGCGACCAGACGCCGCCAAACCGTTCAGCGAGGGCGCGACCGCGTTAGCTCGGCGTTTCTGTTGTATCGTTTCGATCCGGACCAAATCCACGCTGCTGGAAAGTTGGTCCGGCACCATCGCGTCTGAC
>JBBRFN010000114.1:0-8683 GCA_038224265.1 Lysobacterales bacterium
TGGTTGGTCAGTGCCACCGAATAGAACTCGCCGACCGAATCGTCGCCGCGCAGCACGCAGCTGGGGTACTTCCAGGTGATTGCCGAACCGGTTTCGACCTGGGTCCAGGAGATCTTGCTGCGCGCGCCGCGACACTCGCCCCGCTTGGTCACGAAATTGTAGATGCCACCGACGCCGTTCTCGTCGCCGGGGTACCAGTTCTGCACCGTCGAGTACTTGATCTGCGCATCGTCGAGCGCGACGAGTTCCACCACTGCGGCATGCAGCTGGTTCTCATCGCGCATCGGCGCGGTGCAGCCTTCCAGATACGACACGTGGCTGCCTTCTTCGGCCACGATCAGGGTGCGCTCGAACTGGCCGGTTTCCGCCGCATTGATGCGGAAATAGGTGCTCAACTCCATTGGGCAGCGCACGCCCCTGGGAATGAACACGAAGCTGCCATCGGAGAACACCGCGGAGTTCAGCGCCGCGAAGTAGTTGTCGCCCTGCGGCACCACGGTGCCGAGGTACTTCTGGATCAGCTCGGCATGCTCGTGCACGGCCTCGCTGAACGAGCAGAAGATCACCCCGGCCTTGCGCAGCTCATCCTTGAAGGTGGTGCCGACCGAGACCGAGTCGAACACCGCGTCGACCGCGACGCCCGCCAGACGCGCGCGCTCATGCAGCGGCACGCCGAGCTTTTCGTAGGTTTCCAGCAGCTTCGGGTCGACCTCGTCGAGCGAGGCGAACTTCTTCTTCGGTGCCGCGAAGTAGCTGATCGACTGGTAGTCGATCGGCGCGATGTTCAGCTTGGCCCAGTCGGGCGGCGTCATCGTCAACCAGTGGCGATAGGCCGCCAGCCGCCATTGTGTCATCCAGGCAGGTTCGTTCTTGCGCGCCGAGATCGCGCGCACCACGTCCTCGCCGAGTCCCGGCGCCATGATTTCGGTATCGATATCGGTGACGAAGCCCGCGTCGTAGCGCTTGGCGAGCTGGTCTTGTACCGCTTGTTCGGTGACGGCCATCGATGATCCTCAGGAAGTCGCGGCATCGGTACGCAGCACGCGGATCGGAATCCGCCGCAGCGCGGGTTTGGGCAACATGTCGGCGAGCGTGACCGCGCGCAGCGCGGCTTCGATCGCAATGCTGATCCGGCGCCAGTTGGCCTGCACGCCGCAGTGGCCCTCATGGCCGCAGGCACCTTCATCGACCACGCATTCGGTCATGCCGATCGGACCTTCCATTGCAGCGACCACGTCGGCAATGGTGATGGCCGCGGGTGCGCGCGCGAGGCGATAGCCACCACCAGCGCCGCGCCGCGACTCGACCAGACCCGCGTTGGCAAGGCTCTTGAGCACCTTGGCCGTGGTCGGTGCTTCCACCCGCGAGCGCGCGGCCAGATCGGCAGCACTGAACTGGGTGTCGTGTTCTGCCGCCATGGTCGTCAGCAAAACAGTCGCATAGTCGGTGAGTTTGGCGATCCGCAGCACGGCCCACTCCTCAATCAGGACTGGAATGGTACTGTTTAATGGCCGCCTGCGTCAAAGGCGGTCGATGCTCACCGATCGTGCACGCGATGCGGCTGTGCGCCATGCTCGTACCAGCCGTGTGTGCGGTTGACGATCGCGACCACGGTCAGCATCACCGGAACCTCGATCAATACCCCGACCACGGTGGCCAGCGCAGCACCGGATTGCACGCCAAACAGACTGACCGCGGCAGCCACCGCGAGTTCGAAGAAGTTGCTCGCCCCGATCAATGCCGACGGGCCCGCCACGCAGTGCGCCACACCGAAACGGCGATTGAGCCAGTAGGCCAGCCCCGCATTGAAATACACCTGGATCAGGATCGGCACCGCGAGCAGCGCGATGATCAGCGGCTTGGCCAGGATCTGCTGGCCCTGGAATCCAAACAGCAGCACCAGCGTGAGCAACAGCGCCAGCAGCGACAGTGGGCCGAGCCGCGCGAGCAAAGCGGCGAGCGCGGACTCGCCGCCGCGCGCCAGCACCGCCCGCCGCCACAGCACCGCCACCACCACCGGCACCACGATGTACAGCGCCACCGACAGCAGCAAGGTCTGCCATGGCACGACGATCGACGACAGGCCCAGCAGCAGGGCCACGATCGGCGCGAAGGCCACTACCATGATCGCGTCGTTGAGAGCGACCTGGCTGAGCGTGAAGCGCGCATCACCGCCGCACAGGTTGCTCCACACGAAGACCATCGCCGTGCACGGTGCGGCGGCCAGCAGGATCAGCCCGGCGATGTAGGCATCGTGCTGTTCGGCCGGCAGCAGGTCGGCGAACAGATGGCGAATGAATATCCACGCCAGCAGCGCCTTGCTGAACGGTTTGATCGCCCTGTTGACGAACTCCGTCACGCCGAGGCCCTTCCAGTGCGCGCGCACCTCGCCCATCGCGCCGAAGTCGATCTTCAGCAGCATCGGCACGATCATCAGCCAGATCAGCACCGCCACCGGCAGGTTGACCTTGGCGATCTCCGCTCCGCTCAAGAGCACGAATGCGGACGGAAACAGGTAGCCGAGCGCGGTGCCGGCGACGATGCACAATCCAACCCACAGGGTCAGGTAGCGCTCGAACAGGTTCACGCCGCGTCGCGTCCGATGCGGTCGCGCACGCCGCGCCACGCGCGGCGCGGCAGCGACTCCAGCGGCAGGTCGAGCAGTTTACGTACTCGCGCGATCACGGTGGCATGGGCATCGCTGAACGCGCGTTCGACTGCAGCCGTCGGCGCGGTCACTGCCGCTGGATCCGACTGCCCCCAGTGGCTACGCACGAAGCCGCCAAAGAACACCGGACAGGTCTCGCCCGCGGCGCGATCGCACACCGTCACCACGATGTCGAACGCCGGCCCATCATCGGCACTGAACTCGTCCCACGACTTCGAGCGCAGGCCGTCGGTCGCGATGCCGCTGCGCTGCAACTGCGCGATTGCGGCCGGATTGACGCTGCCGGTTGGAAAGCTGCCGGCACTGCTGGCCACGAAGCGGCCGCGGGCGAGATGGTTCAGCGTAGCCTCGGCAAGCACGCTGCGCGCCGAGTTGCCGGTACACAGGAACAAAACGCTCAGGGGCCTGTTCATGCTCGATCGCAGGTCTCGATAGTGTCGGGCGCACAGCATCGGGTTGGAGTGTGACGGTTTGCGCGTGGAATGGGGAATGCCCGGGGGCGTCGAGCCGCAGTGTGGGAGTCGGCAGGACGGCGACCGCGGAACCTCCGGTCGCCGCAGTCGCTGCCGTGGCAACTCCCGCAACGACACCGCAAGCCGCCCTCGAAGTTCCATCGCCACGATTGGCCGGCTGCGACGCCGCTGCGTAAACTGCGCACCTCCTTCACGTGACTCGCCCATGAGCCCGATCCCCTCTCGCCGCGACGCCCTGCGCGCCTTTGCCGCCCAACAGCTTGGCGACGATCAGGTGCAGCCGCAGCCGGCGTCCGCCGATGCCAGCTTCCGCAGCTACTGGCGCGTGCACAGCGCCGGACGCAGCTACGTGCTGATGGATGCGCCGCCCGACAAGGAAGACATCGGACCGTGGCTGGACGTGGGCCGGCGACTCCGCGTTGCGGGACTGAATGCGCCGAAGGTGCTTGCCACCGACCTCGACGCCGGTTTCGTGCTGATGGACGACCTCGGCGCGCGCCAATACCTGCCGGAGCTGAACGCACGAACGGTAGACGCACTCTACGGCGACGCGCTCGGCGCACTGCTGCGCATGCAGGTCGGCGTCGACACCGACGGCCTGCCCGACTACGACCATCGGCGTGTGGTCGACGAAATGGAGCTGATGCCGACCTGGTTCGTGCAGCGCCATCTCGGCATCAAGCCCGAGTGCGAAGACTGGGACGTGGTCGAATCGGTATTCGGCACCCTCACCCGCAGCGCACTCATGCAGCCGCGTCGCTTCGTGCACCGCGATTTCCACTCGCGCAACCTGATGCTGGTGCCAGGCGCCAATCCCGGCATCATCGATTTCCAGGACGCGGTGCGCGGGCCGTTGACTTATGACCTGGTGTCCCTGCTGCGCGACTGCTATATCGCCTGGCCGCGCGAGCAGGTGCTCGCCTGGGCCGAGTCGCATCGACTGCATCTGCGCGCGGCCGGCGCCACCGATGCCGATCCCGCCACCTGGAAGCGCTGGTTCGACCTGATGGGAATGCAACGCCACCTCAAGGTACTCGGCATCTTCTGCCGGCTGTGCTATCGCGACGGCAAATCAAGTTATCTCAACGACCTTCCGCTGGTTCTCCGCTACACATTGGACGTGGCCGATGAATACGCCGAGATGCATGAGTTCGGCGAATGGCTGCGCCGCATGGTCGGCGAGCGCGACCTCACGATCGCGGCATGAGCACTCGACCGCCCGCGCTGATCCTCGCCGCCGGCCGCGGCGAGCGCATGCGTCCGCTGACCGATGCCACGCCCAAGCCGCTGCTGCAGGTCGGCGGCAAGCGTCTGATCGAATGGCATCTGGAAGCGCTCGCGCGCGCAGGCTGGCGCGAGGTGGTGATCAATACCGCGCATCTCGCAGCGCAGTTCCCTGCAGCGCTGGGCGATGGCGCACGCTACGGCCTGTCGATCCGCTATTCCTTCGAGGGCGATGAAGCGTTGGAAACCGGTGGCGGCATGCTGCACGCGCAGCGCCTGATCGATGCGCCGTGGTTCATCGCGATCAATGGCGATATCCACTGCGACTTCGACCTGCAACGGTTCTCGGAGCCGCCAGAGCATCTCGCAACCATCGTGCTGGTCGACAATCCGCAACAGCACGCCCAGGGCGATTTCTGGCTCGACTCCGATGGCAGCGTTGCGGCTGACTCGCCGCCGTCCAGCGACGCCGTGCGGCTGACCTTCGCCGGCATCGGCAGCTATCGCCGCGAACTGCTCGCCGACTGGCGCAGCATCATCGGCGCCACGCCAGGTGCGGCCCTCGATCCCCCGCGATTCCCGCTGGCGCCACTGCTGCGCGCGGCCATGCGGCAAACTCGCATCGGCGGCATCCACCATCGCGGCCACTGGACCGATGTCGGAACGCCGGAGCGACTGGCGCAACTCGATCTGCGCATGACTGCCGCCCCTTAGTGAGCGCAGGCTTCGCTATCGCGGACTGCTGCACGGCAGGTCCGACCGTGGCGTCGGAAACCAGTTACTGCTCAGCGCAGCTCCAACCCATCCCGAAACAACACACCCGCACATGCGGTGGGCAGAAACGCCAAGCTGCTGCTGCCGGCATTGGGCACCGCGATCTCGCCGATTCCCGGCGCATAGGCGATGTCGGCCGGGTTCGATTGCCCCGCCGCAAAGGTAGCAAAGACTGACTGTGCCGACAGCGGCGGCGGCGCGCGCACGATCGCGGCCGCGCCCCAGCTGGACACGTACACCGCACCATCGCAGTCCTGCACCACCCCGTCGAAGTTCGACAACGATGTCTGCGCGATCAAGCTCGCCGCTGCCTGCCCGGGCTGCCAGCCGAACACCCGCGCGCCACTGCCCCAGCTGACCATCAGCAGCCGCTGGTTCACGGCATCCCACCACAGACCGTTCGGCGTGAATCCGGTCGCCGCGATCGGCGTGGTGTGACTGACATTCGCAAGATTGCCGATGTCCAGCTCATGCAGCCGCTGACCCGTGAAATCGCCGACCCACAATCGCGTGCCGCCGTCGCTGGCAAGGCCGTTGAGAAACGTCGCGCCGGCGATCGCATGGTCTACCACTTTGACCGCGTCGCCGAGCCGGTAGCCGCGAACGGTTCCGCCATCGGCGACGAACACATGGCCATCGACGATTTCGAGTCCGGCGGGCGATACCGGATCGTTGCTGAACACGCTGAGCACGCCAGCAGCAGAGCGCGCCAGGATCTGCCCCGCACCGCGATTGCTGATCAGATAGCGATCGCCGCTGGCGTCGTAGTCGAGGCTCTCGGGACTCGACAGCGATTGCGCACACAACGGTCCGCACAGCACAACGGTGGCGAGTGCCAGCAGGCGCGGCACGAGTGCAGTCATCAGGCGAAAGTCCGGATTCAGTCGATGCTGTTTTGGATGCTACTGCCGGGCTACTGGTTCGGCCAGCGCGTGCTGGTTGGCAGTGGCGAAAGGGGCGCGGGCTGGCAGGGCCTGCCGGGCCGCGGTGTGGGAGCCGGCATGACGGCGACTGCGGAACTTCGGGTCGAAGCGGTCGCTGCTATTCCTGCGCCGAACAACCTGCCGCGCGGTCGCGTCCCGCACCCGCTGCGTGATGGCCCTGCATGTTGTCCCGGTACCAGTCCTGCAATGCGGGCAGGTTCTGCCATGCCACCATCGGATGCAGGTGGTGCATGGTGTGGTAGCCGATGTGGTGCGGGTAGAGCAGCATCCGGTTCACCCAACCGCCGGTGTGATCGCGCGTGATGCCGACCACGGTTGCCGGATCGCGGTCATGCACCAGCACATGGCGGTGCTCGGCGACCACGCGATTTGCATTGAACAGTGCTGCCAGCAGCAATGGCAGCAGATAGCCGAAAGCCGCTGCGGCAGGAAACCATGCGCCGATCAAGGCCACCATCACGAAGAACAGCGCCTGACCCGGCTCGGCGCGCAGGCACTGCATGATCTCGGGATCGTCGCGCAGATCGCGGCCGCTGCGATCGCCGAGCAACACGCGGGCATAGCCGTTGCGCAGCGCCGGCCAGCGCAGTGCCGCAACACCCATGAAGCTGCGCAGGATCCATGCCGGCGGCAGCAGCAAACCCTGCAATCGGGCGCGCAGTGCCGGCCACCAGCGCTCGGAGGCGCCCGGCTTGAAGTACGGATCCTCGACCATGCAGCTGTCGCGATGGTGACGCAGGTGGTGGTAGCGCATCGCTTCCAGCGTGGTGGTGATCGGGTAGCCGGCCAGCAGCTGCAGCCAGCGTGCCTGCGTCGAGTCCGGTCGCTGCCGCAGGTGACAGGCGTCGTGCAGCACCACGCCCAGCGCATGCAGGCGCCCGGCGATCAGCATGATGCACACGATCTGCAGCGGCCACCACGGAGCAGGGATCAGCGCCATCGCAACCCAACAGCACGCGATCAGCAGCCAGTCGAGCAGCGCGGTGCGCAGCAGCGCGCGCAGGCTCGCCGGCTCGCGCAACTGCGGCGGCAGATGTCGGGCGCGCATCGGCGTGCTCATGCGCGGGCCAGATCCATGTACGGCACCCGGTCGTCGATGCGCGCCGCGGCCTGCGCATCCTGCGGAAAATGCACTGCGTACAGACGCCCCGCAGACGCGATCGATCGATAGTCGGACAAGGCTGCCGCCAGCGGATCGCGCTCATGCAGCGCGGCTATCGCGTAGTGCCACGCGCCGCCGCGCAGGCTGCGGTAGGCGTGGCGCAGCAATCCCCGCCACAGCGGCAGATCGTCCTCGCGCAGCACGATGTTCGACAGGTACACGTAGGGAATGCGCTGGCCGCGTGCGGGCAAGGGCTTGAGCGGCAGCATCCGCGCGGCCAGGTTGTACGCCGGCCGCAGTGCACCCAACCATGCCGAGTACGCCTCGATATGGGTCTGGCGTACGCTTTGCTGATCCCACGCGGCAACGCAGCCGAGCAGGCGGCTGCCCGATTCGGCCACGAAGTAGTCGCTGGTCGACAGGCACGGCAGGTTTGCGTAGTCGACGCGGGCGAATTGGCGTCGCGGTGCAGCCGCCGCATGCAGTTCGCGCAATGCCCCAGCATCCTCGGCGCGGGCGCGGCGGAACTGCACGCCGGGCAGCGGCAGCGCTGCGCGCGGCAGGTCGAGATGAATCGCCGGCGAGCACATGCGGCCGAAGTCACGCAGCAGCGGAAACCCCGCACGTCCGCCGGTAAAGGTGTCGATCGCACGCCGATTGCCGTCGAGGATCACGGCCAGATAAAACTCGACGGGATCGTCGCTATGCCAATCGCGGAACACGCGCAGGCCGCGCGCCAACAGGGTGCCACCGCGCACCTGCGGCGCGAGACGAAAATCAGATAGCAGCCCGACCCGCTGCGGCTCCCCGTTGACGAACACGCGGCTCATCATTCGCGTGGCCATAGCGACCACTGCGCCGTCCTCCTGATCGACGCATTTAAGCACTTGCGGCGCTTCGCCCTGCACCACGCAGCCGTCGAAATACGAGGGCTCGCGCCGAAAGCTGACCGCCAGCGGCCCCTTCATCCAGTCCTGCGCCATGCGCGCGCGCAGTGCGGCATCGTCGGCTGCGGTGGCCACGCTGAAGCAATAGCGGGTCATAGCGCCAGCTGCGCCAGATCCGGGTCGTCGATGCGCCCCAGCGCAGCGGGCTTGGCATCGCCCAGACGTTGCCCACGCGCAAGTGACAGAGCCTGCAAGCGCGCGGCCAGCAGATCGATGCGGCAGGCGGTCAGCGCGCCAAGCTGGCCGAGGTCGCGCGCATGCGCGTACTGCGGATTGGCGCGCAGCGCCTGATCTAGCCGCAGCGCCAGCTGGACTGCCGCCTGCGCATCGATTGCCTGCGCATCGAGCAGCAGTTCGTAGCGCGGTGCCGGCTGCAGTTGCGGCAGCAGCCGCGCAGCCAGTCCCGGATCGATGCCGATCGATACACAACTCGCCAGCACAAACGCCTCGGTCAGCTTCTCACCGCACAGATCGCTGCAGTCGCTGCCGCGTCCCAACAGGCGCATGCGCGGCGCGCCAAACCACCAGCCGGTGATGCGCACGCGATCACC
>JBBRFN010000115.1:0-8614 GCA_038224265.1 Lysobacterales bacterium
ATGGCAGGAGTTCCACCTTGTGGGAGCTGCCATGGCAGCGACCGGGGTCGCGGCTGTAGTGGAGGCTGCAGTCGCCGGTCTGCCGGCTCCCGCAGATTTCATTGCATGACCAGCCATGGCAGCAGTTCCACCTTGTGGGAGCTGCCATGGCAGCGACCGGGGTCGCGGCTGTAGTGGAGGCTGCAGTCGCCGGCTTGCGGGCTCCCGCAGCAGGCCATGTCGCAGCCGTTGATCGGCCCGCTCACTGGGCAGCCCGCGCCTGAAGCGCAGCCACCGCCGGCAGCTCCTTGCCCTCGAGGAACTCAAGGAAGGCGCCGCCACCGGTGGAGATGTACGACAGATTTTTCTCGATGCCGTATTTCTCCACCGCTGCCAGCGTGTCGCCACCACCGGCGATCGAGAACGCCGGCGAGGCCGCGATGGCGCGCGCGACCGCCTCGGTACCGTGGGCGAAGGCGTCGAATTCGAATACGCCTACGGGTCCGTTCCAGACCACGGTGCCCGCGGCCTGGATCAGTGCGGCATACGCGGCCGCAGTGCGCGGGCCGATGTCGAGGATCATGTCGTCGGGGGCGACATCGGCGACGGCCTTGACCGTGGCCGGCGCATCGGCCGCGAATGCCGTCGCTACGACCACATCCTGCGGCAGCGGGATCGCAGCACCACGCGCCTTGGCCTGCGCGATGGCCGCACGCGCGGCATCCAGCAGATCGTGCTCGACCAGCGACTTGCCGACCGGAAAGCCCTGCGCGGCGAGGAAGGTATTGGCGATGCCGCCACCGACGATCAGCTGGTCGACGCGCGCGATCAGGCTGCCCAGCAATTCCAGCTTGGTCGAGACCTTGGAGCCGGCCACGATCGCCAGCAGCGGTCGGGCCGGGTGCTCCAGCGCCTTGGCCAGGGCGTCGAGCTCGGCTGCCAGCAGCGGTCCGGCGCAGGCGACTTTCGCGGCGCGAATCGCACCGTGGGTGGACGCCTGCGCGCGATGCGCGGTGCCGAATGCGTCCATGACGTAGACATCGCACAGCGCGGCATATTTTTTCGAAAGCGCATCCGCGTCCTGCGCCTCGCCGACGTTCATGCGGCAGTTCTCCAGCAGCTTGACCTCGCCGGGCACGATGACCACGCCATCCAGATAGTCGCGCAGCAGCGGCACCGGGCTGCCCAGCGCCTCAGACAACCAGGCCGCCACCGGTGCCAGCGATGACACGGCATCCCAGACGCCTTCCTTGGGCCGCCCGAGGTGCGAGAGCACCATCACCGCCGCACCCGCATCGCGCGCCGCGCGAATCGCCGGCAGCGCGGCCTCCAGCCGCTGGGTCGAGGTGATGTGCCCGTCCTTGATCGGCACGTTCAGATCCTCGCGGATCAGCACGCGCAGGCCACGCAGGTTCAGATCGGACATGCGAAGAAAGGACATGCTGGCTCCAGGCTGGTGCGGATGGGTCGCCGATTACACCGGCAACCACCCGATGCCGCAATGCCACCGTCCGCCACACTGTTGCGCAGCTGTGCGAAGCGCCCCGCCCACCGCCCTTACGGGATACGACCGAGATCGTGCAGGGGCCGGTTGCGGCGCTGGCACCAGCCGGCCAGCTGCTGCTCCACCGCCTGCGCATCGGCGCACGAATCGCACTGCTCGCACCACACCAGTTGCAGCGGCAGTCGCTGCGCGGTGCAGCCGGGAACCACACCCGCCAGCAGATGCCCGATGCGCGACTCCAGCGAGCTGGTGCGACCGCGGCAGTAACTGCCGTCGGCACAGCGCAGCATGAACACCCATATCGGCTCGGACATTGTGCAACCCTCCTTGGCTGGGCATAGCGTCGCGCGTCCTGCGGCTGTGCAAAAGCGCAAAACGCCGCGTCGCCGTGTAGGAAAACCGCCCGTCGCGAGGCCAGCGCCAGCGCATGATGTCCGATTCAGACCGATAATGGTCCGAACGGCCAAACCCGGCCGGTGCAGGATTGCACTCATGCCGCGCCAGATCGTCATCGTCGCCTTCGAACAGGCCGAACTGCTGGATATCAGCGGACCGGCCAGCGTGTTCGCCAATGCCGGCAGCGCGCACTACACGATCTCGATCGCTGCCCAGCACGCGGGCCCGATCGCTACCTCATCGGGCGTGCAGCTGATCGCCAGCCACGCGCTGGCGCGCGCACCGCGCCCCATCGACACCCTGCTGGTGGCCGGCGGTGAAGGTACCCGCGCTGCGTGCGCGGATCGCGCCTTCATCGCCGGTGTACAGCGGCTGGCCGCGCGCGCCACCCGCGTTGCGTCGGTGTGCAGCGGCGCTTTCGTGCTCGCGCAGGCGGGACTGCTCGACGCACGCCGCGCTACCACCCACTGGCGTTTCGCCGAGCAGATGCGGCGCATGTTCCCGCGCGTGCAGGTCGATGCCGATGCGATCTTCATCCGCGACGGCAACTGCTGGACCTCGGCCGGTGTGACTGCCGGCATGGACCTCGCGCTGGCGCTGGTCGAAGCCGATCTCGGGCGCGCATCCGCGCTGGCGGTGGCGCGCGAGCTGGTGGTTTTTCTCAAGCGCCCCGGCGGGCAGAGCCAGTTCAGCGTGCCGCTGGCCGCGCAACTGAGCGAGCTGCCGCTGCTCGCGCGGATTCGCGAGCAGGTACTGGCGCGTCCGCAGGCCCCGTGGCCTGTGCATGCGCTCGCCGAGCGCGCGCACGTGAGCGAGCGCCACCTGCGCCGACTGTTCCATCGCGAGCTGGCGATGGCGCCGCGCGAGTTCGTACTGCGAGCGCGGCTGGAACACGCACAACGCATGCTCAGCGATTCCGCGGTCAGCATCCGCGAGGTTGCACGACGCTGCGGCTATGCCACTGCCGAGGCATTCAGCAAGCGCTTCGAAGCGCACTTCGGGGCCAACCCCTCGGCGTGGCGGCAGCGCTTCCAATCCACCTGATCCCCAAGGAGATACCCATGCAGATCGCCATTCCGATTTATCCGGGCTTCACCGCCACCGACGCGATCGGGCCCTATGAGGTGCTCTCGCGCCTGCCCGGTGCGCACACCGTGTTCGTCGCCACCGAGCCGGGCCTGGTGCGCAGCGACACCGGATTCCTGCAGGTCCAGGCCGCGCCGCTGAGTGCCGCCACGCAGCCGCAGATCGTGGTGGTGCCCGGCGGACCGAACCGCCACCTGCCGCTGCACGATACGGTTTTGCTGGACTGGCTGCGGTCGATCGATGCCACCACGCTGTGGACTACTTCGGTTTGCACTGGCGCGTTGGTGCTGGGCGCTGCCGGGCTGCTGCGCGGCAAGCGTGCGGTCACCCACTGGCAGGACATCGATGGCCTGCGACCCTATGGCGCGATCGCCACTGCGGGCAGATACGTGTTCGACGGCAAGACGGTCACCGCAGCAGGTGTCTCGGCCGGCTTCGACATGGCGCTGGCGCTGGCCGCGCGGATTGCCGGCGACAGTGTCGCGCAGGCGATCCAGCTCGGCATCGAGTACGCGCCAATGCCGCCCTTCAACGCCGGCTCGCCGCACAGTGCGCCACCAGAGATCCTGGCGATGGTGCGCCGCGCAACCGCTGGAGCCTGAGCCATGCAGCGTCTGGTGACCGCAATGCTGCTGGTGGTCGCGTTGATCCATTGGCTGCCGCTGGCCGGGGTTTTGGGCGCGGACCGACTGGCGACGCTGTACGGCGTTGCGGTCGTCGATCCGGAGCTGGTCTTGCTGCTGCGCCACCGCGCGATCCTGTTCGGACTGCTGGCCGCCTACCTCAGCGTGGCGGCGTTGCGTCCGGCATGGCAGCCGTTGGCGCTGGCTGCGGGCGCGGTCAGCGTGGTCTCGTTCCTGCTGTTGGCCGCCGCGCTGCCGACCGTGGGCGGCGCGTTGCAGCGCGTGGTGCTTGCCGACTGGGTGGCGCTGGCGTGTCTGGCCGTCGGTACGGCCGCGCGCTGGCAATGCTCGCGGATGCACCGCCTGCCCCACGCTGGTTGATCGTGGTCAAGTACGCCGCAGCGATTGCCGCATAACCTTCTGCTCCAGGCCGGACCGTGGGGTCCGCGCCACTGCCGTCGGAGCCGCCGATGCCCATCGCGCCGATTTTCGATCCGGACCTGCTGGCCCGTTACGACGTCAGCGGCCCGCGCTATACGTCCTATCCGACGGCCCCGCATTTCGAGGCCGGCTTCGGTGAAGACAGCTATCGGAAGCACGCGCTCGCGAGCAACGACGATCCGATCCCGCGTCCGCTGTCGATCTACGTGCATATCCCGTTCTGCACCAGCCCGTGCTTCTACTGCGGATGCAATCGGGTGGTCACCCGCGACCGCAGCAAGGCGACAGAGTATCTGCGGCGCCTCGCGCATGAGATCCGCATGCAATCGGAGCTGTTCGACCGCGACCGCCAGGTGATCCAGCTGCATCTGGGCGGCGGCACGCCGAACTACCTCGACGCGCTGCAATTGCGCGAGCTCATCGAGATGCTGCGCGACGGGTTCAATCTTGCCAGCGGCGATGACCGCGAGTTCTCGATCGAGATCGATCCGCGCGAGGCCGAGCCCGCCCTGCTGCACGAGTTGGCCGCAATCGGCTTCAACCGCGTGAGCTTCGGCGTGCAGGACTTCGCTTCCGAGGTGCAAGAGGCGATCAACCGGATCCAGCCGATCGAGAAGACGCTGGCGGTGATCCGGTCGGCGCGCGAGGCCGGCTTCAAATCGGTCAGTATCGACCTCATCTTCGGTCTGCCGCGACAGACCGTCGAGGGCTTTGCAGCCACCATCGACGCGGTGATCGGCATCCGTCCGGACCGCATCGCGGTCTACAGCTATGCGCACCTGCCGGAGGTGTTCCGCGCACAGCGCCAGATAGAAACCAGCGAGCTGCCGCCAGCTGCCATCAAGCTGCAGCTGCTGGGCACTGCGGTGAACATGCTCGCGGCAGCCGGCTACAGCTACATCGGCATGGACCACTTCGCCCTGCCCGGCGATGAGCTGGTCCGTGCGCAGGCCGCGCATACGCTGCAGCGCAACTTCCAGGGTTATTCGACCCACGCCGAATGCGACCTGCTGGGGCTCGGCGTGAGCGCCATCGGGCGGGTCGGCGATTGTTACGTGCAGAATGCGCGCGACCTGCTCGCCTACTATGCCGCGATCGATGCGGGCAAGCTGCCGCTGGTCAAGGGCTACGTGGTCACCGATGAAGATGAACTGCGTGGCGAGGTGATCCAGTCGCTGATGTGCCACGGCAGCGTCGCATTCCGCGACATCGAGCACCACCATCCCGGCCTCGACTTCGCGGCCCACTTCGGCGCTGAACTGCAGCGGATGAACAGCCTCGCGCGCGACGGCTTGGTCGACGTCGATGCGAGCGGAATCCGCATCACCGGCCGCGGGCGGCTGCTGATGCGTGTCGTGGCGATGGTGTTCGACCAGTATCTGGCGAAACCGCGCGAGCAGGTGACTCGGTTCTCGCGGGTGATCTGAAGCCGCCCAGACGCTACCATCGGAGCATGGGTATTCCGAGTGGCGCGCGGCGCGCGATCAATCCCGAAGGCGAAGGCGACGAGTTCGCCTTCTGCGGCACCTGCGCCTTCGCTCCGGTGTGCCTGCCGCAGGGCTTCGACAAAACCGCGCTAGGCGCGCTGCACTGCCTGATCGAGCATGTCGGCCCCTATGCGCCGGGCGCGCCACTGTTCAAGGTCAACGACCCGTTCGACGCCGTGTTCGCAGTGCGCGCTGGCGCAATCAAGACCTATGTGATCGACGACCAGGGGCGCGAGCAGGTGCTCGGCTTCTACCTGCCCGGCGAACTGGTCGGCCTCAACGGCGTGTATCCGGCGCGCTATCCATGCAGCGCGGTGGTGCTCGACACCACCACGATCTGCCGCTTCTCCTTCCCCGCCATGGCGACGCTCGCCAGCCGCATCCCGGGGATCCAGCAGCAATTGTTCCGGCTGATGAGCAAGGACATCGGCCAAGCCTCGATGCTGGCGGGCGATTTCAGCGCCGACGAGCGGCTGGCGGCGTTCCTCGTCGCGATGGCCGAACGCTACGCGGCGCGCGGCTTCTCTGCCACCCGCTTCCGCCTGGTGATGTCGCGCGCCGATATCGCCAACTACCTGCGCTTGGCCACCGAGACCGTCAGCCGCGTGCTGCGCCGCTTCCAGGACGACGGCCTGATCGCGGTCGATCGGCGCGAGGTGCAATTGCGCGAGCCATCGAAGTTGCGCCACCTCGGGCGCAGCGTCCTGCGCTGATCGCGCCGCCGCACCCGCCGACGCCGCACATCCGGCAGCGGCTTGATCCGCGTCAGCGACCGCGGTGCACCGTGCGCTCCAAACTGGACGCATGAACACCACCCCGCTTGACGCCGCACCGTCTGCCCTCGCCCTGCGCCTGCTCGCCGAGGCCCCGCACCGCCTGCTGTTCTTCATCGGCGCGGCCAATGTGCTGGTCGCGATGGCGTGGTGGACGCTGTGGCTGGCCGCCGCGCGCTGGCACTGCATCGAGCTCGCGCAACCGGCGGTGTACGCCGGCTGGATGCACGCCATCGTGATGCAGTACCAGGTGCTGCCGCCGTTCGTGTTCGGCTTCCTGCTCACGGTATTCCCGCGCTGGCTGGCACAACCTGCACTGACCCGGCGGCAATACGTTCCGGTCGGCATCGGCCTGCTGCTCGGGCAGGCCGCAACGCTGGCAGGGATGACGCTCGCCCCGCCGCTACTGGTGCCAGGACTGCTGCTCACGGCGCTCGGCTGGGCCATCGGAGTTGCCGTCCTGATCGGCGTGCTGTGGCGCGCCGAACGGCTCGATGCGCATGCGCTGAGCGCCGCACTGGCGCTGCTGCTGGGACTCGCGGGGTTGAGCCTCGCGATTGCCTTCGCACTCGGCGCGCCGGCGCTGACGATGTTCGCAGCGATCAAGTTCGGCGGCTTCGCGCTGCTGCTGCCGCTGTTCTTCACCGTTTGCCACCGGATGGTGCCGTTCTTCACTCAGTGCGTGTACCAGGACTACCGGATGGTGCGGCCGATGTGGGCGTTGCTCGCACTGTGGGTCCTGTCGCTGAGTCATCTCGCGCTCGAGTTGATGCATGCCTACGCGTGGCTGTGGCTGACCGACCTGCCGCTGGCGGCGCTGGCGGGTGGGCTGCTGTGGCGCTGGTGGCCGCACGGCCGGACGCTGCCGGCGCTGCTGCGCGTGCTCTTCCTCGGCTTCGCCTGGCTGCCGCTGGCAATGCTGCTCTACGCCCTGCAGAGTGCGTGGTTCGCCATGCACGGCGAGTTCGCCTTCGGCCGTGCCCCCACCCACGCGTTGTTCATCGGCTTCTTCGGTAGTCTCCTGGTGGCGATGGTGACCCGCGTCACGCAGGGCCACGCGGGCCGCCCGCTCGAACTCGGTCGCGTCGCGGGCTTCGCCTTCGTGGTGGTGCAAGTTGCCGCGGTGCTGCGGATCGGCGCGGAGTTCTCGGCCGACCCGCGGGGCTGGCACGCCATCGCGGGGCTCGCCTGGCTGGCAGCCTTCCTGCCATGGGCGTTGCGCTCGGCGTGGATCTATCTCACCCCGCGCGCCGATGGGCGCCCCGGATGATCGAGTACTACCCGCAGATCAAGGCCGTGCACGTGGGCACGGTTTTCGCCAGTGGCGCGCTGTTCGCCGCGCGCGGTGCTCTGACGCTCGCCGGCGCGCGCTGGGGCATGTCCGCGCCACTGCGGGTTCTCAGCTATGGCATCGACACCGTGCTGCTGATCACGGCGATGCTGCTGTTGCTCGTGCTGCACCTGGACCCGGCAACCCATCCTTGGCTGGGACTCAAGATCGGCCTCCTGCTGGTCTACATCGTGCTGGGGTCCTTCGCGCTCAAGCACGGTCGAACGCCGCGCATTCGCGCGTCTTGCTACGTCGCCGCGCTGCTGCTCTATGCGTGGATGATCGGCATTGCGCGCGCCCACCACCCGCTGTCCTGGCTGCACTCGCAAGGCTGGCTTTGACTGACGCCCACGCCGATGCCCGCGTAACGGGATTTAGTGCCTGACGTTAGGGCAATCGCTGCGCCGCCGCGCCGGGCGGGTGCTCACAAATCCAGCGTGACCGTTATCGCCACACTGCGCCCCGGACCGGTGTAGAACGACGTCAGGGGCACGTTGTTGCGCAACACGCCGCGAAGTGCGGCCCATTCCCAGTAGCGCACGTCGCCGACGTTGAGCAGTGCGAGGTCGGCCCTCACTCCGTGCCCGAAATCCTGGCGCAGCCCGAGATCGAACAGCGCGTGGCCCGGTGGTGCAAACAGGTCGGCGCTGCTGCGGTCGACGCGCTTGACCCGCGCGACGGCGGTCATCTCGGCCCAGATCGTCGGCCAGCCACCGGCACCCGCGCGCGCTGCGCCGAGCACTACGCGGTCCGGCTGCACCGTGTTCAGGGGCGCGTTGCGGGTGGTGTCGTCACCACGCGCCCAGGAAAACGCCGCGCGCAGCGACCACGGCTCGAATGCTGCGCCGAGGCCGCCAAGCTCGAAGCGCCCGCTGCCTTCGACGCCGCGGATGCGCGCGCGCGCACGATTGATCGACTGGAACACGATCGCGCCCTGCGCGTTGGTGCCGAGGTTCGCGCGCGTCTCGATCAGGTTGCGGTAGCGGTTGTCGAAG
>JBBRFN010000116.1:0-8387 GCA_038224265.1 Lysobacterales bacterium
GACGCCGAAGCGGCCCGATGCGACCTGCTTGATCTTGGATGATTTTTCGGTGCCATGGCGCGCGGGGTCTTCGCCACCCTCGCCCGAGTTGCTGCGCCCGCCGAGGCGGTTCATCGCGATCGCCAGCGCCTCGTGCGCTTCGGGCGACAGCGCGCCGAGGCTCATGCCGGCCGAATCGAAGCGCAGCAGGATGTTGTCGATCGGCTCTACCTCGGCGACATCGATCGCGCGCGCGGGGTCTTCCTGCAGCACCAGCAGATCGCGCAGCGTCGATGGCGGGCGCGAATCGACGTGGCGGGCATAGACCGCGTAGTCGGCATAATTGCCGCTGCGCACGGACAGCTGCAGCGAGGCGATCACGTCGGGGTTGTACATGTGGTACTCGCCGCCGTCGACATAGCGCAGCAATCCGCCCTGCTCCAGCGGCTCGGCGGCATTCCACGCGCGCTCGTGCAGCCAGCGCTGCTCGGCTTGAATCTCGGCAAAGCCCGCGCCGGCAATCCGCGATGGCGTGCCGTTGAAGCACAGGTCCACCACTTCCGGCGCCAGCCCCACGATCTCGAACAGCTGCGCTGCGCGATAGCTGCCGATGGTGGCGATGCCCATCTTGGAGATGATCTTGAGCAGGCCCTTCTTGATGCCGCGCCGATAGCTGCGACCCAGCTCCGCCTGCTCGCTGCCGTTCTTGCCCTTGACGATCTTGCTGCGTCCCAGATCGAACAGCGTCTGGTAGGCCAGATATGGATACACCGCAGTCGCGCCGTAGCCGATCAGGCAGGCGAAATGGTGCGCATCGCGCGCGGTGGCGGTCTCGACGATCAGGTTGCAGTCGCAGCGCAGGCCCGCGCGCACCAGATGCTGATGCACAGCCCCGATCGCCAGCAGCGCGTGTACCGGCAGGCGGTCCTCGACCGGATAGCGGTCGGACAGCAGGATGATCACCGCGCCATCGCGCACCGCGGTTTCGGCCTCGGTGCAGATCCGCCGCACCGCATCGCCCAGCGCCTCGTCGGGCTGCTGCTGCAGGTGCACGATCGCATGCGCGCTGGCGAACTGGTCGAGTGCAAGCAGCTGGCGCAGCTTGCGCTGGCTGAGCACCGGCGAATTCATCATCACGGTTGCGGCATTGGCCGGGCCCAGCTCGAACAGATTGCCCTCGCGGCCGATATGGGTCGACAGCGACATCACGCACTGCTCGCGCAGCGGATCGATCGGCGGATTGGTAACCTGCGCGAAAGCCTGGCGGAAATAGTCGTACAGCGAGCGCACCTTGCCCGACAGCACCGGCATCGGCGTATCGTCGCCCATCGAGCCGGTCGCCTCCTGTTCGGTCTCGGCCAGCACGCGCAGTACGCTTTCGCGTTCTTCGCGGGTCAGATTGAACAGCTTCTGGAAGCGCGCCAGCGTCGGCGCATCGAAGGGCTCGGCCGCCAGCGACGGATCGATCAGATCGGCGACGAGGTACTTCATGCCCTGCTTGAGCCAGCGCTTGAACGGCGCGCGGCCACGATTGAGCTTGTCGATCGCCTCGGAGTCGAGGAACTGACCGGAATACAGATCGACCGCGATCATCTCGCCGGGACCGAGCTTGCCCTTCGCAATCACATCGGCATTCGCGTAGTCCCAGGTGCCGACTTCGGAGGCGATGGTCAGGTGCCGATCCGCGGTCAGCACCCAGCGCGCCGGGCGCAGGCCGTTGCGATCGGCGGTGGCCGCGGCATAGCGGCCGTCGCACATCACGATGCCGGCGGGGCCATCCCACACGTCCTGGTTCAGGCCGTAGTACTGGTAGAACGCCGACAGGTCGGCATCCTTGTGCTCGAGCGATTCGGTCGCGGGTGGGATCATGATGCGCATCGCCACCGGCAGCTCGAGTCCACCGGCGAGCAGCACCTCGAGCATGTTGTCCAGCGACTGCGAGTCGGAGCCTTCCATGCTCACCAGCGGACTGATGTCGCGGAAGTCGATGGCCGGCGAGCGCCACTTGAACGCGCGCGCCTGCGCCCAGCGCCGGTTGCCCTCGATGGTGTTGATCTCGCCATTGTGCGCGAGCAGGCGGAACGGCTGCGCCAGTTTCCACGCCGGTGCGGTGTTGGTGGAAAAGCGCTGATGGAACACGATCACCGCCGACTGCATGTCCGCGCGCGCCAGATCGGGATAGAACGCCGGTAGCGCTGCGGGCAGCATCATGCCCTTGTAGCCGAGCGTCCACGCCGACAGCGAGACCACGTAGAACGCCGGCTGGCTGTCGTGCAGGCGCTGCTCGGCGCGGCGGCGCGCCAGGAACAGCGCGCGATTGAAACTGGTCTGGTCCATCGAGGCGGCGGGACCGACGAACACCTGCTCGATGCGCGGCATGCTGCGACGCGCGATCTCGCCGCAGGACTCCGGCGCGGTCGGCACCACGCGCCAGCCGGCCACGCGCACTTCGACCCGCTCGAGTTCTGCGCTGAGCACGGCGCGGCATTCGGCGGCTGCCTCGTCCTCGGGCGGCAGGAACACGGTGCCGGCGGAGAACACCGGCCCGAGGCGGATACCGCACTCGTCGGCGGCAGCACGCAGAAATTTGTCCGGCCGCGTCAGCAGCACGCCGCAACCGTCGCCGGAAGCGCCGTCGGCTGCCACCGCACCGCGATGCGCCAGACGCGCAAGTGCGGTCAACCCGGTCTCGACCACCCAGCGCGAAGCTTGGTTGTCGAGATTGGCGATCAGCCCGAAGCCGCAGGCATCGTGCTCAAACCGCGGGTCGTACAGGCCCTGCTTCGCGAAGCCCTCGTGCTTGAACGCCATGCCGCCTCCGGAACCAGATGGATGCAGGCGGCGGACGCAGTCACGCGGGATGCGCAGCGGCGACGCCCTGACTGAGGACTCCGCACCACGCCACGGTTCCGGGAACGACCGACCGGACCGGCAGCGAGGACGCTATCCCGTCCACTGCCTCCCGCGCGCCAGACGAACGCCCGGCGCTTGCGATCCGACTAGAGCACAGATTGTGCGATGCGGCAATCGACATTCTGTCGTGACCCGAAATCACCGCCCACCCCGTGCAGCAGCGCGCCGCGCGCGGCCGCAGCGATCGGATACGCGGTGCATTCGGGGTGGAACGGTCGCGCGCAGGTTGCGCCCCTACATCGGTCCGTGCCCTTGGTCCGTGCCCTGATCTCGCTGCAGGGTGCCGAACACCGCGTCGGCGATGGGATAGGAGATGTTGAAGTTGCAGCCGTTCATCACGCGCGGATCGTGATGGTGCCGATGCAGCCATGCCAGTCGCGCCACGCCCGGCACCTTCGTCATCCAGTGGCCCGCCGGCTGGTGGTAGGCCAGGTGCAGGAACTCGTAGTTGAGGAAATAGGCGATGCCGGTGGCCAGCATCAACCAGGCGACATTGCTGGAGGCGAGTGCATCGAGCAGCAGCCACCCCGGCAGCGCGAAGCCGCCGAAGAAAAACACCACCAGCAGCGGCGGAAACAGCACCGCACGCAGATCGCGCGTCGATTCCAACGCCATCGCACGATCGGTGAAGAATCGATGGTGCTGCCCCGCATGCCGCCGATACACCAGCTTCAACCCCGGTAGCGGCCGATGCATCGGAAAACGATGCCCGAAGTACTCCACGAAGTTCGCATACAGAAACGCCAACGGCACCATCAGCCACTCGACCGGCTGCACCGCATCGAGTCGCGATACGCACCAAAGCAGCGCCAGCATGCCACCGCCGAAGGTGATCCACAGATTGACCGCGCCGCTGTACATCGCGGGGATCTCGCGCACGCGATATTCGGCGCGGAAGCGGGTGACAGGTTCGGGCAGCATCTGCCGAGTGTCGTTCTACGCGGGGCTGGCGTAAAGGCGTTGCAGATAGGACGAGCAAGGCCAGCAGAACCGCGGGTCGAGACGACCCGCGCTACGGCGTGTGCAGGCTCGCGGCAACCGGACGGGGACCCGTAGCGCAGGTCGCCCCGACCTGCGATCAAGCTCTGAACCGCAGCACGGGCCGCTTGCTGTGGGGCAATCGAGGCGATTGGCATGGTCCATCAGGATGCTCGATGCGCCCGGGCGACGCGGCCCGTCGGGAGGTGCCGCACTCGCTGCCATGGCAGCTCCCACAATGCATAACCATTGGCGCGCAGTTCGGGTACGTGCCGCCTTGTCGAGACTCGGCGCACCGACTGCGTGTGACTAACGCACACGCGCTGCTGACGGGTAATCTAAGAGCCTTCGCTTTCCTTGATGCACCCACCCCAAGCCGCCATGCGCAACGCATCGATCCCTCGAGTCACCGTGATGCTGTGGATGGCGCTGGCCGCGCTGGCGCACGGAGGGCCCGCACTGGCAGCCGAGGGCCGCTTCAGTGCCGCGCTGGCGCGCGTGCTGGAGGATCGGCCGCCGGCAGAGATCGATCTTGCGGTGGTGACGCCCTTCGCATGGGAGGAGATGTTCATCTTCGAGCCGCAGTCGAGTCGCGAGGAAAACTGCAAGGTGCTCGATCTGGGCTGGATCGACTGCCGGCTGACGCTGCCGGCCGAAGTCGGCGCCAACGAGCACTTCCTGGTGTTCCGGCGCAAGCAGCAGATCATCCGCTCGGAGCCGCATGCGCGCACCAATGGCGATTTCGGGGTCGGCAGCCGCGGCCGGCCGCAGCCGCTGTTGCGTGCGGATGCGCGTTTTGCGGTGGTGACCCTGGGACGCAGCTCGCAGGAATCGGTGCCGGCGTACCGGCTGGATTTTCTCGGCGCGCAATCTCCTTGATCGCCACCTCCTCGATCGCTACCGCCTCGATCGCTACCGCCTTGATCGCTAGCGGCGCGATCGGTCGGCGATCCGACCGATAACTGCGACGATGGATACCAGCAACCTGCCGCCGATCCAGCGCGGCGCGGCGGTGTGGGATGGCGTGCAGATGGCTGCGCGCGATGACTGGTTGATCGCGCTGTCGGCAGCGCAGATCGCCGAACTCGAACACGCCGGCGAGCAGGTGATCGCGCAAGGCTTGCCGCTCGCGCAGCTCGCGCCCGCGCAATTTCCCCTGCCGACGCTGGCGCCATGGCTGGTCGCGTTGCGCGAGGAGCTGCTGCACGGGCGCGGCTTTGCGCTGCTGCGTGGCCTGCCGGTCGAGCGCTATTCGCGCGCGCTCACGGCCGCGATCGCGCTGGGAATCGGTGTGCATCTGGGCGCGCTGCGCCCGCAGAACGCGGCCGGCCACTTGCTCGGCCATGTGTGCGACCTGGGTCTGAGCGGCAGCGATCCGAACGTGCGCATCTACCAGACGCGCGAGCGGCAGACGTTTCATACCGACTCCTGCGACGTGGTCGGGCTGCTGTGCCTGCGTGAGGCGCAAAGCGGCGGCGAGTCGCTGCTGGTCAGCGCGCCGCTGCTGTACAACCGCATGCGCGCTGCGTGCCCTGAGTTGCTGGCGCGCCTGCTGCGACCGATGGCGCACGATCGGCGCGGCGAAGTACCGCCCGGCCAGCTGCCGTGGTTCATGATCCCCGTATTCAGCTGGCTGCCCGAACAGGGCGCCGAGGGATTGAGTGTGTTCTACCAGCGCCAGTACTTCGACAGCGCGCAGCGCTTCGCACAGGCGCCGCGCCTGGATGCGATGGATGTCGCGGCGCTGGATGCCTTCGATGCGCTGGCCAACGATGCGCAACTGCAGCTGCGCATGCGCCTGCAGGCGGGCGATCTGCAGCTGGTGCACAACCACACGCTGTTGCACGACCGCACCGCCTTCGTCGATCACGCCGAGCCGCAACGGCGTCGCCATCTGCTGCGCCTGTGGCTGGCGTGCCCCGGTGCGCGGGTGTTGCCGGAAGCCTTCGCTGCGCGCTATGGCTCGCTCAAGATCGGCGATCGCGGCGGCATCGCATTGGCAGGGGTCTCACCACAGGTGCCGCTGGCTCCGGATTGAGTACGCCGCCGCGGATGCCGCGCGGCACGCAGTACCTCGGCGGCGCTCAGGTGGACACGGGCGCTGCGGCGATCAGCAGCACCAGCGCCTCGGCGACCAGCGCCGGCGTCGACCCGCCGTCGATCTCGACGGTTTTTTCCTGCCGCAGCAGCCAGCGGCCGGGATCCTTGCGCTGCACATCGAGCACCCGGGTCAGGATGCGCACCCGCGCACCCGCGCGCACCGGCGCAAGGAAACGCACGCGGTCGAGCCCGTAGTTGAGCGCCAGCTGCATGTCCACCGGCCACGGCAGGTCGGCCGGTGGATAGGCCGCGATCAGCGACAGCAGCAGGAAGCCGTGCGCGATGCTGCCGCCGAACGGAGTCTCGCGCGCGGCGCGCTGCGGGTCGACATGGATGAACTGGTGGTCGTCGGTGCAGGCGGCGAAGGCATCGATGCGCGATTGCTCGATGGTGATCCATGCGCTCGGCGCGAGGCTGGTGCCGATGAGCGTCGGCAGCGTGGCCACGGTCATCGGCGTGTCCATCGACTCAGACTGGCACTGGCGCGCCCTGCGCGATGTGCAGCGCCAGGCGGCTCCACACCTCGGTCGACAGGACGATCAGCCCGGCGATCACTGCCGCGATCGCGATCTGCCAGCGGCGGTTGTCCATCGGTGCGGCGCGGGTTTCGATCGCAAGGCTGCGATCCCAAGCGGTACTGCCCTGCTGCGCATACTGCACACCGGCGATGATCGTAGCGAGCAGGGTCAGCGGCGGCAGGCCGAGGCCGACGCCGCGCCACGCGACGGTGATCGCGCGCTGCCAGGCGCGACCGATCCCGATGCGCTCGCCGCGCGCATCGGTCACCTGCACGCCCAGCAGGTACTTGCCCGGGGTGGTACCGGTCAGGCCCAGCAGCACGGTGTCGAGCGGAATCATCACGAACACCGCCAGCCACAGCAGCAGCGCCGGATTCGGCGTACCGAGCACACCGGCCTGTGCTTCGGGCGAGCCGTGAAGGATCAGGCCCCAGGCGATCGCCGCTCCGAGCAGCCCGATCGACAGCATGTCGATGCTGCGCGCGAGCAGGCGCTGTACGGCAACCCCGAACTGTCCGGCGAATGCAGTCTGCTCGCCTTTTGCGGGCACGCGCGCGGGCGCACCTTGCACCACGCGGCCAGTGGGTGCGGCGCGCGCGGCGAGCGTCTCGCGCATCTGCCGCGCTTCGCGTTCCTCGTTGCTGTCGGCGCGCGCGGCGGGCGTTGCCGTGCGCGCTGGTGCTGCGGCGTCGCGCGGTGGAGCGGGCATCGGCGGGCGCTTGGGCGTCTGCGTTTTCGCGGCGGCCGGCGGCGCGGCCTTGCTCGCGGGTTTCTTCGCACGCGGTACTGGCACGGCGGCCTGCACCGCGGTCATGGTGGCGACCACGCGCATCACCGGCTGCCACTCGGAATGGTCCACATGCCAGGCCAGCGCGTCGCGCGCGAAGGCACCGCGCGCCTGTGCTTGCGCGACCTCGACCCGCGACAACGGGCCGACCGCCTCGCCGTCGGGTCCGGCCACATACCAGTCGTTCTGCAGTCCGCTCATGGCTCAGCTGGAAGTATCCATGAACGGATTGTGGCATGGGCGAGCCCGGCGCAGATGCGCCGTGCACGGCCGATGCGCGATGATGGGAGATTGCTGGGAAATCGACGCCATGGCATTGCAATACCTGATCCTGCCGGTCACGCCCTTCGAGCAGAACTGCAGCCTAGTGTGGTGCGATGAGAGCATGCGCGGCACGCTGGTGGATGCCGGTGGCGAACCGGCGCACCTGCTCGATGCTGCCCGCCAGCGCGGTGTCACGATCGAGAAGCTGCTGGTCACGCATGGGCATCTGGATCATGTGGGCGCGGTGCGCGATCTGGCCGATCAGCTCAAGGTGCCGATCGAAGGCCCGCATCAGGACGATCGTTTCTGGATCGAGCAGCTGCCGATGCAGGCGCGCATGTTCAACTTTCCCGCCTCGCGCAGTTTCGAGCCGGATCGCTGGCTGGTACAAGGCGATCGCGTCGCGCTGGGGAAGCTGATGTTCGATGTGCTGCACTGCCCCGGCCACACCCCGGGCCACGTGGTATTCGTGCATGCGCCCTCGCAACTGGCCTTCGTCGGCGACGTGATCTTCCATGGCTCGATCGGGCGTACCGATTTTCCGCGCGGCAATCATGGCGATCTGATCCGCTCGATCCGCCAGCGGCTGTTCGCGCAGGGCGACGGGCTGCGCTTCGTGCCCGGTCACGGCCCGATGTCGAGCGTCGGCGAGGAGCGGCGCAGCAATCCCTTCGTGTCGGATGCGGCGCTCGCACGCACCGTACTGTAGGAGCGGGGGGGGGGCGCCCGCGCGCCCGCCACACCCCCCCGCCACCCCAGCCGCCCCGGGAGGCGAGGCGCCGGGCCCGCCACCAGCGGGGGGGGGGCCGCGCCCCCCCCCCCCCCCCCCCCCCCCCCCCGCGCGCCGC
>JBBRFN010000117.1:0-8295 GCA_038224265.1 Lysobacterales bacterium
GAAATCGCCCAACACCACCAGCTTCGGGTATTGGCGAAGCTGCTGAGCGAGCCACTGGGTCACCCGCGCAAGCCAGTCGAGCTTGTAGGCGAATTTCTCGCTGCCCACGGCCTGGCCGTTGACCACGTACAGGTCCACCACGCGCAGATCGCCGATGGTCGCGGCCAGCACGCGTCGCTGCGGATCGTCGAAGCCGGGCACGCCGGCACACACCTCGGTCAGCGGCTGTCGCGCCAGGATCGCCACACCGTTGTAGGTCTTCTGCCCGCTGACCGCGCGGTGCGTATAGCCCAGCGCCTCGACCGCCGCGTGCGGGAACGCGCTGTCTTCGAGCTTGATCTCCTGCAGCGCGAGCACGTCGGGCTGCGCTTGAGCGACCCACTCTTCCAGGTGCGGCAGGCGCACCTTGAGCGAGTTGACATTCCATGCGGCGATCTTCATGCCGGCATTGTAAGGCGGCGTGCGCAAGCGTGCAGCTGTGCGAGCCGGCATGCCGGCGACCGCACGCTCGCAACCTGCCGCGCCCGCGATCGCTGCCGTGGCCCCTCCCGGTGTGTCCGGCACGGACCTCGACTTGTTGGTCGAGAGCTGACAACCGAAGGGTGTCGTACCAAACGAAGCCGAAGGTGTTCAAGGCGCGGGACTCATTGCAAGCGGCGGGTGCGTTGATCGCGCAAGTGCGGATCCGTGCAGGGCGCGTCGGGTAGCCAGCATCCCCGTCTCGATTTGCAACGGTGCCGCGAAACCCCGTGAGATCAACGTCATGGCGCGCGGACCAGAGATTCCAATCGTCGGTGTCCTGATTCGACTTGCTATCCTGCGCGCGGCCGTCCTGGGATGGGAAACTGCAATGCCGCTGAACGAGGTGTCGCCAGAGGCGGACACAGGTGCGCTGCTCGCGCGCTGGGCCGACTGCGACGCGCAGCAACAGGCGCAGGTGATCGAACAGGTGTATGCCGGCCTGCGGCAACTTGCCGCGCGCAGCTTGCGCAACGAGCGCGCCGATCACACGTTGCGGCCCACCGATCTCGCCAACGAGGCCTATCTGCGCCTGCGCGAATGCGCAGGGCCGTTTCACGATCGCGCGCATCTGCTCGCTATCGCCGCACTGCTGATGCGCAGGATCCTGGTCGATCACGCGCGCGCTCGGCTGGCGGGAAAGCGTAACGGTCTGCACGTAACGCTCGACACCCTGTCTGCTGGCGCAGCACCTGATTCCAGCGACCTGCTCGCGCTGGACACAGCGCTCACGGCACTGCGGGTGCAGAACCGGCGCCACGCGGAGGTGCTGGAGATGACCGTGTTCGGCGGGCTCAGCCAGCCAGAGATCGCGCAGTTGCTTGGCGTGTCGCTGGGCACCATCGAGCGCGACCTGCGGCTGGCGCGGGCTTACCTGAAGCGAGCGCTGGCGTGCTGAGCAGCGCGCGTTGGGCGCAGGTCGAGGCGTTGTTTCATGCCGTCTTGGCGCTGGAGGATGACGCTGCGCGAGCCGCCCTGCTGGCAGCCTGCGAAGACCCCGAAGTGCGTGCCGAAACGCTGAGCCTGCTGCAAGCCGATGCGGACGACTAGCGGCTGCTCGATGCGCCGGTGCGGGTCGCGCGCGAACTTGACGGATGGTCAGGCGGCGCGCCGGCGGATGCGCGCACGCGTCGCATCGGCCCCTGGGAACTCGGCGAGGAGATGGGCCGCGGCGGCATGGGCGTGGTCTACGCGGCCGAGCGCGTCGATGGCGCCTACACGCAGCGGGTGGCGATCAAGCTGCTGCGGGGCTTTCCCGATCCCGACCGGCTGCAGCGCTTTGCGCGCGAACGGCGACTGCTGGCGCGATTGGAGCATCCACACATCGCGCGCCTGCTGGATGGCGGAAGCACCGCCGAAGGTCAGCCATGGCTGGCCATGGCCCTGGTCGACGGCGTCGACCTGACGCGATGGTGTGCGCAGCAGCAGCCGAGCGCGCAGCAGCGCGTGGCACTGTGGCTGCAGATCGCCGACGCGGCGACCTATGCGCATGCACAGCTCGTGCTGCACCGCGACCTCAAGCCCGGCAACATCCTCGTCGATCGGCAGGGGCAAGCGCGCCTGGTCGACTTCGGCATCGCCGCTTGGCTGGGCGAGGGCGAAGAAGCGCAAACGCAGGGCCTGCGCTATCTCACGCGGGGCTATGCAAGCCCTGAGCAGCTTCGCGGCGAGACCGTGGGCGTGAGCAGCGATGTCTACAGCCTGGGGGTGATCCTGGCCGAACTGGTGAGCGCACCGCCAGCGCACTGGCGCCGCGACCTGCAGGCGATCGTCGAGCGCGCCACTCGCGAGGAGCCCGGCATGCGCTACCTCAGTGCCGCCGACCTCGCCGCCGACGTGCAGCGCATGCGCGATGGCGCGCCCGTGCTGGCCCGCGCGGGCGGACGCCGCTATCGCCTGCACAAATTCGTCCGCCGGCACCCGCTGGCGCTGAGCGCCGGCCTGCTGGCCTGCGTCGCCAGCGGCATGTTCACCTGGGGCCTCATGCGCGAGCGCGACCGCGCGTTGGCCGCCGAAGCGCGCGCCGAACGCGAGACCGGAACGGCTGAGCGCACGACCGACCTGTTGGTCGGGTTGTTTCGCAGTGCCGACCCGTTTGCACCGCCGCGCGCAGCTGTCTCCGTGCGCGAAGTTCTGGACGCCGGCCTTGCGTCGCTGGCCAGCCAGCCCGTGCAGGACCCGGCCATCGCCGCGCGATTGTTCGACACGGCCGCAGCGATTTATCGCAACCTGGGCCTGCCGCAGCAAGCGATCGATGCCTGGACACGCGCGGAGCGGTTGCATGCCGACAATGGCCAGCAGGCCGCCGCCGCCAGCAGCGCAGTCGAGCTGGCCCTGCTGCACGCCGAGGCGCGCGAAGTGGATCGCGCGCTGGCCGCGGCGCAGCGGGCCATGACCCATGCACCGGCCGATGCCACGCCGCAACTGCAGCTGCAAGTGAAGCTGGCCGATGGGGCCGCACTGGAGGCCGCAGGGCGCAGCATGGAATCCGAAGCGCGCCTGCAGGACGCCCTCGCCATTGCCCGCGCCTTGCCTGCGCCGGACACCGACTGGGAGTCCCGCGTGCTGCAGCGCCTGGGCGAGATCCACTGGCTGCAGGCGCGCTACGCCGACTCCGAAAGCGACTTCCGCGCCGCGCGCGAGCGCGTGGTCGCGCAGCTTGGCGAGGGTTCGCCGGCACTGCGCATGATCGATGCCGGCATCGCCCGCGCGCTGCGCGACCAAGGCCGCACGCCTGATGCGGTCGCTGCGTATCGCACGCTGCTCGATGGCCTGCCCGCAGACGCCGAGCGCAGCGCGGCCGCCGTCACCTTGTGGGCCGATTTCGGCGCCGCACTGCATGATCTCGGTCGCTACGACGAGGCGCTCGCCGCCTACACCGCGCAGCGCGACGGCGCTGCCGCCGTATACGGCAGCGAAAGCCCGCAGTACGCGATGGCCATCAACAACATCGGCACCCTCGAAGTCGACCGCGGCAACCCGCCCGCAGCACTAGCGCTGCTGCGCGAATCCTTGCGCCTGCGCCTGCGCGAGCAGCCTGCCGAAAGCCTGCCCGTAGCGCGCATGCAGGGCAACTTGGGCGATCTGTTGACCCGGCTGGGCGCGCTTGACGAGGCGCAGTCATTGCTTGACGCGTCCCTGCAGACGCGCCTGAAACTGCTTGGCCCCACGCATTTCGAAACCGTGGTCTCGCGGGTATTCCTCGGCACGCATGCGCTGACGCGCGGCGACTACGCAGGCGTAGACGCCCAACTGCAGGCGATTGCCGACAGCGGCTTCGTCGCCGAGCGTTTCGATCGGATGATCCTGCTGCGCCTGCAGGGGCGGCTTGCGCTGGCCGAAGGCCAACCCGAAGTGGCGGTGCAGACCTTCAGCGAGGCGCGGCGCTTTCTGGCCGGCGAACTGGGCGAGAGCCATCCCGATGTGGCCAAGCTCGACTTCCTGCTCGCGCGCGCCCTCGATGCCGCCGGCGATCGTGCATCCGCGCGGACCCGGGTGGCGAAGGCTCAGGCCGTGCTGCACCCGGTCTGGGTGCCCGGCGTACCCATGCGCGACGAGTTGGATGCGCTGGCGGCACGGCTGGGCCCCCGGTAGCGCAGTGCACCGCTGCCCGCCGGCGGACCCGCAAATCCCCGGCGATTCGAGTTAAGGGATTCGTCCCGCCACTGCGCCTATGGAGGAAGGAGCGCCACGAGCGCGCCCTGCCCTCTCCCTCGTGGCCGTTGTTGACACGAGGCTGACAGGGTTGGCCCGTGCCAAACCAACAGTTCGAGTGCCGAGGAGATCAGCGCATGACACATCAATCACCGGGCGGGGCGTTCCCAAACGCGCGGTCTACCGTGCGCGCGATCCGCGCGGGGTTCCTGCTTGGAGCGACGGTCTATTGCGCCATCGCCGGCGCAGCCCAAGTCGTGATCGATGGCCCGCCGGCCTCCGGCACATTCGGCGGTGATTCGATCACGGTGCTGCCCAATGGCAACTTCGTGGTGGTCGACACCCAGTTCGACGCGCCGGGGCCGATCGAGAATGTCGGCGCGGTATACCTTTATCGCCCGGATGGGGTGTTGATCAGCACCCTGACCGGAAGCTCGGCAAACGATCGAATCGGGTCGACCGGCATCGTCGTGCTGAGCAACGGCAACTTCGTGATCCGGAGCCGTGCCTGGAACAACGGCACGATCGTCGATGCAGGTGCCGCGACTTTTGCGACCGCAGCTGCCGGCGTCAGTGGCGTGGTCTCGCCTGAGAATTCGTTGGTCGGCGGCGTCTTACAACAACGCGTGGGGAACGTGGTCGTCGCGCTGACGACGGGCAACTATGTGGTGGGCGAGGCCGGCGGCGCCACGTTTGGTTCGGGCACAACGGGGGTCAGCGGCCTGCGCTCGGCCGCCAACTCACTCGTGAGCGGCAACGACCCCAATCGACAGTTTAGTGTCACCGCTTTGCCTGGCGGCAACTATGTGGCGGTCTGCTGGTCCTGCGCGAACGGCGCTGTTCCTGACGCGGGCGCGGCGACACTGGGGTCGGGTAGCAGCGGCATCAGTGGTCTGGTCTCGGCAGCCAACTCGCTGGTTGGCACGACCGCCAACAGCCGAGTGGGCGTCGGCGGCATCACCGTACTGAGCAATGGCAACTACGTTGTACGCAGCCCGTCCTGGGGAACCGGCGCGGCGGCCAATCTCGGCGCGGCCACGTTCGGCTCGGGCACGACGGGAGTGCGTGGCGCCGTGTCATCCGCCAATTCGCTGGTCGGCACCAGTGCCGGGGATGCAGTGGGCATCGGCACTGCCGAAGGCTTCGGGCGCGATGGCGTCCTGGCCTTGACCAATGGCAATTACGTGGTGCTCAGCCCCGGCTGGAACAATGGCGCCACGCTCGATACGGGCGCTGCGACGTTCGGCTCAGGCACCAGCGGGATCAGTGGTGCGATCTCAGCGGTCAATTCGCTGGTTGGCAGTACGGCGCAGGATCGGGTCAGCAGTACCGGTGTCACGGCACTGAGTAATGGCAACTACGTGGTGCGCAGCGCGACCTGGAGCAACGGGGCGGCAAGCAATGCGGGGGCTGCCACGTTTGGTGCGGGCACCACCGGCGTGACTGGGCTGGTTTCGCCGGGCAACTCGCTGGTCGGCAGTGCGCCGGGGGACGCCGTCAGCGCCGGCGGCGTATTCGTGCTGGACAACGGCAACTATGTGGTCAGCAGCCCCGCCTGGGATTCCGGTCCTGCCACCAATGCGGGCGCGGCGACCTTCGGTTCGGGCAGCACGGGCGTCAGCGGCGCGGTCTCGCAGATCAACTCGCTGGTCGGAAGCACAGCCGACGATCAGGTGGGCAACGCCGGCATCACGGCATTGAGTAACGGCAACTACGTGGTGTCTAGCCGCGATTGGGACAACGGAGCAGCCAGCAACGCCGGTGCGGCGACGTTTGGCTCCGGCATCAGCGGGATCAGTGGTGCGGTCTCAGCGGCCAACTCGCTGGTGGGCAGTACCACCGGCGATGCCGTCGGCGGCGCTGGCGTCGTGGCGCTGGCCGGCGGCAACCACGTGGTGAGCAGCCCTGACTGGGATTCCGGTGCTGCAACCAACGCGGGTGCAGCGACTTTTGCGGCGGGCAGCATCGGCATCAGCGGCCCGGTCTCGCCGACCAACTCGCTGGTCGGCAGTACTACCGGTGATGCCGTCAGCAGCGGCGGCGTCATCGCCCTGACCAATGGCAGCTACGTGGTGGGCAGCCCGGGATGGGATAACGGTGCGACCGCCAACGTCGGCGCTGCAACCTTCGGCATGGGCACCGGCGGCATCCGCGGCGCGGTCTCGGCAGCCAACTCGCTGATCGGCACCAGAGCCGATGATGGGGTCAGCAGCGATGGGCTTCTTGCATTCAGCAACGGCAACTATGGCGTCAACAGCTTCCGCTGGGACAACGGCGCGGCGCTTGATGGCGGCGCCGTGACCCTGGGTCTTGCCGGCGGGACCGTGGTGGGCCCCGTGACCAGCGAACACAGCGTGCTCGGCCAGGGCCAGGTCTCTGGCAGCCCGGTGACGTCCGCCTACGACGTTCTGCGCAACCAGCTGATCGTTGGTCAGCCGTTCACCAACCGCGTCGTCCTGCAACGCACTGGCTTCGCCACCGCGATCAGCATTGTCGGCGAGACGCCTGATCCCTCGGCCGCGGGGCAGTTGGTCACGTTCACCGCCGTGATCACGGCCCTGCCGACCGCGCCCGGCGACGGCCAGGTCACGTTCCGTGCCAGCACCGGCGAAACGTGCACGGACACCACTCCCGCCGCGATTTCCACCGGCACCGCGCAATTCTCGTGTGCCTTCGCATTCGTGACGCCGGGCCAGTCGACGGTGTTCGCCGAGTACACCGGCTCCATCATCCATGCCTACAGCGGCTCCGGCCCCGAGGTTCACACCACCACACCAGCGGTCAATCTCTTTGCCAACGACTTCGAGTCCCCGTGAGTTCGAAGCGGTGGGCACCGGTGGCCCGTTGGGAGAGCGTCGCTACCGGCAGCAGGTCGTCCATTGCCTGCGACGACACGCAGCGGTGGTGCCGCGATGCGCATCCATGCGTCCCCATCGCGCGCCCTTCGTGCCTGGCGGCGGGACGGTCGGGGATGGGGGTCGGATCTTGCGGCAACCTTGCACCCACCATCCGCAAGCTCTTCTGCCGCGCAGCCTTCAGGCTGCCAGCCCATAGCTGCGCAGCAGTGCCGCAGGGTCCGGTTCGCGGCCGCGGAATGCGATGAAGCTGTCGAGCGCCGGGCGCGAGCCGCCGACGGCGAGGATCGCGCGGCGGAACTGCTCGCCGGTGGCGCGATCGAGCACGCCGGCGTCTTCGAAACGCGCGAAGGCATCGGCCGACAAAACTTCTGCCCACAGATAGCTGTAGTAGCCCGCCGCATAACCGCCGGCGAAAATGTGCGAGAACGAGTGCGGGAAGCGGTGCCAATGCGGTGGATGCATCACCGCCACCTCGTCGCGCACCTCGCCGATGAGTTCCATCGCGCGCGCGCCACGCGCCGGATCGAATTCCAGATGCAGGCGGAAATCGAACAGCGCGAACTCCAGCTGACGGACCAGGAACAACCCTGAGTGAAAATGTCGCGCCGCGGTCATGCGCGCGAACAAATCCTGCGGCAGCGCCGCGCCCGTCTGCCAGTGGCGGGCGAACAAATCGAGCGTCTCGCGCGTCCAGCAGAAGTTTTCCATGAACTGGCTGGGCAGCTCGACGGCATCCCATTCCACCCCGGCGATGCCGGATGCGCTGGGCCAGTCGACTTCGGTCAGCAGGTGATGCAGCCCGTGGCCGAACTCGTGGAACAGGGTGATCACGTCGTCGTGGGTCAGCAGCGAGGGCTGCGCGCCAGCCGGTGGCGCGAAGTTGCAGGTCAGGAAAGCCACCGGCAGCTGCAGGCCATCGGCATGCCGCCGCCGCGTGCGGCACACGTCCATCCACGCGCCGCCGCGTTTGCCGGTGCGCGCATACAAGTCCAGATACACGCCGGCGAAGGCATGGCCGTGCTGGTCGAGCACGTCGAAATAGCGAACGTCCGGATGCCACAGGGGCACATCGTCGCGGGCGCGGAAGTCCACGCCGAACAGCTGCCGCGCGACCACGAAAACGCCCTCGACTGCGCGTTCGGCGGGAAAGTACGGCTTGAGCTCCTCTTCGCTGAGCGCATAGCGCGCCATGCGCAGCTTCTCGGCGGCGAACGCGATGTCCCACGGCTGCAGCGCATCCAGACCCAGCGCGCTGGCGGAGAAT
>JBBRFN010000118.1:0-8166 GCA_038224265.1 Lysobacterales bacterium
AAGGCCGCCGTGAAAAAGGGCGCCGCGACAAAGCGTGCCGCAATGCGCTGAGTTTTCGCCGGGCCGCTGGCGGCGCTCGTTCAACGAAGCTTGAAGGAGGGTCTGCTAGGGTGGACGTCTTGTTGCAGCGGAGCAGTGCCATGCGTATCCCAACGATGATTGCCGGTCTGCTGCTGGGCCTGTGTGCGGGCGCTGCGTGGGCTCAGGCTGAGGCGGTGCCGCAGCCGATGGAGCCGCCGCCGCCTCCGGGTCTGGATGAGTCGCGCGATGGCGAGACCGTGGGTCTTGAAGACGCCGGCGAGACGCCTGCCGAGAAGGTGCTGCCGCGCGAGCGTGCGCCGGAGGGCACCGTGGGCACCGAACCAATCCGCAGTGGCGATCCGTTGCCGGAAAAGGTGCGGGTGCCCGACGAGATCGCACCGCAGGTCACCATTCGCCGCACCGACGACATGACCGTCGAGGAGTATCGCCAGGACGGGCGCGTCTACATGGTGGTGTTCACGCCGAAGAACGGCGTGCGCTACAGCTATCTCGACACCGATGGCGATGGCCGCCTCGAAGGCGATCCGCGCCAGGGCACCGTGCAGCCGGTGTACTACACGATCTACGAGTGGGATTGAGCGCGGTTACGCGAAAAGCCCGGCAGTAACACCGCATCCCTTTTGCGGAAGCAGCCACAGCAGCGACTGCAGCACCTTTCGAAGCACTGAGCGACCAATCCGGCAACAGCAGCCATCCTCCTTGTGGGAGCTGCTACAGCAGCGACTGCAGCACCTCAGTGCACCTCGACCACTGGGGTACATCGAAAGGTGGCTGTCGCTGGTATGCCAGCACCTCAGTGCACCTCAACCCCTGGGGCGTATCGAGAGGTGGCTATCGCTGGCATGCCAGCCCCCACCTCACCCGACACCCCGCGCTCAGCGAAACTCTACCGGCGCCGGCGGCGCGCTGATCTGCTTCGGTGGATTCGCGCGCAGCTGCGCGAGTAGCACCTCTACGGCTTTCTCCAGCGACGGATCGCGACCGGCGGCGACCAGCTCGGGTCGATCGATCACCTCGATGTCGGGTGCGACGCCTTCGTTCTCCACCGCCCAGCTGCCGTCGTTGGCCGCCATGAAGCGGAAAGTCGCGGCCAGGATCGAGCCCCCATCGACCAGTCCGGGATTGCCCGAGATGCCGATCAATCCACCCCAGGTGCGGGTGCCGATCAGGGGGCCGAGCTTGAGCTGACGGAAGTAGTACGGCAGCGCGTCGCCGCCTGAACTCGACAGGCCATTGATCAGCATCGCCTTGGGTCCATTGTGCACGATGCCCGGCGTCGGCTGCGGCTCCAGACCGCGCCGCTTCCAGTAGTTCAGCGGGGTACGTGCAAGCATCTCGATCATGCGGTCGGGAATGAAGCCGCCCCCGTTGTAGCGATCGTCGATGATCAACGCATCCTTGTGCGCGAGCGGCGCGAGCCACTTGTTGAGCTCGCGATTGCCATCCTCCGCGGTATTCGGCAAGTGGATATAGCCGATGCGGCCGCCAGACAGCCGGTCGACCATCGCGCGGCGCTGCGCAACCCATTCCAGATAACGCAGGTTTTGCTCACTGGCGATGGTCTTGACCTTGACGATTCGCGCGCCATCGGCCGATGCGCGCGAGTTGATGCGCAACTCGACGACCCGCTCGGCCTTGTTCTCGAGCAATGCATAGACGTTGGATACGCTGCGCGCATCGACGCCGTCGACCGCGATCAGGTACTCGCCGCTGGCGACAACCACGCCGGGCTCGGTCAGCGGCGAACGATGTGCTGCATCCCAGTTCTCGCCGGGGAAAATCTTCGCGATGCGGAAGTAGCCGGAGGGATGCGCTTCGAACTGAGCACCCAGCAAACCGCCGGGTTTGCGCTCGACTGCTGCGGCAGCCGAGCTGCCGCGCTCGACGTAGACATGGCCGGCATTGGCCTCACCCGACATCTCGTGCAGCACGTAGTTGAGGTCCTCGCGGCTGGCCACGTTGGCCGCCAGCGGCGCGTAGCGATCGCGAATCGCATTCCAGCGTGCGATGCCGCCGTGCATGCCGGGGTCGTAGAACCAATCGCGCAGGATGCGCCAGGCATCGACATACATCTGCTCCCACTCGACGCGCGGATCGATGCGCAGCTCCAGCCGGTCCAGCGCCAGCTTCGATTTGGCCGGATCCTGCGCCGGCTTCGCGTCGACGATGGCCCAGTCGTTGCCGCTGCGTGTCAGCAGCTTCTTGCCATCGGCCGACAGCGCGTACGCGACTATGCCAACGGCCACGTCCTCGGGCTTGTCGGCATCCAGCGCGAAGGTGCGCAGCTTCGTCACGCCCGGCGACTCGGTCGCCACGAAGAACACCGCATCCGCATTCGCCGACAGCCCCTGGTAGTTGCCGGCAGGAACGTTCAAGGCCACCACGCGATCGTTGAATCCGTCGACATCGAAGCGCAGCGGCGCGGACTCGCCCTTCTTCGCAGCCTCCGGCTTCGCAGACTCCGGCTGCTTGGCCCCGGTTTCATCCGACTTCGGCGCATTCAACGCCGGACCGTCGCTGGCGAGACTTGCCGCGTAGATGCGGGTGGCATTGGTGTACAGGTAATTGAACTCGAAGGCGCTGAAAGCAAGCCCCGCGTAGTCGCGATTGGAAAGGAAATACAGATAGCGACCCTGCGGATCGAAGGCCGGCGAGAACTCGTTGGCCTGGTCGCTGGTCAGCTGCACGGTGTCGCCGGAGGCAAGCGACCAGACCCAGATCGATTGCATGCGGGTGGCGTTGGTCTTGGCGTAGGCCAGCCAGCGCGAGTCCGGCGACCAGATGTAGTCGGTGATCTCTTCCACCGCGCCGCGGTCGATCTCACGCGTGTTGCCGCTGGCGAGTTCGACCACGCGCAGGCGCAGGTCCTTGTCGGCGTATGCAAGGCGGCTGGAATCGGGCGACCACACCGGCGGGTAGCGCCACACGCTGCCGTCGCTGGTGACCCGGCGCGGCGATCCCGAGCCGTCCTGCGCGCGCACCCAGATCTCGTATTCGCCGCTGGCATCGGACAGGAACGCGATGGTCTTGCCATCCGGCGACCAGCTCACGCTGTGCTCGCGCGCGCTCGCTGTGTGGCTGATGTTGCGCGGCTCGCCGTTCTTGGCCGGCACCGTGAACACCTCGCCACGCGCGCCGAACACCGCTCGCGCGCCATCCGGCGAAAGGCCGAACGACTCGATGTTGGTGGCGACCTTGACGATGCGCGGCAGCGCCTGTGCGGTGTCGTCGCCGATCCGGATCGGCACCCGCACCGCGCCTTCGCTGCCGACATCATGGCGCCAGATCCAGCCGCCCTGCTCGAACACGATCGCATCCGGACCGCCCGAGGTCCACAACACATCGAAGTCGCCGAAGGTGGTGATCGCGCGCGGCGCGGTGGATTCGCGCTCGGCGTCCGCCGGCATCGCATACAGGTTCAGGGTGCCGCTGCGATCGGATGCGAAGTACACGCTGTCGCCGATCCACGCGGGGTTCTGGTCCATGCCGCCGAAGGTGGTCAGCTGGCGCGCGCTATTGCGCACCAGGTCGTAGGTCCACACGTCTGGTGCGCGACCGCCGCGATAGCGTTTCCAGCCGCGCCAGTCGGCATCGATGGGGGTGTAGACGAACTGCGTGCCATCAGGCGAAAGTGCACCGCCGCCCGATTCGGGGATCGGCATCGGCTGCTCCATGCCGCCGTCTACCGGCACCAGGTACGGTCGTCCCGCGCGCTCGTCGTAGGGCAGGCGATTCATCCGCACCACCACGTTCTTGCCATCGGGTGTGAAGTCGAGCACCCGATAGTCGGTACCGCCGCGAATCGGCATCGGGCCGACGTCCGAATAGAACGTGAGCTGACGTGGCGTACCGCCGGCAGCCGGAATCACGAACACCTGGCGGGTGCCGCCGAATTCGGCCGAGTAGGCGATCAGGCTGCCATCGGGCGAGAACTTCGGATACAGCTCATCGCCTGCAGCCGCGGTCAGGCGGAGCGCCTGCCCACCGGCGCGACCGACGATGAACAGATCGCCACCGCGCACGAACGCGATATGGGTACGCGAGATATCCGGATAGCGCAGGACGCGGGCCTCGCCAGCGCCCTCGGCACCGTCTGCTGCGTTACTCCATGTCGGCGCGAGCGCCGCGGCCAAGGCAGTGGCGAAAAGCAGACGATTCATGCAGCGACTCCATGGGGCGAACGCGCATTGTAGGCCCGTAGCGGGCGCCACCCCCCTGCCAGAAGTCAGCGCAGTGCGCGCGTCTGGTCAGAGACTGCCTGGCGATGCGACCCGCACCTGATCGCGCCCGCCGGCCTTTGCCGCATACAGCGCATCGTCGGCAGCACGCAGCAGGGCCAGGCGATCGGCACGCTGCTCGTCGAGGATGGCGATGCCGATGCTCACGGTCACCGGCTCATCCGACTGCGGCATGCTGCGCAGCAGCGCGCCTACCTGCGCGCGCAGCGTGTCGGCCATGCGCTGCGCCTGCGCGGCATCGGCCTCGGGCATCAGCCAGCCGAATTCCTCGCCGCCGAGGCGCGCAACGATCGTGGTCTCGCCGGCGGCGGTCTTGAGCAGCACCGCGAAATTGCGCAGCACGTCGTCGCCGCGCTCGTGGCCGTGGCGATCGTTGATCGACTTGAAGCGATCCAGATCCAGCAGCGCCAGCGCCAGCGGTCGGCCGCGCTGGCGCGCACGCGCGACCTCGGAATCGACCAGTTCGAAGAAATGCCGGCGATTGATCAGCCCGGTCAGCGAGTCGTGGGTGGCCAGCTCGTACAGCGCGTCCTGGAAGCGCGCCTCCACGCTGGCCCGGCTGATGAACTTCAGCATGCTCTTGCCGACCACAAGCAGATCGCCATCGGACAGCCGCGCCTCGTCGATGGCGCGCTCGTTGACCAGGGTGCGATTGGTCGAGCCCAGATCGCGGATGCGGTAAACCTCGCCATCGCGCCATATCTCGCAATGGCGACGCGAAATACTGGCGTGGTCGATGCGCAGTTGCGCCTCGACACCGCGGCCGATCACCATGGGCGTTGCATCGATCATGGCGCGGGTGCCCAGACCCTCGCCGTGCACCACCACGACATAGGCCGCGCGCAGTTCGCCGTCGCCGGACCGGGTCAGCGAGGTGGGCTGGGTGGTGGCAGCGGTCTCGTCGCTGTCGTTGGGCTTGCCGACGCTCATGGGCAAAGTGTAGCCCGTAGCGGCTACCGCAATCAGGCGCTTTCCAGGGCTCGGGCATGGTGTCGCCGGCGGCAGCAGGGCCGGCGTGCGGGCGCGGCCGATGGGATGCCCGGCGTGCGCAGCGGCCGGCCACGCGGGCTACAATCAGCGCTTCGAGGGGGCATCGATGAACCACGACAAAACGCGCGGGGAAGACCTCACGACCCCGCTCGACGCGGCCGTGCCGATCGGCGCCAACGCCGCCCCGACCGACAGCCTGCCCCGCGGTACCCGCGTGGGCCCCTATGTGCTCGAAGACCAGATCGGTCGCGGCGGCATGGGCGAGGTCTACCGCGCCATGCAGCTGGAGCCGTTCGTGCGCACGGTGGCGCTGAAGCTGATCCGCGACCGGCGGCTGACCGCGCGCCAGCTGGCCCTGTTCGAGGTCGAGCGCCACGTGCTTGCGCAGATGAGTCACCCGGCGATCGCGCAGATCTACGATGCGGGTGCGACTGCCGATGGCCAGCCGTATTTCGCGATGGAATTCGTGCAAGGCCAGGCCCTGACCACGTTCTGCGATCAAAGCGCGCTCGATCTGCGCGCGCGCCTGGCGCTGTTCGTACGCGTATGCCGTGGCGTGCAGCATGCGCACCAGAAAGGCATCATCCATCGCGACCTGAAACCGGGCAACATCCTGGTCACCCTGATCGACGGCCAGGCGCAGCCGAAAATCATCGACTTCGGCATCGCGGCGGCCGCAGTGCGCTGCCTGCGCGACAGCAGCGAAGAACGCCTCGGCACACCCGACTACATGAGCCCCGAGCAGGCCGGCGACACCGCCTTCGATGTCGATACGCGCAGCGATGTGTATTCGCTCGGCATCGTGCTGCACGAGCTGCTGGTTGGGCGGCGACCGGGTGCGGGCAGCAGTTGGAGTATCGCGGCGACGCGCGAGCAGACCTGGAGTGCGCCCTCGGCAGCGCTCGAGCGCGAAACGGCCGACGAGCGCGAACGCCTCGCCCGACTGCGCGGCGTGCACAGCGGGCCGTTGATCAAGGCATTGCGCCACGATCTGGACTGGGTCGTGCTCAAGGCCACCCGCCGCGATCGCAACCAGCGGTACGACACCGTGGCGCTGCTGGCCGACGACATCGAGCGCTTCCTCGAACATCGACCGCTGGCTGCGGTGCCGCCGTCGCGCATCTACAGCATGGGTCGCTTCGCGCGCCGCCATCGACTCGGGATCGCTGCGGCAGCGGCCATGCTCGGTGCGCTGTTGCTGGGTCTGGCCGTCGCGCTGTACGGCTTCTGGCAGGCCGACCAGCAGCGCCGCATCGCCGAACAGCGCACCGGCGAGCTGGCGCAGGTTTCGGCATTCCAGCAGTCGATGTTGGAAGACATCGACCTGCAGGTGATGGGGCAACGGCTCAAGGACAGCCAGCTCGCGCAGCTGTCGCGCGCGCTGCAACGCAGCGAGCCCGATCCTGCACAACGCGCGCTGCTGGAGGCGGGTTTCCGCGCGGCTCTGGCCAACACCAACCCGACCGATACCGCGCGCAGCCTGATCGGCGAAGACGTGCTGGGCCGCGCGCTGCCGGTGATCGCACGCGACTTCGCAGCACAGCCCACACTGGCCGGCGACCTGCAGCAGACGGTGGGCGATGTATACCTCGCACTTGGCATGCACGAGCTGGCCGAGCGCACCTTGCGTCCTCTGGTGCAGTCGCGCACGGCACAACTGGGTGCTGGCGATCCACGCACTTTCAAGGCGGAGGCCGCGCTCGCATTCGCACTCAACCGGCTGGGCAAGACTGCCGATGCCGAGACGCTGCTGCGCGACGCGCTGGCGCGTGCGCAGGCCAGTCAGGGCGCCGACGGCGCGGAAGCGCTGACGCTGGCAATGCAGCTGGGCCTTAACCTGAGCGACCAGGGGCGACCCAAGGACGCCGTGCCGGTGCTCGAGCGCGTCTATGCCGCGCAGGTTGCGCTCCACGGCGAGGCGCATGCCGATGCCCTGACCGTACGCAACAACCTCGGCATCGCGCGCATCCGGATGGGCCAACAGGCCGCAGCGCTGCAGGACTTTTCCGCGGTGCTGCGCCTGCGCCGCGAGCTGTTGGGCAACGAGCACCCCGACACCCTGTCTGCGATCGCGAATACCGCCGCTGCACTGGCGCTCAATGGTCGCGTGGACGAGGCCATCGTGCTGCAGCGCGAGGCGTACACGCTGAATACGCGATTACGCGGCGCCGATCATCCGGCGACATTGACCGACGGCAACAACCTGGCCAGCTCGCTGATGAAGGTCGACCAGTTGGAGGAATCGCTGGCGATCCTGCAGTCGGTGCTGGAGGCGCGTCGACGGGTGCTCGGTGCGGACCATCCGCAGACCCTGCGCACCATGCTCAACCTCGCCGCAGGACTGTTCCGCGTCGACCGCAATGCAGAAGGCCTCGCAATGCAGCGCGATCTGCTTGAACGGCGCGAACGCACGCTCGGCGTCGATCATCCGGACACGCTGTCGGCGCGCATGGGTCTGGCCAATGGGCTGCGCAATGCCGGCGAGCTGGCCGAAGCCGAACGCCTTGGCCGCGAGACGCTGGCGGCGCGCCTGCGCGTACTGCCAGCAAATCACCCCGAACTGTTCGAGACCTACGACGCGCTGGCGCAGATCCTGTTCGAGCGCGAGCTGCTCGACGAAGCCGCTGCGCTTGCGATCACGGCAGTGACCGGATTCGAAGCGATCGCCGGCACCGAGCAGGTCACGACGATCGGGGCGGCGATCACGGCGTGGGAAATCCTGCAGGCAGCCGGTCGGCTCGACGCCGCGCAGGATCTGCGCATGCGAATACTTGATCCGCTGATCGCCCGCGATCCGTCCGGCATACCGGCCTCGATGCGCGCGGTGCGCGAGAAGGTTCTCGCGCTGCTGGCTACCCCGGCGGCGTGATCGCCAGTTCTCGCCCGATACCTTGCA
>JBBRFN010000119.1:0-8119 GCA_038224265.1 Lysobacterales bacterium
CGGCGCATGGGGTGATGGAAGTGCTCACCGGTGCCAGCGATGTGCCGATGGGGACCTTTGTCACCGGTGCGGTGCTGTCGGCGGTGTTCGCCTTCGTGGTGATCCACTTCTTCCTGCGCTTCGTCGGCCGGCTTGGTGCGAAGCCGTTTGCGATCTACCGGTTGCTGTTTGCCGCCGCCATCGTGGCCCTGTATTTCAGTCGGCACAGCGGATAGCGCGGGTCGCCCCGACCCGCGTTGGGGTCGCCGCGCGCAGTTTATGCGGCGCATCGGGACGCAGGTCGGGGCGACCTGCGCTACGGCGACGGGGTTACGGCGGGATGGGGCGTAATGGCGATGGGGTTCGCGAGGTATGCGCTACGGCGATGGGATTCGTGAGGCATGCGCTGGCGTAGCGCGGGTCGTCTCGACCCGCGTTGGGGTCGCCGCGCGCGCAGTTCATGCGGTGCATCGGGACGCAGGTCGGGGCGACCTGCGCTACGGCGATGGGGTTACGGCGGGATGGGGCGTAATGGCGATGGGGTTCGCGAGGTATGCGCTACGGCGATGGGATTCGTGAGGCATGCGCTGGCGTAGCGCGGGTCGTCTCGACCCGCGTTGGGGTCGCCGCGCGCGCGATGCATGCGGTGCATCGGGACGCAGGTCGGGGCGACCTGCGCCACGCGCGCCATTTTGTGGCTATGTCATGCCGACTTTGCACACAATTCGTGCAACAACGGCGGCTGTCGGGCACGTCCTCCGCACAATATTGCGCCGCAACAAGGACTTGCGAATCCACCGGTGGATGGCACGCCAGTTGCGACGCATGGTGCAGTTGCACTGCCATTACTCACCTCCCTGGAGAGCTCCATGTCCGCCGAACACGCGCTGAAAATGATCAAGGACAATGAGGTCGAGTTCGTCGACCTGCGCTTTGCCGACCTGCTCGGCAAGCAGCACCACGTGACGTTCCCGGCCAAGACCATCGACGCCTCCACCTTCGAGGACGGCAAGATGTTCGACGGCTCGTCGATCTCCGGCTGGAAGGGCATCAACGAGTCCGACATGGTGCTGCTGCCCGATCCGTCCAGCGCGGTGCTCGATCCGTTCGCCGAAGACACCACCCTGATCCTCAACTGCGACGTGCTCGAACCGAGCACCATGCAGGGTTATTCGCGCGACCCGCGCTCGATCGGCAAGCGTGCCGAGGCGTATTTGAAGGCCACCGGCATCGCCGATGCCGCGTTCTTCGGTCCCGAGCCCGAGTTCTTCATCTTCGATTCGGTGCGCTGGCAGAACAACATCAACGCCACCGGCTTCGAGATCGATGCCGAAGAAGGCGCGTGGTCGTCGAACAAGAAGTTCGAAGACGGCAACACCGGCCATCGTCCCGGCCTCAAGGGCGGCTATTTCCCGGTGCCGCCGGTCGACTCGTTCCAGGACATCCGTAGCGAGATGTGCAAGACGCTCGAGGCGATGGGCGTGCCGGTCGAGGTGCACCACCACGAAGTCGCCACTGCCGGCCAGTGCGAGATCGGTACGCGCTTCAACACTTTGGTACGCAAGGCCGACGAGCTGCTGACCCTGAAGTACATCGTCAAGAACGTGGCCCATCGCCACGGCAAGACCGCGACCTTCATGCCCAAGCCGCTGGTCGGCGACAACGGATCGGGCATGCACGTGCACCAGTCGCTGTCCAAGGGCGGCACCAACCTGTTCGCCGGCGACGGCTATGGCGGCCTGAGCCAGCTCGCGCTGTGGTACATCGGCGGCATCTTCAAGCACGCGCGCGCGATCAACGCCTTCACCAACTCGACCACCAACAGCTACAAGCGCCTGGTGCCGGGCTTCGAAGCACCGGTGATGCTGGCCTACTCGGCGCGCAACCGCTCGGCCTCATGCCGCATTCCGTGGGTGTCGAGCCCGAAGGCGCGGCGCATCGAGATCCGCTTCCCCGATCCGGTCAACTCCGGCTACCTGACGTTTGCCGCCTTGATGATGGCCGGCCTCGACGGGATCAAGAACAAGATCGATCCGGGCTCGCCGATGGACAAGGATCTGTACGACCTGCCGCCGGAAGAGGACAAGCTGGTTCCGAAGGTCTCGCACTCGCTGGACGTCTCGCTCGAAGCACTCGACCACGATCGCGAGTTCCTCAAGGCTGGTGGTGTGTTCAGCGATGACGTGATCGACGGCTATATCGATCTGAAGATGCAGGAAGTGACCAGGTTCCGCGCCGCGACCCATCCGCTCGAATACCAGATGTACTACAACATCTGAACCAGGGGGGCCGGGGGGCCGGCCGGCGCGGCAGCATCTGCCGCGCCGGCTTTTTCCCCGGCCCGCGTAGCGATAGCACCGCGCGCAAGCGCGGGCCAGGCCGGGTCGGTGCGCAGCGCTGACCCGGCTTTCTTGTTTGCGCAGCGTCCATCGGCTCCGCGGCGTCCTGCGTGGCTGCCGCGCACGTCGCGACTCAATCGTCGAGTACGCCAGCCGGCGGTGCCTGCGGAAAGCGCTCTGGTGGATCGACCAGTAGTTGGTCTTCGGCAGGCAGATCTTGCGCTGACAGGAACGCCAGCAGACACGCGTTGGTCGCGTCGATCGAATCGAACGGCGTGCCGTGGCGGGAGCCGCGCACCACCACCAGCTGCGCACCCATGCGCTGCGCCCAATCGCGCTTCTCATCCAGCGCGGTGTAGTCGTGTTCGGCAGCGATCATCAGCATCGGCGTGCGCAGGCCGTCGAGGCGCTCGCGTGCGCACCAACCGGCCAGTGCGCGCACGGTATCGAGGTAGGCGCGCGGCGGATTGGCGCCGAGCACGGCGATCACCCGCTCGCGCATCGGCGCCTGATGCGGCTGCGGGAACAGGCGCGCCGCAACCATCCGCGCGACCCGCGGCAGACCCAGCACCCGCACCATGCCGGACTGCACCTTGACCTCCATCCACTTGCGCCAGTGGTCGATGCGGTAACTCGGCAGCGAATTGATCGTGACCAGCCGCAGCGCACGTTGCGGCTGTTGCAGCGCCATCTCCAGCGCCACCGCGCCGCCCAACGAGAATCCGACCAGATGCGCTTGCCGGATGCCCAACGCATCCAGCAGCGCCCACAGGTCGTGACCGAACTGCGCGAGGCTGAACGGCCCACGCGCGCTGCTGCTGCGCCCGGACCCGCGCAGGTCGGGTGCGATCGCGCGGAAACGCTCGGCAAGCGGCGCCATCTGGAATGCCCAGTCGGCGCCGCTCGAACCCAAGCCATGAATCAGCAACACGGCCTCACCGCTGCCGCACTCGCGCCAGTGCACCGGTTGACCGGCCAGCTCACGCCACGGCATACGGGCGGCGACTGGCCTTGGTGGATCCGGTCTTGTTGCAGCGGGCCTGCACCGGGCAGGCACGCCGGGGCTGCGCGCTGCGGCGATGAACACCGGGTGCATGCTGTCGACCTTCCGCTGGTGCAGTCATCCGCATGCCGCGAGTGTAGTCCTCGATGGGCCACGCCTGCGCATGCATTCTCCCTATAATCGTGCAATGAGTGTCCATGCGATCCCCGCCGATGTGCTTGAGGCCCTCGCCACACCCGTGGTGCGGGTCGGCGCGGGGGGTGAGGTGCAGGAGGTGAATCCAGCCTTTGCGGCGTGGCTTGGCCTCTCCGCGCGCCGCTTCATCGACCTGCCGGCGGCAGCGCTGGCCCCCGGTGAGGGCGCGATCGACGAACTGCTGGCGCGCAGCCGCAGCGAAGGACGCACGCTGCGCGTGCATCGCCAGCGCCTGGCGCCCGCACCGGATCACGAGCGCTTCGCCGATCTGTGGGTCACAGCGCTGGCCGACGATGCCGGCTGGCTGCTGGAGTTCCACCCGGTCGAGGAATTTCCCGGCGCCGATCCCGCCACCGCGGTGCCGGCCGCATTGCATGAAGCGCTCAAGGGGCTGGCGCACGAGATCCGCAATCCGCTGGCCGGCCTGCGCGGTGCCGCGCAACTGCTCGGCAAACGGGTCAGCGATGCCGACAGCCGACGCTATCTCGAAGTGATCGTCGCCGAGTCCGAGCGCCTCTCGCATCTGGTCGATCGCCTGCTCAATCCGGCGCCACCGCGCGCACCCGCGCCGGTCAACGTGCACGAGGTGCTCGAGCGCGTGCGCCTGCTCAGCGAGGCACAAAACGGTTGGTCGGCTCTGGTCGCACGCGACTACGACCCCAGCCTGCCCAGTGTGCTGGGCGACGCCGACCGCCTGACCCAGACCGTATGGAACCTGGTCCGCAACGCGATCGAAGCGGGCTCCAGCGAGGTGCGCCTGCGGACCCGCGCCGAGACTCAGGTCGCGATCGGCGAGACTGTGCATCGGCGCGCGCTGCGCATCGAGGTGGTCGACAACGGTCGCGGGGTGCCCGACGAACTGGCCACGCGACTGTTCCTGCCGTTGGTCTCCGGTCGTGCGGAAGGCTCCGGCCTCGGACTGACCCTGGCCCAGCAGGTCGCGCGCGAGCACGGCGGCTCGCTGAGCTATCGCTCGCGGCGCGGCCATACGGTGTTCACCTTGCTGCTGCCGATGGAAGGAGAGGGGTGATGGTGGAGGTCGGTGCGCGGGCGCGGGTTGAAGGGGCCCAGGGCCCAGGGCTCAGGGCCCAGCGACGCGCGCGATGGTGTCGCGGGCGTGGATTGCAGCGCGCGATCGAAGCGCACCACGCGGGCGCCGCCGCAGCAGCACCCCACTGGGCCCTGAGCCCTGGGCCCTGGGCCCTTTACCCTCCTCTGCCCTCACGATCTATCGGAATGCAGCCACCCGCATCCACCAAGGCAGCCGAACGATGAAGGAGTTGTGGGTCATCGACGACGACCGCTCGGTGCGCTTCGTGCTGGCCGAGGCGCTGCGTGAGGCGGGTTTCGTGGTGCGCGACTTCGACAATGCGCATGCTGCCCTCGGCGTGCTCGCGCAGGCCCGCCCGGATGCCGTATTCACCGACGTGCGCATGCCGGGCATGAGCGGCATCGAGTTCCTCGATGAGCTCAACCGCCGCCTGCCGGACGTGCCGGTGATCGTGTTGAGCGCCTATACCGACGTGGCCAGCACGGTCGGCGCGTTTCGCGGTGGCGCTTTCGAATTCCTGTCCAAGCCCTTCGATCTGGATCTTGCCGTGGCCACCGCGCAGCGCGCGGTGCAGGGCGAGCCGCCCGCAATGCCGGCGGCAGCCACGCAAGTTCCGCCCGCTGCCGCGATCGAAGCGGCGATGATCGGCAATTCGCCGGCGATGCGCGAGGTGTTCCGCGCGATCGGACGCATCTCGCAAACCCAGCTCAACGTGTTGATTACCGGCGCTACCGGTACCGGCAAGGAGCTGGTCGCGAGTTCTCTGCATCGGCATTCCAAGCGAGCCAGCGGTCCTTTCGTGGCGCTCAATACCGCCGCGATCCCGGCCGAGCTGCTGGAGTCGGAGCTGTTCGGTCACGAGGCGGGCGCATTCACCGGTGCCGCACGCCGCCACGCCGGGCGCTTCGAGCAGGCCCAGGGCGGCACCCTGTTCCTTGATGAGATCGGCGACATGCCGGCGTCGCTGCAGACTCGCCTGTTGCGGGTGCTCGCCGAGGGCGAGTTCTATCGGGTCGGTGGGCGCGAGCTGCTGCGTACCGATGCGCGGGTGATCGCCGCGACCCACCAGGACTTGAGCCGCAAGGTCGCCGACGGCAGCTTTCGCAGCGACCTGCTGCATCGACTCGACGTGGTGCGCATCCGCCTGCCGACGCTGCGTGAACGGCAGCAGGACATTCCGGATCTGGCGTTGCGGTTCCTCACGGCCGCGTCCGCTGCGATGGGCCTCGAGGCCAAGCGTTTTTCGGCCCGCGCGCTCGATCAGCTGACCCGCTTCGACTGGCCGGGCAATGTGCGACAGCTGGAAAACCTGTGTCGGCGACTGGCGGTGATGGCCCCGGGGCGCGAGATCGTCAGCGCCGATCTGGCCCTCGATGTCGGTCCGGCCAGCGCCGCATCGAGCGACTGGACCCAGGGCCTGCGCGGCTGGGCGCAGGAGCAGCTGCGCGGCGGCAGCGACGATGTCTATGCGCAAGCCAGGGAGCGCTTCGATCACGCGCTGCTGGATGCCGCCCTCGAGATCACCGGCGGCCACCGCCAGAATGCGGCCGCACGACTCGGATTGGGGCGCAATACGATCACCCGCAAGCTGGGCGCCAGTCGCCGGCGGCGTCCGCGTGGTGCAGTGGTCGACCCACCTTGAGAGCCCACATGGCCAACATCCTGATCCGCGACGCGCGCCGCGACGACGTCGACACACTGGTCGCATTCAACGCCGCGATGGCGCTGGAGACCGAGCACAAGCACCTCGATCCGGTACTGCTTCGGCGCGGGGTGCTGGGAGTGTTCGACCTGCCATCGCGCGCTTTCTACCTGGTCGCCGAGCACGCAGAACGCGCCGTCGGCGGGCTGATGGTCACTACCGAATGGAGCGACTGGCGGTGCGGCGACTGGTGGTGGGTGCAAAGCGTCTATGTGCGACCCGAGCAGCGCGGCCAGCGCGTGTTCGCCACCCTCTACGCGGAAGTCGAGCGCCGCGCACGCAGCGCAGCAGCGGTCGGCCTGCGCCTGTATGTGGAGCGCGACAATCAGCGGGCCCAGCGCACCTATGCCGCACTCGGCATGCAAGAAACCGCCTACCGCCTGTTCGAACAGGAATTCGATCAGCGAGCGAATCCTGACAGACGGTAGCCCGCAAGCCGCCGACGGTGGTGACGGAAACGCATCCGCGCCGGGTTAACGAGAGGCTAACCTGACGCTGCCACTATACTCGCCGATATTCGTATACCGGAGCAGTTCCATGGCGTCTGTACGCTTGCAATCATATGCGCTCGTCGCACTGGCCTTGATGGCCGGCAGCGGGGTCGCGCACGCCCAGGAAGTGCAGGTCCGCGGCACCTTCAATGGCGTGCCGTATCCGCCCACTTGCGCGCCGCCAGTCGGCGGCAGCATCAACTTCGTGCTGACCACACCGCCACCGGGGCAACTGCAGGCGCAGTTCGCCTGCGATACCGTGCCTACCCGCCCGCTCACGTTCAGCTGCCTGCCGGGCGAACTTGGCGGCAGCGGCACCGGCGTCAGCGCGCTGTATGGCGTGCGTGCGTCGACCGGGGGCGTCAGCGAGCTGTTCGTGGAATGCCCGACCAACGCCGCCACCACGGTCACCAATCTCGAAGTCGCGATCCAGGACCTGTTCGCCGATCGCGCGACCTACCAGTTGAACCCCGGCGCCAACGCGCCGGCAGCCGCATGCGCCTCGGGTGTCGGCAACACGATCACCCGGGTCAGCTATGCGCCGGATACGCGCATCCTCAGCTTCGACTGCCTGAGCGGCACCACGACCACCACCGTGGAGTGCTTCACCTGGGATGGCGAGCCGGTGTCTTCCACGCGTTCGACCAGTGGTCTGTCCTACCAGGTCGCCAATCGCAATACCCTGAATCTCGAGGACTGCATCGGCTTCGGCGCCAACAATGATCGTGCCTTGAACAGCCCGGCGCTGATCCCACCGCAGATAGCCATCACCGATCTGCTGTTCACCGACAGCTTCGAGCCGCCGGCTACGGTGGCGACCACTACCACCATCACCGGCATCACGCCGACGCCGGCGACCATCGGCGAGCCATACACCGTGTCGGTCAGCGTCGCTGCCGGCGCGGTTGCACCGGCGGGTGCGGTGCTGGTCTCGGATGCGGCCGGTGCCAACTGCACCGTCACCTTGTCGGCCGCCGGTACCGGCAGCTGCGTGCTCACCTCCGTGGCAGCCGGAACGCGCACCATCCGCGCGACCTATGCCGGTCGGGTCGGCTTCGACGGCAGCACCGTGACGGGCGCGCAGAGCGTCGGCATCGGCACCCAGACGATTACCTTCAGCAGCCCGATCGAAGGCGCCAACATCGTCTACAGCGCAGGCGGCACCGCGCCGCTGGTGGCTACCGGCGGCAACTCGGGCCTGCCGGTGACGTTCACCACCACTACCCCGGCCACCTGCGGTGTGAGCGGCAACACGCTCAACATCGCCGGCGCCGGCGCCTGCGTGATCCGCGCCAACCAGGCCGGCAATGCGAACTACTCGGCGGCACCGCAGGTCACTCGCAACGTGACCATCGCGCG
>JBBRFN010000120.1:0-8086 GCA_038224265.1 Lysobacterales bacterium
TGATGGGCATCGACGTGCCGATTCGCGCGCAATACATCCGCGTGATGTTCAGCGAGATCACGCGCCTGATGAACCACTTGATGTGGCTCGGCGCGCATGGACTCGATTGCGGTGCGATGAACATCTTCATCTACTGCTTCCGTGAGCGTGAAGACCTGTTCGACATGTACGAGGCCGCCTCCGGCGCGCGCATGCACGCAGCGTACTTTCGCCCGGGTGGCGTCTACCGCGACCTGCCGGACTCGATGGCGCAGTACAAGACCTCGAAAATCCGCAACCTGAAGGCGACGACCGCGCTGAATGCGAACCGCAGCGGCTCGCTGCTCGACTTCATCGACGACTTCGTCGCCCGCTTCCCGAAGATCGTCGACGAATACGAAACCCTGCTGACCGACAACCGGATCTGGAAACAGAGAACGGTCGGCATCGGTGTGATTACGCCGGAGCGTGCGCACGCCTGGGGCATGAGCGGACCGATGCTGCGCGGCTCGGGGGTAGCGTGGGACCTGCGCAAGAAGCAGCCCTATGCGAAGTATGCCGAGGTCGACTTCGACATTCCGATCGGCACCAACGGCGATTGCTACGACCGCTACCTCGTGCGGGTCGAAGAGATGCGCCAGTCCAACCGCATCGTGCAGCAATGCGTGCGCTGGCTGCGCGACAACCCGGGGCCGGTGCTGGTGCGCAACTTCAAGGTCGCGCCGCCCAGCCGGGAGGAAATGAAGGACGACATGGAAGCCATGATCCATCACTTCAAGCTGTTCACCGAGGGATACACGGTGCCGGAAGGCGAAACCTATGCCGCGGTCGAGGCGCCGAAGGGCGAATTCGGCGCCTACATCGTGTCCGATGGCGCCAACAAGCCGTTTCGGGTCAAGCTGCGCGCACCTGGATTTGCCCACCTTTCGGCCATCGATGAAATCGTGCGTGGGCACCTGCTGCCCGACGTGATCGCGGTGATCGGCACCCTCGACGTGGTGTTCGGAGAGATCGACCGGTGAAGGCGGCATCCGGCATCAATGCGGTCAAGGACGTCGACCCGCAGGTCGCGCTCAGCGAGCATACGCGCGCGCGCATCGACGGCTGGCTGGCCAAATTCCCCGCCGATCGCCGCCGCTCGGCCGTGATCCAGGCCCTGATGGCCGCGCAGGAGCAGAACGAGGGCTGGCTCTCCGACGAGATCGTCACCGCGGTGGCCAAGTACATCGGCATCCCACCGGTGTGGGCCTACGAGGTCGCATCGTTCTATTCGATGCTGCACCTCGGGCAGTGTGGCCGTCACAAGGTGAGTATCTGTACCAACATCTCGTGCTGGCTCAATGGCGCGACCGCGCTGGTCGAACATGCAGAGCACAAGCTCGGCGTGAAGCTTGGGCAATCCACCGCCGATGGCCGCGTGCATCTGGTCGCCGAGGAGGAGTGCCTCGCCGGCTGCGTACGCGCGCCGATGATGCTTGTCGACGGCGAGTACCACGAGAATCTCACGCCGGAGAAGTTCGACCGCATCATCGACGCATTGCAATAGCCAGCTGTTCGGCTGCCAGTCGCTCGCAAGCACACTGTTCCATTTGCAGCATTCGTATCGGGATTCGAGTCATGGGCAACGGGGTATATCCGGGTTTCGAGCCAAAGGCGCACAACGTCGTGTTCACGACGCTGCACTTCGAGCAACCGTGGACCTACGATAACTACCTCAAATCCGGCGGCTATCAGGCGCTACGACGCGTGTTGACCGAGCCGATGACCCGCGAAGTGGTGATCGAGCAGCTCAAGCTCTCGGCGCTGCGCGGCCGCGGCGGCGCGGGTTTTCCGACCGGACTGAAGTGGAGCTTCATGCCGCGCAACGCGCCGGGCACCAAGTACATCCTGTGCAATTCCGACGAGTCGGAGCCCGGTACCTGCCACGATCGCGACATCCTGCGCTTCAACCCGCATGCGGTGATCGAGGGCATGATCATCGGTGGTTACGCGATGGGTGCCACGGCCGGCTACAACTACATGCGTGGCGAGTTCATGCGCGAGCCCTTCGATCATTTCGAACAGGCGCTGCGCGATGCCTACGCCCAAGGCTGGCTGGGCAAGAACATCCTCGGCAGCGGTTTCGACTACGACATCCATGCTGCACTCGGCGCCGGGGCCTACATCTGCGGTGAAGAGACCGCGCTGATGGAATCGCTCGAGGGCAAGAAGGGCCAGCCGCGTTTCAAGCCGCCGTTTCCAGCCAACTTCGGCCTTTACGGCAAGCCGACCACGATCAACAACACCGAAACTTTCGCCTCGGTGCCGGCGATCATCCGCAACGGACCCGAGTGGTTCCTCGGTATCGGCAAGCCCAACAATGGCGGTCCGAAATGTTTTTCGGTCTCCGGACATGTGCAGCAACCCGGCAACTACGAAGTCCCGCTCGGCACGCCATTTGCGGACCTGCTGGCGATGGCCGGCGGCCTGCGCGAGGGGCGCACGCTCAAGGCCGTGATCCCGGGCGGATCCTCCATGCCGGTGCTGCCGGCCGAGACCATGATGGCGATCACGATGGATTTCGATGCGCTGCAGAAGGCCGGGTCCGGTCTGGGCTCGGGCGCGGTGATCGTCATGGACGACACCACCTGCATGGTGCGCGCCTGCCAGCGCATCGCGCAGTTCTATTATCACGAGAGCTGCGGCCAGTGCACGCCGTGCCGCGAGGGCACCGGCTGGATGTACCGCCTGATCAGCCGCATCGTCGACGGTGAGGCGAAGATGGAAGACCTGCACCTGCTCAAACAGGCCGCGGGGCAGATCGAAGGACACACGATCTGCGCTTTCGGCGAGGCGGCCGCGTGGCCGGTGCAGGGTTTCCTGCGCCAGTTTTGGAACGAGTTCGAATACTTCATCGTCAACCGGCGCTCGTTGGTCGACGCGCAGCTCGGCCGCGCGGCGTGACGCCGGCGACCGCGTACAGGATCACGGACAGCAAGCGATGAGCGCACAGCCAGTCAGCCCCACCACCGCACCCGATCAGGTCAATATCGAGATCGACGGCCGTGCGATGCAGGTGCCCAAGGGCTCGATGATCATTCAGGCGGCCGACAAGGCCGGCATCCAGATCCCGCGCTTTTGCTATCACGACAAGCTGCCGATCGCGGCCAACTGCCGCATGTGCCTGGTCGACGTCGAAAAGGCGCCCAAGCCGATGCCCGCCTGCGCCACGCCGGTGATGGAAGGCATGAAGGTCTACACGCAGTCCAAGCGTGCGCTCGATTCGCAGCGCAACGTGATGGAGTTCTTGCTGATCAACCACCCGCTGGACTGCCCGATCTGCGATCAGGGCGGCGAGTGCGAGCTGCAGGATGTGGCGATGGGCTACGGTCGCTCGGTCAGCCGCTTCGTCGAGCGCAAGCGCGTGGTGCCCGACGAGCATCTGGGTTCGCTGATCGCCACCGACATGACGCGCTGCATCCAATGCACGCGCTGCGTGCGTTTTGTCAGCGAGATCGCCGGCACCCACGAACTGGGCGGCATGGGTCGCGGCGAGCATCTGGAGATCGGCACCTACATCGGAAAGTCCATCGAGTCGGAGCTGTCGGGCAATATCATCGATGTGTGTCCGGTCGGCGCGCTTACCAACAAGGTGTTCCGCTTCCGCGCGCGCGCGTGGGAGTTGATCGCACGCGAATCGATCGGCTATCACGATGCGCTGGGTTCGAACCTGTGGCTGCATACGCGCCGCGGTGAAGTGCTGCGCTGCGTACCGCGCGACAACGAGGCGATCAACGAATGCTGGCTGTCGGATCGCGACCGCTACAGCCACCAGGGCCTGGGCGCTGCCGACCGCGCGCTGTTGCCGCTGTTACGCAAGGACGGCCAGCTGGTCGAGGCCAGTTGGGAAGAGGCGATCGCATTCACGGCCGATGGACTGCGTCGCCATTCCGGCGCGGATCTCGGCGCGCTGGTCGCGCCATTGGCCAGCTGCGAGGAAGGCCACTTGCTGGCCGCGATCGTGCGCGGTCTGGGCAGCGACAACATCGATCACCGTTTGCGCACGCTCGACTTCGCCGACGGCGCGGCAGGTGCGAGCTTCGAGCTGCCGCTGGAGCGTATCGACAGCGCACGCGCGATCCTGCTGGTTGGCAGCAATCCGCGCCTCGACCAGCCGCTGCTGGGGCATCGGGTACGCAGCGCCGCCAAGCGCGGCGCGCAGGTCATGGCGATCAATCCGCTGGCCTACCCCTTTCAGTTCGAGATCGGCGCGCAGCGCGTGGTGGTGCCCGCGCGCATGGTCGAAGAACTCGCCGCGCTGGCGCGGGTGCTGGTAGATGCGGGCGCCACTGCACCCGACGAACTGGCTGGCCCCATTGCCGCCTCCAAGCCGGTCGATGCCCATCGGGCGATGGCGGCGACGCTGAGTGATGCCAGTACCTCTTTGATCCTGTTCGGCGACTTTGCGGTATCGCATCCGCTGGCCTCGCTGCTGCGCGCGCTGGCGCGTTTCGTGGCGACGGCAAGCGACAGCGCCTTCAACGAAGTGCCGTGCGGCGCCAATGCCGTCGGACTGACCCGGGTTGGCGTGATGCCGCAGGGGCAGGGCATGGACACAGCGCAACTGCTCGCGCGACCGCGCAAGGCGCTGCTGGTGTATCAGGCCGAAGCGCAGGACACGACCTTGCCCGCGCTGTTCGAGCGCGCGCGTGCGGCAGCGACTTTCAACGTGCATTTCGGTGCGTTCGCGTGCGAGGCCGTGCGCAAGCACGCCCATGTGATCCTGCCGATCGGATTGCCGCCGGAGATCGACGGCAGTTTCGTCAATCTCGACGGCCGCGTGCAGTCGTTCGGCGCGGGCGCCAAACTGCCCGCCGATGCGCGTCCTGGCTGGCGCGTGCTGCGTGCACTGGGTGCAGCACTCGATCTGCCCGGCTTCGAGTTTGTCGATCTGACTGGATTGCGCGCGAGCATGCCGGGGCTGGAATCGGCGCCCTCGTTCGCACCGCGCGGCATTGCGGTCCGACGGCCGGATGTCGAGGGCTTCGTTCGCGTCGCGACCGTGCCGATCTATCGCTCCGACGCCGTGGTTCGCCGCTCTCCAGCACTGCAGGCCACCCCGCTTGCACGCACGCCACGAGTCGGACTGCACCCAGGCGATGCGCAGGCGATGGGCGTGGACGATGGCAGCCTGCTGCGCATTTCCGATGGCACGGCGGAAGTGGTCCTGCCCGTCGAGCGCAGCGCGGCCGTGCCGCACGGTGCGGCGTGGATCGAGAGTGGTCACCCGGAAACCGCAGCGCTCGGTCCGAGCGGCTCGCGCTTGAGCCTGCAAAAGGCCTGAGCCGATGTTCGACTGGCTCGCCCAGCTCTATCAGGTCCTCAGTGCCGGTGCGACGCCGGTCACGCTGCTGGTCTGGACCCTGATCAAGATCGTCGCCATCGCGCTGCCACTGATTCTCTGCGTGGCCTTCTATACGCTGGCCGAGCGCAAGGTGATCGGCTTCATGCAATCGCGGCGCGGCCCGGTTTTCATCGGTCCGTTCGCGTTGCTGCAGCCGTTCGCCGACGTGGCGAAGATGCTGTTCAAGGAACTGATCCTGCCCACCAATGCGAGCAGGTTCCTGTTCTTCCTCGCCCCGGTGCTGGCGCTGGCGCCGGCATTTGCGGCGTGGGCGGTGGTGCCGTTCGACGATGGCCTGGTGCTGGCGGACATCAACGCCGGACTGCTGTACCTGCTGGCGATGACCTCGATGGGCGTCTACGGCGTGATCCTTGCCGGTTGGGCCTCCAACTCGAAATACGCGTTTCTGGGCGCGATGCGCTCGGCCGCACAAGTGGTGTCCTACGAGATCGCGATGGGCTTCGCGCTGGTCGGCGTGCTGGTGCTTGCCGGGTCGCTGAACTTGAGTGCGATCGTCGCCGCACAAGCCGGCAGCGGCGGCATCTTCGAATGGTTCTGGCTGCCGCTGTTCCCGCTGTTCGTGGTCTATTTCATCTCCGGCGTGGCCGAGACCAATCGTGCGCCCTTCGACGTGGCCGAGGGCGAATCCGAGATCGTGGCCGGCTTCCATGTCGAGTACGGTGGCTCGGCGTTCGCGGTCTTCTTCCTCGCTGAATACGCCAACATGATCCTGATCTCGGTGCTTACCGCGATCCTTTTCATGGGTGGCTGGCTGTCGCCGTTTCCGCCCGAGTGGGGCTTGCTCGGCGCCTCGGGCATCTGGTGGCTGCTGGTCAAGGCGGTGTTCTTCATGTTTTGTTTCCTGTGGTTCCGCGCGACTTTCCCGCGCTACCGCTACGACCAGATCATGCGTCTGGGCTGGAAGATCTTCATTCCCATCACCATCGTCTGGATCATGGTCGCCGCGTGGCTCGTCTACGCCGACTGGATCCAGATCGGCAGCTGAGGCCCGATCAATGAGCCGCGTGGTCAACTATCTAAAGAGCCTGATGCTGATCGAACTGGTCCAGGGGCTGGCCCTGACCGGGCGCTACTTCGTGCGCAGCAAGTACACCTTGCGCTATCCGGTCGAAAAGACCCCGCAGTCGAACCGCTTCCGTGGCCTGCACGCCCTGCGTCGCTATCCCAATGGCGAGGAGCGCTGCATCGCCTGCAAGCTGTGCGAGGCCGTTTGCCCGGCGCTGGCGATCACCATCGATTCCGAGCAGCGTGCCGACGGCAGTCGTCGCACCACGCGCTACGAAATCGACTTGTTCAAATGCATTTTCTGCGGTTTTTGCGAGGAATCCTGCCCGGTCGATTCGATCGTGGAGACCAACATCCACGAGTATCACTTCGAGGCGCGCGGAGAGAACGTGGTCGGCAAGCAGCAGCTGCTGGCGATCGGCGATCGCTTCGAGAAGGACATCGCCGCCGCCCGCGCACAGGATGCGGCTTTCCGCTGAGCAGCCCATGACTATCGAACTCGCCCTGTTCTATGCGTTCTCTGCCGTCATGGTGGGTGCAGCACTGGCGGTGATCACGGTGAAGAACACCGTGCATGCCGTGCTGTTCCTGGTCCTGACCTTCTTCAGCAGTGCTGCCATCTGGCTGCTCGCGCATGCGGAGTTTCTCGCCATCGCGCTGATCCTGGTCTACGTCGGCGCGGTGATGGTGCTGTTCCTGTTCGTGGTGATGATGCTCGATCTGAAGACCGACTCGCCGCGCGAAGGCTTTGCGCGCTACCTGCCGGTGGCGGCGGTCGTGGCCGGCATCATGCTCGCGCAGATGCTCGCCTTGATCGGCTGGAATGCGATGCTCGCCGGAGTGGCGCCCGCGCAGGACGCCGCCAGCGCGGCGGGCGTTTCGAATACCGAATGGATCGGTCGGGCGATGTTCACCGAGTACCTGTTGCCGTTCGAGATCGCCGCGGTGATCCTGACCGTGGCCATCATCGCCGCGATCGCGCTGACCTTGCGCAGACGCACCGGCGTGCGTCACCAGGACGCCTCGCAGCAGGTGCTGGTGCGCAAGGAAGATCGCCTGCGCGTGGTCAAGATGGCGGCCACCGGCAAGGACGGCACGCCATGATCACGCTGGCGCACTTCCTGTCGCTCGGCGCGATCCTGTTCTGCATCAGCGTTGCCGGCATTTTCATCAATCGCAAGAACGTGATCGTGCTGCTGATGTGCATCGAGCTGATGCTGCTTGCGGTGAACATGAACTTCATCGCCTTCTCGTATTTCCTCGGCGATGTGCATGGACAGGTGTTCGTGTTCTTCATCCTGACCGTGGCGGCGGCGGAATCCGCGATTGGCCTTGCGATCCTGGTGGTGCTGTTCCGCAATCGCGGCACCATCAACGTCGCCGAACTGAATTCACTGACGGGGTGAGCCGGTAATTGTCGCGCCAGTGGCGCGACCCGGCGAACGCCCGGCCAAGGATGGCCGGGTTGGGTGAGCCGGGGTTTGTCGCGCCACTGGCGCGACCCGGCGAACGCCCGGCCAAGGATGGCCGGGCCGGAGAGACAACCCAGGGATGGATACTTGGGAGTGTGATCGCGGGTTTGTCGCGCCACGGGCGCGACCCGGCGAACGCCCGGCCAAGGATGGCCGGGCCGGAGAGACAACCCAGGGATGGCTACTTGGGAGTGTGATCGCGGGGTTGTCGCGCCACTGGCGCGCC
>JBBRFN010000121.1:0-8049 GCA_038224265.1 Lysobacterales bacterium
GAGCGTGAGGATATCCATCGAGGCTTAGTATCGACCGCTTCGGTGCAAGCTTGAGATCGGGGTTTGTCGTGGAGGCTGTCGGGAGACACCCGACCGCTCGTGCGAAAAGGGGCGCATTGAGGTCGGCTGGTTCGATAGTGCGAGGGGCGCTGGATTCCCGCCTGCGCGGGAATGACTGCTGGGAGGTAGCGGCGATGAATCGGCGCAGATCCCGGATACACCGTGCAGCCGATCGCTGCGGTCGCGCGCGCGGCGCGCTGCTACGGAAAGCTGCACACCGTCGGAATGGTTAGGTCGTGCGAGGGACGCTGGTTTCCGCCTGCGCGGGAATGACAAGCTGGGAGGCAGCGCCGAGGACTCGACGCTGCGCTGCTTGAGCGATTGCCAAGCGGGCTAGCACGGCGCTTGCACAGGATCGGCAATCACCCCTCCGCGCCGGAAAAGCGACCAGCCATCCGCCATGTCAACGACGTTCGACCGCCAGGGAATTGCCAGACTGCTGCAAGTGGGTGGCCGCACGCTTGCGGCACCGTTGATCATCATGGTGCTGCTGGCGATGGTGGTGATGCCGCTGCCACCGATCGCGCTCGATGCCCTGTTCACCTTCAACATCGCGATCTCGCTGGTGATGCTGCTGGCGGTGGTGTATGTCGCCCGGCCGATGGACTTCTCGGCGTTTCCGACCGTGCTGCTGATGGTGACCATGCTGCGGCTGGGCCTGAACGTGGCCTCGACCCGCATCATCCTGCTCGAAGGCCACACCGGCCCGGGCGCTGCCGGCAACGTGATCGAAACCTTCGGTCACTTCGTGATCGGCGGCAACTACGCGGTCGGACTGGTGGTGTTCGTGATCCTGACCATCATCAACTTCGTGGTGGTGACCAAGGGTGCGGGCCGCGTGTCGGAGGTGTCTGCGCGCTTCATCCTCGACGCCCTGCCCGGCAAACAGATGGCGATCGATGCCGACCTCAACGCGGGGCTGCTGACCCGCGAGGAGGCCAAGGCCCGGCGCGAGGAGGTTCGCGAGGAAGCCGACTTCTTCGGTTCCATGGATGGCGCCAGCAAGTTCGTGCGCGGCGACGCGATCGCCGGCATCCTGATCATCATCATCAACCTCGTCGGTGGCTTGCTGGTCGGCATGATGCAGCACGACATGTCGGCCAGCGATGCAGCGCGCATCTACACCCTGCTGTCCATCGGCGACGGCCTGGTCGCGCAGATTCCTGCACTGCTGGTCTCGGTGGGCGTGGCCATGCTGGTGACCCGCGCATCGCGGCGCCAGGACATGGGCGAGCAGGTAAGCGAGCAGATGTTCGGCCGCAGCGAGCCACTGATGATCAGCGCCGGCGTGCTGGCGGTGGCTGGCCTGATTCCCGGCATGCCGAATGCCGCATTGCTGTTTACGGCCTGTGTGGTCGGCGGTCTCGCGTGGGCAATCCGTCGCAAGCGCCAGCAGGTGGCTCAGGCTGCCAGCGAACCGGCAGCCGCGGCGGCGCGGCCGGAAGGAAATCCCGAACTGTCGTGGGAAGACGTGCAGCCGATCGATTCGCTCGGCCTTGAAGTCGGCTATCGGCTGATTCCGCTGGTCGATCGCAACGCGGGTGGCGAATTGATGGCGCGGATCAAAGGCGTGCGCCGCAAGCTGACCGGCGATCTGGGCTTCCTGGTGCCTGCGGTACACATCCGCGACAATCTGGAACTGGCGCCCGGCGGCTACCGCATCGTGCTGCATGGCGCGCCGATCGCCAGCGGTGAGGTGATGCCCGAGCGCGAACTGGCGCTGAACCCGGGCCGCGTGTTTGGTTCGATCGACGGCATCGCCACCAAGGACCCGGCGTTCGGCCTCGACGCGTTCTGGATCCTGCTCGCGATCAAGCCGCAAGCCCAGGCCCAGGGTTATACGGTGGTCGATCCAGCCACCGTGATCGCCACTCATTTATCGCACGTGATTCGCGAGCACGCGCACGAACTGCTCGGCCACGAGGAAGCGCAGCAGCTGCTGGCCAATCTGACCAAGGTCGCGCCGAAACTGGTCGAAGACCTGACCCCGAAACTGCTGCCACTGGCATCCATCGTGCGCGTGCTGCAGAACCTGCTGTTCGAGCGCGTCACGGTCAAGCACTTCCGCCGGATCGCCGAATCGCTGGTCGAACATGCGCCAGCCAGCCAGGACCCCAGCGCGCTGACTGCGATGGTCCGCGTGGCGCTCGGCCGGCAGATCGTGCAGGAGATCAACGGTGCCGGCGCCGAGCTGCCGGTCTACACCCTCGATCCGCAGCTGGAACGGGTATTGCAGGAAAGCCTCAACGGGGGTGCCGGAGCGATCGAGCCGAACCTCGCCGAACGCATGCAGCGCAGCTTGACCGACGTGGTTCGACGCCAGGAAATGGCAGGCGACCCCGCGGTACTGCTGGTCCCCGGCACCGTGCGGGTGCTGCTTGCGCGGATGGCGCGCCACGCGATACCCGGCCTGCACGTGCTGGCGTACCACGAGGTGCCGGAGGACAAGCGGCTGCGGGTGTTGAGTGCGGTGGGATGAGTAAAGCGGCAAATGGCGAATGGGAGAGCGGTGCTTCGTGAGCCATGAAAGTTCGGGCCGAGCCCAGCGCACCGGCCTGTCGATGACGTGCATCCGTGCGGGCTTTCCCATTCGCCATTCGCCATTCGCCGCTCCTTGTCGCCCTTCGCCATTCGCCGCCCTACCCCAACCCAACATCGAACCGACACCCATCGCCCATGAAGATCAAGCGCTTCCACGCCCCCGACATGCGCACGGCCTTCCGCCTGGTCCGCGAGGAACAGGGTCCGCAGGCAGTGATCCTGTCCAGCCGACGGCTTGATGACGGTGTCGAGGTGGTTGCCGCCACCGACTACGATGAAGCGCTGGTGCAGCAGGCAGTGCGGACGCCGCGGCGCGCCGCGCAAGCGCCGGTCGACGGCGCGCCACCACCACCGCCGCCGCAGGCTGCAGCAGCGGTATCGGAACCGCGGCAGGTGCCGGCACCCGAACCTGCGCCCGTGGTCGACGACATCAACCTTGTCGAGATGCGACGCGAGCTCGCCGGCATGCGCAGCCTGCTCGAACGCGAGGCAGCGCGCCATGCGCACGACCGACTGCGGATCTCGCCGGTAAAGGCCAAGGTGTTCGACGATCTGGAGGATTTCGGCTGCGAAGCAGAGATGGCGCATGCCATCGCCGCGTGCATCGACGACCACAACGATTCGCGCAAGGCGCGCGGCAATGCCCTCGGACTGTGGGCGAAGTCGATTCCGGCCGTGCGTGGCGACATCACCGCCGACGGCGGCATGTTCGCGCTGGTCGGACCGACCGGGGTCGGCAAGACCACCACGATCGCGAAAATCGCGGCACGCTTTGCGCGGCGCAACGGCCCGCGCGACATCGCACTGGTCACCACCGACACCTACCGCATCGGTGCGCGCGAACAGCTGTATACCTACGGACGCCTGATCGGCGCGCCGGTCTATGAAGCCGGCAGCGCTGCGGCGCTGGCCAGTACCCTCGCCCGCCTCGCCGACTACCGACTGGTGCTGGTCGATACCGCTGGCATGAGCCAGCGCGATCGCAGCCTCGCCGGGCAGTTGGCGTGGATCGAGGCGATCCCGTGCCTGCGCCCATTGCTGGTACTGCCCGCCAATGGTCAGGCCACCGATCTCGACGAAGTGGTGCGCCGCTTCTGGAGCGTGCGACCGGAAGCAGTGGTGCTGACCAAGCTCGACGAAACCGGCCGCCTCGGTGCCTCGCTGTCGATCGCGGTCAAGCATCAGCTGCCGGTGGCCTTCGTCACCGATGGCCAGCGCGTGCCGGAGGATATCCATCTGGCCGAGCCACACCGACTGGTGCTGCGCGCGGCCGAACTGCGCGCCGCAGCGCGCCGCGACGAGAACACACCGGAGTCTGCGCATGCCGCCGCCTGAGGCAGCTGTCGTCGCTGTCGACCAGGCCGCTGGACTGCGCACGGCAACCGCCGCCGCCAGTCATCCAGTGCGGGTGGTTGCGGTCGCCAGCGGCAAGGGTGGCGTCGGCAAGACCAATGTGTCGGTCAACATCGCCGTCGCGCTGGCCGAAATGGGGCGTCGCGCGATGCTGCTGGACGCAGACCTGGGCCTGGCCAACATCGATGTACTGCTGGGATTGCAGCCGCGCTTCACGCTTTCGGATGTGCTCGAGGGTCGCTGCACGCTGGAAGATACCTTTCTGGAAGGCCCGCTCGGCATCACCGTGGTGCCCGCCGCCAGCGGCAAGCGGCGCATGGCCGAGCTGAGCTTTTCCGAGCATGCCGGCCTGATCCGCGCATTCTCGAGCATGGATCGCGAACTGGATGCACTGATCGTCGACACCGCGGCCGGCATTTCCGGCAGCGTGGTCAGCTTCGCCGAGGCAGCGCAGGAAGTGATCGTGGTGGTGTGCAACGAGCCGACGTCGATCACCGATGCCTACGCCCTGATCAAGGTGCTGTCGCGCGAACACGGTGTGAGCCGCGTGCAGGTACTGGCCAACAGCGTGCGCTCGGCGCACGAGGGCCGCGAGCTGTACGAAAAGCTCGCCCGCGTCTCCGATCGATTCCTCGATGTGACCTTGGGATTCATCGGTGCGGTTCCGTTCGACGACTGGCTGCGTCGCGCCGTGCAGAAACAGCAGGCCGTGCTGCAGGCCTATCCGTCTTCACCCTCGAGTGCTGCGCTGCGCGCTGTTGCGCGCAAGCTCGACCAGCTGGCCATGCCGCTGGGCCCGCGCGGCAATCTCGAATTCTTCGTCGAACGCCTGGTCGCCAACGCGGGAACCCACGCATGAGTGCACAAGCCGAATACCTCGCCGTACAGCGCGCGGGCACCCCGGATTGGGTCCGCACCCACGCCGAGCTGGTGCGCAGGATCGCGCACCATCTGGCCGCGCGCCTGCCACCCGGGGTCGATGTCGACGACCTGATCCAGGCCGGCATGATCGGATTGATGGAAGCCTCGCGCCAGTTCCGCGGCGATGGTGGTGCCAGCTTCGAGACTTTCGCATCGTTCCGCATTCGCGGCGCGATGATCGACGAGCTGCGCCGCGGCGACTGGACGCCCCGCTCTGTGCACCGCAAGGTGCGCGAGGCCTCCGAGGCGCTGCGCGAGATCGAGCAGCGCACCGGACGCGCTGCCAGTTCCGCAGAGGTGGCGAGCGCGGTGGGACTCAAACCCGACGAATACCAGCAACTGATGGACGATGCGGCACGCGGCCAGGTGTTGAGCCTCGATGCGGCGGTCGACGCCGCCGGCGAGCCGGTGCTCGCCACCGAAACCCACCAGTACAGTCCGCAACAGCTGTTCGAGCAAGACGAGTTCCGCCAGCAGCTCGCGCAAGCGATCCAGGGCCTGCCCGAACGCGAACGCACCGTGATGGCGTTGTACTACCAGGAAGAGATGAACCTGCGCGAGATCGGCGCGGTGCTCGGCGTGACCGAGTCGCGGGTGTGCCAGATCCACGGCCAGGCGCTGGTCCGCGTGCGGGCCCGGATGGCGCTTTGGAAAGGCTCGGGCAACTTGCCGCTATGAACTCGCGCGCCATTCATGCCGATCGGTTCACCGGATTCGCATGCGATCCCGTGAACGTGCTCAAGGCAAGCCGGCACCGTGCCGATATCCCTGCAAGCCAGGCCTGAAGAGAAGACTCCGTGGACAAGAACCTCCGTATCCTGATCGTCGACGACTTCTCGACCATGCGCCGCATCGTCAAGAACCTGCTCAACGACCTGGGCTTCAGCAATACCGCCGAGGCAGAGGACGGCAACAGCGCGCTGGCCGCACTGCGCGCCTCGTCGTTCGACTTCGTGGTCACCGACTGGAACATGCCGGGCATGACCGGCATCGAACTGCTCAAGGCCATCCGCAACGACCCCAAGCTCGCCAAGCTGCCGGTGCTGATGGTCACCGCCGAGGCCAAGCGCGAGCAGATCGTCGAAGCCGCCCAAAGCGGCGTGAACGGCTACATCATCAAGCCGTTCACCGCCGAGACCCTCAAGGACAAACTGACCAAGGTCTTCGAGCGCCTGGGGATCGCGGCATGAACGCCGCAGTGCCGCTGGCTCTGCACGTCGGCGAGCAGGCTGGCCTCGCCACCGCGCTGCGCGCGGCGCTCGACGCGATCGAGCGGCACGACGAGCCGGCGCTGGCAGCAGCAGCCAAGTCCATCGACCATTGGTTGTCGCGGCCGCTGTGCCGCACGCTTGCGGCAGTCGAATCCGCGCTGCACGAGGCGCTGGGGGCCAACCAGTTCGAAGAACGCCTGTCGGAACTTGCGGGCCATGAACTGCCGGACGCCGCGACCCGGCTCGACTACGTGATCGGCCTGACCGAGCGCGCGGCGCACACCACACTCGACCTGTCGGACGAGCTGCGCCGCGAGCTGGTCATGCTCGAGGCCGCCGGCGTCGATCCCGAACAAACCGCGCGCATGCGCCGCCTGCTCAACGATCTGCAGCAAACCCAGGCATACCAGGACCTCACCGGCCAGGTGATCCGGCACGTGGTCGGCGTGATGCAGCGCGCCGAGGGCGCATTGCGCCGCGCACTGATCGCCGCCGGCATCCAGCCTGCGGGTGCTACCGCGCCGCGCGCCGCCGATACGCGGGTTCTGTCCGGCGTAGATCGCGGCGCCGCGTCGCAGAACGATGCCGACGACCTGCTGGCCGACCTCGGCCTGTAGTCGAACCCGGCCGCGACCTGCAGAAACGCTTCAGCCACCCATGTGCCGGCCGATACCCCTCGCATGATCGAAAACTCCGACATTGCCGCCGACTTCATCATCGAGGCCGGCGAAATCGCCGAACGACTGGGTGAACAGCTGGTCGAGCTGGAGCATCGCAGTGGCGATGCGGAACTGCTGAACGCGGTTTTCCGCGGGTTTCACACCATCAAGGGCGGGGCGGGCTTCCTGCACATCGCACCGATGGTCGATTTGTGCCATGCCGCAGAAGAAGTATTCGACGTGCTGCGCTCGGGCAAGCGTCGCGTCGATCCGCACCTGCTGGATCTCGCATTGCAGACCCTCGACCTGGTGCAGGGCATGCTGGCCGCGTTGCGCGACGGCCACGCGCTGCAGCCTGCTCCTGCGGAACTGATTGCCGGCCTGCATGCGATCTGTACCGACGACCAGGATGGGCGCATATCGGAACCAGCTGCCGCCGCAGCGCAGCCGGTCGCCGGCACCGACAGTCTCGAAGACGAGTTCGAGGCCATGCTCGATAGTTTGCACGGCAAGGCATGCGCCCCCGGAGCGAAGCCTTCCGCAACCATCGATGACGACGAGTTTGAAGCACTGCTGGATTCGCTGCACGGTAAAGGCGCTGCGCCGACTGCTCCGACGCCGGCGAGGGCGGCGGCGCCACAACCCGAATCAGAAGCAGCGACGCCGCCCCGAACCGCGCCAACCGAGCCTTCGTCGGCAAAAACCGACGCCGCGAAGCAGCCGCCCGCAGCGCGCGAACCGGCAGAAGCAACCGTACGCGTGGAAGTCCATCGTCTCGACGCGATGATGAACCTGGTGGGCGAGCTGGTTCTCGCCCGCAACCGACTCAAGACGCTCAACCGAAAAGGCGCCGCAGTGCGCCGCCGCGCCAGCGATGGCGACCTCGATCGCGCGATAACCGGCCTCGACCTGATCACCGCGCGCCTGCAGTCGGCGGTGATGAAGACGCGCATGCAGCCGATCGGCCGGGTGTTTGCGCGCTTTCCGAAAGTCGCGCGCGACGTCGCCCGCTCGCTCGACAAGGACGTCAAGCTCGAACTGATCGGCGAAGAAACCGAGATCGACAAGAACATCGTCGAGTCGCTGTCCGATCCACTCGTGCACCTGGTACGCAACGCGATCGACCATGGAATCGAGTCGCCGGAAAAGCGCCATCGCGCCGGCAAGGCGCGCCAGGGCACGGTGCGACTGTCCGCGCAGCATGAGGGCGACCACATCCAGATCATCGTGCGCGACGACGGCGCCGGCATGGACCCCGAAGTGCTGCGTGCAAAAGCCCGCGACAAAGGCCTGATCACGGCCGA
>JBBRFN010000122.1:0-7998 GCA_038224265.1 Lysobacterales bacterium
CAGGCGCTCCTCCTTGTGGGAGCTGCCATGGCAGCGACTGCGGCGATCGGAGGTGTCGCCATCGCCGGCATGCCGGCTCCCACAAGGTCAGTGAGGGCTCGCGGCGAGACCTGCGCTGTTGCCGTGCCGGCATGTCTTGCGCGGTTGCAGTGCCGGATCGCACGGCTTGCGGTTGCAGGCGCTCCTCCTTGTGGGAGCTGCCATGGCAGCGACTGCAGCGATCAGCGGTGTCGCTGTCGCCGGCATGCCGGCTCCCACAAGTAGGATGGAAGTGCTCGCAAGTGCGTTTCATCGCACGCGCCCTGTTGCGCCTCGGCAGCGCTATCCCTGCTCCGCAGTCCGTGCGGCCATCCATGGCCGCACCCTCGGCCGCAAAGTAGTGCGTTTCATCGCACGCGCCCTGTTTCGCCTCGGCTGCGCTATCCCTGCTCCGCAGTCCGTGCGGCCATCCATGGCCGCACCCTCGGCCGCAAAGTAGTGCGTTTCATCGCACTCCTTTGCGGCCTCGACCCTCGTTGTCTTCCCAGTTGAGGATGCGGCGGGCGATCAGGATGTACAGGCGTTTGCCGGTGGCGTGCCAGAGGCGCGTGATCCATGAGCGGCGCGCGAGGATGCGACGCTCGGTCGGGGTGATGCGATTGGGGCAGCAGGTGCGCTTGTGCTTGAGCAGGTGGCGCAGGTTTTCGCGTGCCAGCAGCCGGAACATGGGTGTGCGCGGATTGCGCGCCACCCACGCAAGCTGGAAGTCGATCACCGCCGGTCGACCGTCGGTGCGCACCAGCCAGTTGGCCTCCTTGGCCAGATCGTTGTGCAGTACGCCGCGCGCGCGCATCGCCCGCTGCAGGCGCCATGCCGCGTAGAAATACTGGATATCGCCCGGTCGCGCGTCGTGCATGGTGCTGCCGGCGATCCAGCTGCGACGCAGGCGGCGGCCGTCGAATCCGAGCAGGCGCGGCACGCCATCGACACCTTCAAGTGCGCGCAGCGCGCGCGCTTCTCGCGCGGCGGCAGCGCGTGCGATCCAGCGCACCAGCAAGCTGGCGTGATCGGTATCGCGTTCGATCAGCGTCGCATCGTCCGCACCGACTACGCTGATCGAGCCGAGATGGTCGCGCTTGAGAAGCTGCGGCTGCGAAGCGCCCATGCGCTGCTCAACGGTTGGCCAGCAGTGCGCGGGCGAACGACTCGGTCGTGGCGCGGTCGATGCCGGTGACTTCGAGGGTCAGCACCAGATCGCTGCCAAGCACGACCAATTGCGGCGGTGTTCCACCCTCGAATCCGGCGGCCACCGCTTCGTCGCCGATGCCGATCACGGTCGCCGGCACCTGCTTGAACTCGTATTCAAGGCCGGTCACGATGCTGCGGTAGTAGTCGCTCAAGCTCAGATTCACCGACCCGCGCCGCAGCGAGTCGACGGTGAACGCCCGACCGATCACCTGCCCACCGAAGAACACCCAGGTGCAAGCACTGGCTGCGGGCACGCCTTGGGCCGGTGCCGTGCGACGCGGCTCGACCGCTGCACGCCCGATCATCTGTGCGAGTACTTCGGGGGCCACCATGGTGCATGCATTGACACCGCCGCTGACCGGCGTGCGTGAACCATCGCGATCAAACGCGCCACGCATGGATTCAGGCGCGAAACGCCACGCGGCGAAACCGCCAGCGGCGAGCAGCGCCAGCACGATCAGATTGCGGGGAAACCTGGAGCGACGACGCGCCATGTACAGTTCCGACAGCGGGGAATGGGTCACGAGTATGCGGGGATACCCCGCTGACGTCACGGGCGCCGGCTGCCGATCGACGGGTGCCTCGATCGCCGAGGTGGCATCGACGTCGCCAACCAGGGCGCGCGGGCACGTCGACGGTTCGCAACCCTGCCCAAGCCCGGCTTCGCTACCTTAAGTCGCGCAGCGCGACCACGCTGCGCTCCCACTGGCGTCCGTCGAACGGCGTAGTCGCAACCGCTTGAATCGTCCGTGGATCCAGACAGCGCACGTTGACATCGATGCCATCCGGATGCGAACGCGGCACGTACCAGCTCTTGATGCCGCAAACGCGGCAAAAACGGTGCTGCGCCACACCGGTGTTGAACGTGTAGGTGCTCAGGCCCTGCTCGCCCTGCAGCAGACGGAAGCGCTCGCGCGGCACGATCAGGTGCAGGAAACCCGACATCGCGCACATCGAACAGTTGCAGTCGAGGGCCTCGATGCGGGCTGCCGCGTCGACCTCGAAGCGGACCCGCCCGCAGTGGCAGCCACCCGCGTGGGTCACTGGCGCGGCGCTGCCGGATGTGTCGGCAGTCATGCTGGAATTCGCGATGCCATGGCCCGATGTTAGCCTCTGGGGCGAATCCATGACGAGGTGGCGATGAATCCCGAACTGCTTTACGCGATCGCCGGCATCATGGTGCTGCTGGGCCTGGCGGGCACGGTGCTGCCTGCCTTGCCGGGCGTGCCGCTGGTGTTTGCGGGCATGCTGCTGGCGGCCTGGGTCGGGGATTTCCAGCACATCAGCATCTGGAGCGTCGCCGCACTCGCGGTGTTGACGGTGCTGGCGGTGGGCATCGATCTGCTTGCCAGCGCATTCGGCACCCGCATCGCGGGCGCCAGCAAGTGGGCGTTCATCGGCGCCGGCGTCGGCGCCATCGTGGGTCTGTTCTTCGGTTTGCCCGGGCTGCTGCTCGGACCTTTCGTCGGTGCGGTCGCCGGCGAAGCGCTGGTCACCCAGAATCTGCAGCAGGCGGCCAAGGCGGGTGTCGGCGCCAGCATCGGCCTGCTGTTCGGCGCGATCGGCAAGATCGCGCTGGCGTTCACGATGCTTGGACTTTTTGCGCTCGCGCTGTTGTTTTGAGGATCATTCCGAGGTCGCGATCGCATCTGGAAATCACGACTCCATGCACCGCGGTTTCGCGATCTGTTGAACAATCCGGGCTAGAATCCGCGCTCATGGAGATCGACGCGCAATGAGCCTGTACCTGTTGCCATTGGCCGCTGGCCTGCTGATTCTTGCTGCCGCGTTCGCGATGCGCCTTTCAGCCGCGCGCAAGCGCGGCGAGCGCGAGGTGGCAGCGGGTCTCGAAGTGGTGCGCGGCTTGCGCTGGAAAGAGTTCGCGCAACTGGTGACGCAATCGTTCGAGTCGCGCGGATACGCCGCGCAGACCAACCAGCGCAAACCGGGCGAAGACGGCGTCGACATGATCCTGACCCGCGCCGAGGAGCGCGTGCTGCTGCAGGTCAAGCACGGTGGTTCGTATCTGGTCGGCGCGGGCCCGGTGCGTCTGCTCGCGGGCATGCTCGCCGCGCAACAGGCGCAGTCCGGCGTGATCGCCACCTCCGGCGCCTTCGACGCTGCAGCGATCGATGCTGCGCGCAACGTTCCGGTTAGCCTGCTCGATGGCGAACCGCTGTGGAGCAGCGTCAAGGGCCTGCTGCCGGAGGCCTTGCTGGCCGATGCACAGGATCGCGCAACGGCCGCCGGCAAGCGCGCGCAGTCCAAGCTCGCCGTACTGGCGATCGGTGGCGCGGCCCTGGTGCTTCTCGGCGCGGGGCTGTGGGGATTGCAGGCGATGGAATCCGGCGCCTCGCCAGTCGCCTCCCGGCCCGCAAGCAAGACCGCCGCTGCGAACGCTGCGCCGCGCAACGGGGCGCAATCCACAAACGCGGCCGCCGAGGCCAGTGAACGTGTCGCGCGCGCAGCACGTGCGCCGGTGGCCGAGCCGAGCGAGGCAGAGCTGGCCCAGCAGCGCGACTTCGCGGCCGCCGAATCCTTGCTGGTCAACGGCGTCGCGTCGGCGGCATGGTCGAGCAATTCCACGCTGGCGGTTTCGCTGCGCGGGCCGCTGGACGATGAACGCCGCAACGCGATCCTGCAGGACATCTGCTCACGGGTGGTTGCCCGTGACGCGCTGCGCTTCACGCGACTGCAGGTCAGCGTCCTGGGCGCTGCCGAGAACGACGCCGCGGCGGCACCGCGCTGGTATCCGTGCCGCTGAGCCCGGCAGCCCGGCCATGGACGGAGTACGTTTCGATGAACAGATACCGTCCGCTGGTCGATACGGACGACTGCCGCCTTATCGCCTCGACGCGTGTGTGCTAGAAATCCGCCAGCACTTCAGGTTCCCGACGTCCCATGGCTGCAATGCTGGCAAACCGATGGCGCACAACCCAACACAGTGGCCGCCGCAGCCAAGTGCAGTCTGGATTGCGGATCGCAGGCCGCTGGCCTGCGTGATCGTGGATTGACTGCAGCCAAACCGGACAGCCCCACACTCTTACGCCATGCCCCGAGCCTCCCGCGATCCTCGGCTCTCGCCCTTACCCGGCGATGCCCTGCGCACCCCGACCGGCTTGACCTATCGCGTGCTCGACCGCTTCGTATCGACCGGCGGCAAGGGCGGCGACTTGCCCGGCGTCTTCTGCGCGGTTGAAACCGACGAGGGCGAAGAGCGGCCAGCGGTGCTGGCGCTGGGCGTATTCGGCGCCAAGATGAAGAGCGCCGAAGTAGTCGACCTCGCCGACGAGGGCGATCCTTCATGGGACGCGGTCGCCCGCCATCCGCAGGACGGCGTCGACCGCATCCTGCGGCGCGAGCACGGTTTCGAGTAGGCGCAGTGCTCGGACCGGCCGAAGGACCGGACCGCTCGATCCAATCGGCGGCTCAGCCCAGCCAGCTCGGCAGGTTGGCCGCGATCCAATCCTTGATCTCGCTGCCGAAGTAGTAAAACGCCCACGCGATCAGCACGAAATACGCCAGTGTCGCCAGCACCCAGAACGCGGCCATCGCGAACATCAGCCCGTCGCGCTCGAGCACCGCGATCGCCGCGCTCACCACGATCAGCGCCGGCAGCATGTTGTTGAACGGCACGCCGCCGAATGGAATCGCCAGCAGCAGGCCGCCGACGATGGCGAACCAGCCGGCGGTGCGGTGCCCACGCTCGCCGTCGGTCCAGCGCGTCATCCGCGTGCGGGTGACCTTGGCGAACAACCCGACCAGCCAGCGGCACACGCCGAGCAAACGCTCCCAGCCAGCCGACTCGAGTGCGGCATCGCGCACTTTGGCGGGTAGCCACAGCTCGCTGCGGCCGCGCACCAGCTGCCAGCCGATGCCGGCCAGAACCAGGCCACCGGCGCTGGCCAGCGGGCCCAACGAGATCGGCTGCAGGAACGGCAGGCACAACACCAGCAGGGTCATCGCGATGCCGTCGCGACCGAGTTCGCCGAACACCGTGCCGAACGACAGCGGTGCGAGCCGCGCGCGCTCCACGCAGGATTCGAGGTGACGGACCAGGGCTTCGTTGCTCATGCGCTGCGGGCCGGAGGCGGATCGGCATTCTGACTGGCGTCAGTGGGTATCGCCAGCAGCCTTCTATTGCGCAGCGACCTTCGCAAGTCGGGGCGACCTGCGCTACGGGAGCGCCGGCGCGCCATTTCAGCGCGCCGTCCAGCCGCCATCGAGTGCGAGCGTGGTGCCGGTGATGTTGCCGCCGCCCGGGCCGCACAGGAACAGCACCGCAGCGGCGATGTCTTCGACCGAGGTAAAACGCAACGAGGGTTCCTTCTCGGCCAGCAGCGCGCGCTGCGCCAGGTCGATCGACACCCCGTCGCGCTGCGCGCGATCGGCGATCTGCTTCTCGACCAGCGGCGTCTTCACCCAACCCGGGCAGATCGCATTGCAGGTGATGTCGGACTCGGCATTCTCCAGCGCGATCACCTTGGTCAGGCCGACCACACCGTGTTTTGCCGCGACATAGGCGCTCTTTTCGCCGGATGCGACCAGCCCGTGCACCGAGGCGATGTTGACGATGCGCCCGTGGCCGCGCGCCTGCCTGCCCGGCAGCACCGCGCGGGCGAGGTGGAACGCGGCCGACAGATTGATCGCAATGATCGCGTCCCAGCGCTCGGGCGGAAAGGCGTCGACCCGTGCGGTGTGCTGGATGCCGGCATTGGCGACCACCAGGTCGATCCGCCCATGACGCGCTTGCGCATCGCGCACCAGTCGCTCGATCTGGTCGGGCCTGGACATGTCGGCCGGATCGTAGTCGATGCGTGCACCGGCAGCACCCAGCGACGCGCGCAGCGCTTCGATGGCCGCAGGCTCGCCGAAGCCGTTGAGCACCACGCTATCGCCGCGCGCTGCCAACGCGCGCGCGATGCCGAGGCCGATGCCGCTGGTGGAGCCGGTGACGATGGCGACGCGAGGATCGGCCATGGAGGTGTTCCTGCTGTACAGATGGGCTGCCGACGATACGCGGTTATCGGACCCGGTGGGGTGCGACTTTGGGAGTCGCCATGGCGGTGACTGCAGCGACCGAAAGGTACCCCGGTCGCCGCCATGGCGGCACCCACATCGATAGTGAGCACTGGCGACGAGTTGGATCGCCGCGATGGGCGGTATGTGGATCTCAGGCGAGCCGCATTCGCTGGCAGCGCCAGACCAGACCTGCGATGCGCGATCTCAGACCGGCAGCATGAAGCCCAGATCCGGGCCCGGGATCGAGAGCAGGTTGCCACTCATGAACTGCAGGTTGGGGAAGATCGTGCCGCGATCGGCATCGCTCAGTCCGTACCATTTGCACAGGGTGGCCGCGTACTGGTCGACCGCAAGGGTCGGGATGATCTGGCCCCAGCCGGCGTCGTCGGGATTGTTCTGCGAGTTGCCCGACAGGTTCGGCATGCGGCCGTAGATGCGTCCACCGGCCACGCTCGCGCCGACCACGATGTGGTGGCCGCCCCAGCCGTGATCGGTGCCATCGCCGTTGTTGCTCAGCGTGCGGCCGAACTCGGAGGCGGTAAACGTGGTGACCTTGTTGTCGAGCAGCATGCTGGGCGCTGCCAGCACGTCGTAGAAGGCCTTCAGGCCCTGCGAGACCTGCCGCAACAACGGGCCATGGTCGGCGAGCTGCGCATCGTGGGTGTCGAAGCCGCCGATGCCGGCGAAGAACAGCTGGCGCGACATCTGCAGCGTGTTTCGTGCGCGGATCATGCGCGCGATCATCAGCAACTGCTCGCCCAGATCGGGAAGCGCGGCAAGATTGGACGGATTCCATGCCAGTCCGAACGCGGTCCAGAACGGCTGGAACAATGGATCGTTGCGCGGCACCGCATCGAGTGCGGTGTCGACCATGCGCGAGGTGTCGCGGGTCGCGCGCAAGCGATTGACGTAGGCGCGCTGGAACGGGTGGGCATAGGTCAGCGCCTGCATCGCATTGAAGGTCTGGCAGCGACGCTGGTTCCAACCCTGGCCACCGTCGGCACAGTTGGCAGCACCGGTCTCGATCGGGTCGATGGTCTCCACGCCGCTGGATGACATGAAGTACGGCAGCACGGCCTCACCGGCCTGGAAAACGTTCTCGCCCGACAGAGAGACGTTCATCGACAGGGTCTGGTTGGTATTGCTGGCGAAGAAGATGTCGGCCAGCTTGCCGCCCCAGCCGGTGCGGCTTGCGGTGTCGGCGCGTGGGGTCTGCCACACCACCGATTGGTCCGAGTGCGAGAACAGCTGCGGCGGCAGCAGGGTGCCGGGCTGCTGGTAGCTGACCTTGTTGACCGGGCGCACCAGCGGGCCGACGTTGGCCACGATCGCGGCGCGCTGCGCATTGAACAGCGACTGCAGGCCGGTCATCTGCGGGTGCAGACCGTACTGGCCGCCGCCGACTGGCGCGACCACCGGATTGAGCGGCAGCAGGGTGTTCTGCGCGATCGCCAAGTTGGTGCGGGTGGCCGCATAGGTCGCATGACCGGCATCGCGCGGCACGATCATGTTGAAGCAGTCGTTGCCGCCGTAGAGATAAATGCACTCCAGTGCGCGATAGTCGCTGCCGGCACCTTGCAGCATCGGCGTTGCCGCGTTGGCCAGCGACATCTTGCCGAACATCGATCCGAAGGCCGCACTGCCGGCCACGGTGCACAGCGAACGATGCAGGAATTCGCGCCGCTTGAAGGTCGACATATCAGCGCTCCACCACGTATTCGGGCGAGGTCAGGATCAGCCACAACGCAT
>JBBRFN010000123.1:0-7964 GCA_038224265.1 Lysobacterales bacterium
CAGCAGCACCCCGGTGGCACTGAACTTCAGGATCGGCACCTGCGCATCGGTATTTGCCGGGACGCCCGCCTGTCCGATGTAGACATCTCCGGCGATATCGAACACGCAGGACTCGTGCTGATTGAACTGCACACCGGAGCCGCTGGCGAATCTGCGCAGTCTGGGCGCTCCGTTGCGGCTGAACAGGATCGGCCCGTCGATATCGGCGTAGAAACGCGTTATCAGCACATCGCCGTTGGGTGCGAAGCACATCCCGCCGTTGGGTTGGCTAGGCGCGGTAGTGTCCGTGGGCCAGGTATCGAGAAAAACGCCACCACTGGTATAGCGCCGAACTCCCGCTGAGCTGTTTTGTTGGGCGGCCAGCACGTAGCGCGTACCTGCGGGCAGATCGTCGGTCAGGATGGTGCCGACCATGGCCAGATGTCCGCGAATGCCATTGCCGAACGCGGCATTGCTCAGATTCGGCCGCCCCAGTTCAAGCAGAAAATCCTCATCGGCTTCGGCCAGGATATCGCCGGCGATCTTCGTGCGCACGGTGCGCTGCGTTTGCCCCGGTGCAAAGGTAACCATCGGATCGATTTCGTTGAAAAAGGCGCTGCCATCGAGCGCGAACAAGGAGTACTCGCTGTTGGAGGCCGTGCCGAGGATGGACCGATTCAGCCTTGCGGTCACGGTCTGCGCGCTGGGTTCGGAAAGGCGCAGTTCGAAGGTCATGATCGACTCGCCGCTGTTGCCCTCGATCAGACTGGTGTCGATCAGATCGATGCGCGGCGCAGGAAACACCGACATTGCACCGGCATCGAAGCGGGTGGCAAAGTCCAGTGCGTAGCTCGACTCGATCAGATTGAATCCGCGATCCGGCGTGAACGTATTGTAGCCGATCACCGGCACCGCAACGCCCAAGGCAGGCGCAAAACCTGATGCCAGATTCAGCGCCAGGACCCCGCCGCCATCGACCGCGAACTGCGACCCGACGCTCAACGCGGCACTGGTGATCACTCGATCGTAATTTCCGATCGCAGTGCCGCCAAGATCGATCTCCAGTCTGCCGTCCAACGCGATCTGCAGGTTGCCAGAAACACTCAACGTGCCGTAGGGCGGTCCACTCGCCGCGCCAGGCTGAAGCCTGCCCGCAAGGCTGAGCGCTGCATTCAGGGTGCCGACCCCGGAAAGTATTGTCCCTCGCGGAGCGCTAAAAAGCGTGCCCGGACCGCCGAGATCGATGGTCGCGTTGGCCAGATGAATCCGGCTTTCCGTGGTGGGGAAGTTGCTGTCGCGGGCGAACAGCACGGTGCACTGAGCGCTGGGGCAGGCCACGCTCGCATTGCTGACGGTCATCTGGCCGAACTGGCGCAGTGTCACCGAACCGTTACCGCCATTGGGCAGCGTCAGCGTCCCGGGACCGGTCACATTGAAACTCCCGGTATTGGTGACCAGCACGCCTCCGCCGCCAGCGGCTGCCGGCTTACCCAGTATTGCGTTGCCCGCGATACTGACGGTTGCGCCGGGCTCGTTGAGCAGCGAACTCGACCCGGTCAGAAACAGGCGTGAATCGCCGCCGGACATGGTGATGGTGCCGCCCGCCTGATTCGTGATGCTGGCTGCAGCAGCCAACGTCAGCGAGGTGCCGGTGGCCGAGCCCAGGCTCATTGCGCCAGCGTTGGTCAAGAATGTCGCGTTGCCCAGGGTCGATGTGGCCAACAACTGCGTGCTGGCGCTGGCTGGCAGGGTCAGGCGCAACTGATTGGTGCCGAGCACCGTCGTGGTGGAGCCGCCATTCAAGCGCAAGGCCGTGTTGATGGTCACGGTCGGAAGGTTCGAACCCACCACCGCCAGTACGCCACCGCTGCCCAGTTCAAGCTCGGCGAGGGCGACCGCGCTGAGCGAGAGTTGCGCGGTTCCATTGGCGATCAGGGCAACGTCGCCGGCCCCTGGAAAGCGTGTCGAGGGCCCTGGCACGTCCGCGCATCCCGACCAGTTCGCCGGCAGGTCGAAAGCACCAACGCCCGCATTCCACGTGCAGTTGGCCGCATGCGCGTAAGTGCACGGCAACAGCAGGAGCGCAGAAAGCCCCAGTGCACGGGCGATTCCCGCCAGGCGCGACCTCGCGCTTGCATAAGCGTGCGGCGTCTGAGCGATCCGAATCGGCTTGGTTTGGGCTGGAGAGAACATGGGCATGCCATCGCTCGCTGGGAGGCTTGAGTCGGGGGTCGTCTGCCCTGCGTCAGGGTCTTATCCCATCCAATGCCGGAAGGCCCATCAATCAAACAGGCGGGCGCGGCGATAGGCCTGCCGGCACCCCGCGCAGGCCTGTCCCGGCCCGGATGTTGGATTCAGTGGCTGGGGCGCATTGAACCTGGCAAGCCCCACATCACGCAGGCGATCCCGATGCCTCAGTTCACAAGCCAGACCCGTACCCGCGCATTGATCCTTGTACTGTCCGCGCGTTAGAGCTTCAGCGCGACCGTGCGATCCAGCGCTGGGTCATAGGCGCGGAATACTTCGCCGAAGCCGCCCTGTCCCGCCAGCTGCAGACGTTGCAGATGACCCCAGCTGCTGCCAGCAGCGCAGCCCACGCGCATCGCCTGGGCCAGCGAGGCCAGCTTGCGCAGGCCGCTGGCGAGCGCGGCATCTTCGGTACCCAGCCCACGTAAATCGATCGACTCGCTATCGGCAATGCGTCTGGCCATTTCCTCGGCGGTTTTCGACTCCATGCTCATCCGAGATGCTGCGCCAACTCGACCAACGCCCGCGATACCATCATCGATGCAGCCGCTTCACTCGGGCTGTCGATGGCGGCGGCAATCTAGGCGTAGCTGAAGCCGAACTCCAGCCGCAGCAATACCGCTTCGCGCTTGCGTTCGGGCAGTTTCGCCAATGCGCTTTCGTAGTCCAGCCACTGATCCGAATCCAGTCGCGGTGTCGCTGCTGCATGTTCCTGCAGCTGGTCATCGTCGGGCAATGGCGCGTTGACGCCGTGTCGACCGACACGCCGCAGTTCGCCACGGACAGCGTTGAGCAAGCTCGTTCGCAGGTACGCGAGCAGCGCACCCTCGTGGCGCGACTCGAAGCGATCGATGTTTTTCATCGCCGACATCAGCGTGATCTGGACCAGATCGTTGGTGTCGTTCAGATCGCGCGCCGATTGCGGCAGGCGCCCGTGCGCCCATCGGCGCAGCAACGGCAAGTACCGCGCCATCAGTCGCTCGCGTGCCCTTTCATCGCCGCTGTGGATGAGCGACAGAAGGGTGGCGGTCGACTCGTGGTTGGGGTCTCCGAGCATGCGAATATCGTAACACCTGGTTTACAAACGTCGCGGGCTGACCGCTTCAGGTGCACGGCAGGTCAGGCGCGAGTTGCATGGCGCGGGACACATGGCTGGGACATCCGCAAGACCGAGCACAAGACCGGGACATCCACGGCAGTCTGCAGCGCCGTCGGCGCTCGCGAACAAACGGGCGGCATCGAATCGGGCATCAGGGCTACTCCCCATCCGCATTTCTCTAAAGTCACGGTTGTTCTGATCCCCTCGGATCTCCGCTCCCTGATTCCCGCCGCCTGATCGCCGCTCGCCATGGCGCGACGACGACCGCGTCGAATCGTGGGCGCGCAGACCAGCAATCCGGGATTTACGAATCGGGACAGGCATGATCTCGGGCGGCTTCGATCGCCTCGCCACCGTCAGCAGTCCGCGCTGCGGGCCTGCGCGTTTCAGTCCCGCCATGGATGCAGCGATCGCGAGCGCGAACGGGAATGAGTCCGAATCGGGACACTCAGCCGATCGCTCGCAACGCACATTGTCCATGTATTTACTTTTATCTAATGTAGTAAGGTTTAACATTGCAGCGAGTAGGTCGCAGGAGCGCGTCGTGTTGAAGCAACGGATACGGCGATCGCTGCACATCCCCAGCGCCTTGCTGGCCGCGCTTGTGCTCTGGTTTGCGCTGCCCGCAACCGCGGCCACCACTGGTTGGACGGTGATCGCGTGGAACGACCTTGGCATGCATTGCATGGATGCCGACTACTCGGTGTTCGCGATCCTGCCGCCATACAACAACCTGCACGCACAAGTCATCGACGGCAGCGGACGTCTGGTCAACGATCCCTCGCGCGTAATGCTCAGCTATGAGGCGGTGGCCGACGGCAACGGGTCGATCACGAGTTCGGCGATTGGCCGCACCAACTTCTGGAACCACGTGCAGTCCCTGTTCGGGGTCAACCCGGCGCCTGATACGGGGTTGGCCGGCTGCCGCATGCCCGGCCCATCCAACACGCCGCAACCACTGACATGGAATGCGCGCCAGCGCCGCTTTGTTGCCGAAGGTATTCCGATCGTGCCGCGCGATGACGCTGGACGCAGCAATCCCTACCCCATGGTGCGGGTGGTCGCGCGCGACGCCTTGGGTGGTCTGCTCGCCGAAACCCGGGTGGTACTGCCGGTCTCCGACGAAATGGACTGCTCGGCCTGCCACCGGTCGGGCGCAGTCGCGCGGGCCCAACCGGTCGTCGGCTGGGCCAATGACGCGGATTTCCAGCGCGACTATCGGCTCAACATTCTGCGCAAACACGATGAACAGCAGGCTGCCGATCCCGACTACGCACGCGCCTTGGCGCAACTGGGGCTCAACGCCGACGGTTTGTACGCCAGCGCGACCCGCGATCGCCGCCCGGTGTTGTGCGCGGGCTGCCACGCTTCCAACGCGCTGCCCGGAACGGGGATCGCAGGCATTGCAGCATTGACGACGGCGCTGCACGGCAGCCATGCGCGTGCGCGCGATCCATTCAGCGGCCAGATGCTCGACGACAGCAGCAATCGCGGGACCTGCTATCGCTGCCACCCGGGTTCGACGACGCGATGCCTGCGTGGTGCGATGGGTGCGGCGGTCGCAGCCGACGGTAGCCTGGCCATGCAATGCCAGGATTGCCACGGCAACATGAGCAAGGTCGGCGCCAGTGGGCGGCAGGGCTGGCTGCAAGAGCCCAGCTGCCAGAATTGCCATACCGGCACGGCCACCGTCAACGCCGGCCAAATCCGTTTCGACAATGCGTTCGACGCCAGCGGCAATCTGCGTGCGCCGGTCGACCGCACCTTTGCGACCAGCGCGAACGTTCCGGCGCCAGGACTCGACCTGTTCCGCTATTCCTCCGGCCATGGCGGCCTTGCATGTTCGGCCTGTCACGGCTCCACCCACGCGGAGTTTCCCGCCAGCCATCCGAACGACAACGTGCAGAGTCTCGCCCTGCAGGGTCACGAGGGCATGCTTTCGCAGTGCACCGCCTGCCACCGTGGCAACCTCGCGTCGAACCTGGGCGGCCCGCACGGCATGCATCCGGTCGGGCAAAGCTGGATCTCCGCGCATGGCGATCGCGCCGAGGGCAGCGGCGCGGCCGGATGTCGCGCATGTCACGGTGCGGATGACCGCGGCGGGCCGCTGAGCCAGTCACAGTCGACCTGGACGTCCAACACGGGTTTCGGCAGTCGCACATTCTGGCGCGGCTACCGGATTGGCTGTTACACCTGCCATAACGGGCCAGGCAGCGAAAGCGCTACGCGCAACCGTGCGCCAGTAGTCGCCGACGTGATCGTGCCGGGCGTGCTCACGATGGCCGGCAATCTCACCTTGCCGGCCAGCGATGCGGACAACGAACCGCTGACATTGCGAATCGTCGCGCAGCCTGCGTCGGGCACGGTGGCGCTGACCGGTCGCCAAGCGCAGTACCTGCCCGAGCCCGGTTTCCGCGGTGATACCGATTTTACTTTCGCCGCCTCGGATGGGCGTCTGGATTCCAATCTGGGTCGCGTCACACTGCACGTCGACGCGCCTGCAGCGTACGCGATTGGCGCTGATACCAGCGGTAGTTTCTACGACCCCGCGCAACCGGGGCACGGCTGGTTGCTTGAGACCATCACGGCCAACGGCGCGCCGGCGCTGGTTGCAGCCTGGTACACCTATGTCGACGGACAACAGCGCTGGTTGATCGGCACTGGTCCAGCTACCGGCAATCAGGCGCGAGTGCAGCTCTTCGTCACCAGCGGCGCTGACTTCCCGCCAGCCTTCGATCCCGCTGCGGTTCGCCGCGAGCCCTGGGGCGAGGCAGTGTTTACGTTCGATAGCGCGCAACAGGCGCAGGTTCGGTGGACCACGAGTTACCCGCGGTTTGTCGGCGGCAGCATGAACTTGAGCCGCTTGACCCAACTTGCGCAGCAGATTCCGGGCGAGTCGTCGCACAATCGTCTCGCCGCCTGTCACAGCGGCACGTGGTACAACGCCGCGCAATCGGGGCACGGACTTACGCTGGAGGTGATCGACACACCCTCCGGACGACAGCTGGTCGCGATTTGGTATGTATACAACGGCGGTCAACCGCGCTGGTTGATCGGCCAGGGCCCGATCAGCGGCAATCGCGCCGTGCTGGCCACCCGCATCACCAGTGGCGGCAACTTCCCACCGGCGTTCGATTCCGCGCAGGTGCGCAACGAGCCTTGGGGCACGCTGACGCTTACCGCCACCGACAGCGAACAGCTGCGGCTGGATTGGGATAGCCCACTCGCAAATTATGGTGCAGGCAGCATGCCACTACAGCGACTGACTACGGTGCGGGGGCTTTCCTGCCTGCCGTAGATGCGCGCACGGGCCGCTCACCGTGGCCCGCGTGGATGTCTTTGCTCGCCGTTCCTGTTCGCCGTTTCCTCGTTCGACGTTTCCTCGTTCGACGTTTGATTCGCCACCCAGGGTTTACGCCGTGCTTGTCCGCAGTTGCTGGCCATTCCGGAGCGCGGGCATACGCTCGGCGAGTGATCGGCACGGCGCGGCACAAGCTGAGCGCCGGCCGCCGCGTCGCAGTGCGTGGCTTATTCGAAGCCGTTGGCGAACAGCGCGCGCCGCGCCGTGCCGAACACGTCGTCGGTGTCCGCCGGTCCGCCGGGCACGAAGCTGCTGCCGGTCGAGTCCGCCGCATCGTTGCCGACAAACTGCACGTTGGCGAGGATCGCGTCGACGCCGTCGGCCAGGAACAGCGCACCGCCCTTGCCCTGGCCGGGCTGCCCGAGGTTTCCGTCCAGGTGGACGCCTGCGGCGCCGCCGCCAGCGAGGCAGCCCTCGAATCGGGTGTCGGCGACCTCGAGACGACCTGCGCGCACGAACACGCAGCCGCCGAGTCCGGCGCCGCCACCGCCGCCGCCGCCGATATTGCCGACGCCGCTGCTACGACCGCCCGCGCCGCCGAAACTGCCACCGACCGCGCCCGGGCCATCGGCCGCACCGGTTGCGCCGCGGCCACCACCGCCGCCACCAAATCCGCCGACGCCACCCGCAGGATTCTGCCCGCCGATGCGACCGCCACCGCCGCCGCCACCACCGAAACCGCCCTCGCCGCCGACCACGCTGCCGACGATCTGGTTGCCACCGCCGCCACCGGCGCCCGGCGCGCCGCTCTGGCCTGGCTGTGCAATCAGGCTCGATAGCGGCGCACCGCTGCCGCCCGTGCCGCCGGATTCGGCGGTGGGACTGCCCGGCGCACCACCAGCGCCAGCGATGCCGCCACCGCCGCCACCGCCGTTGCTGCCCGCCGGCAAGCTGCGCGAACCGCCATCACCGCCGGTGACCGCGCCGCTGCGGACGATCGCGCCGGCGATCGACAACGCGCCCTGGTTGACCAGCACCACACCGCCGAGGCCGGCGCCACCACCGCCGCAGCCGGAACGCTGTTGGCAGGTGCCGCCGACGCCGCCGCGCACGCTGCCGCCGACCAGCGTCAGGCCTTCAAGGTGCAGCTCGCCGCCGGCGACGAGGAACATGCGCTGCAAGCCGGCGGGCTGACTCGCAGCGGTGAGCGTGAGCGCATCGCGGCCGGGGCCCACGATCGCGATCGGGGTGCTGATGGCTGGCAACGGGCTCGCTGGAGCAATCGTGCCGCTGAGCGCGATCACGATGGTGTCGGCGCCAGCGCCGTTGTGTCCGAGG
>JBBRFN010000124.1:0-7920 GCA_038224265.1 Lysobacterales bacterium
GGCCGCGCAGGATCATGCCAGCAGCTCGCGCGGATCGCTGATCGCACCGCGCACGGCGGATGCGGCCACCGTGTACGGCGAGCCCAGCCACACCGCCGCCTGCGCCGAACCCATGCGGCCCTTGAAGTTGCGCGCGGTCGATGCGATGCAGGTCTCGCCTGCGGCCAACATGCCCGCACCCATGCCGGCGCACGCGCCGCAGCCGCTGGGCAGCAGAATGGCGCCGGCCGCAGTGAGGATCTCCAGCGTGCCATCGGCCGCTGCCATCGCGGTCATCGCGGTGGAAGCGGGCGCGATCAGCAGGCGGGTGCCGGCGGCGACCTTGCGGCCCTTGAGCACTGCTGCCGCCATCTGCAAGTCGGACAACTTCGCGCCGGTGCACGCGCCGATGTAGGCCTGGTCGATGCGGATCCCGCGCTCGATCTGATCGATGCCGGCACTGTTGGCCGGCGAATGCGGTGCGGCCACCTGCGGCGCCAGTGCTGCGGCATCGACCACGTGGGTGGCGGCAAACGCGGCATCGGCATCGCTGCGCCAGCGCGACAGCTCGCCGGCGAACGGCCGGCCGGCTGCGGCGAGCGCTTCGACGGTCAGCGCATCGGGCTCGACGATGCCGGTTTCGCAGCCCAGTTCCGCCGACATGTTGCACAACACCAGGCGCTCGGCCATCGACATCGCGCGCACCGCAGCGCCGGCGTACTCGAACACCAGCGCATCGTTGTTCATGCCCAAACGCGCGCACAGGTGCAGCATGATGTCCTTGGCGCTGACGCCCGCACCCAGCACGCCAGTGCACTCGATGCGCGCGGACTGCGGCACCTTGATCCAGATCTCGCCGGTGACCAGCACGCCGGTGACCTCGGTCGCACCAACGCCGACCATCCACGCACCCATCGCGCCGCCACTGGGCGAATGCGAATCGCCGCCGACACAGAACATGCCCGGCTGCACATGGCCATGTTCCTGCAGCACGACGTGGCAGATGCCGATTCCGTCGTAGTGGCGCACGCCCTGCTCGCGCGCCCAGCGCCGGGTCAGCGCAAGAATCTCGGCACCATCGAGATCGGTCGCCGGCACGAAGTGATCGCTGACCACCACGACCTTGTCCGGATCCCACACTCTCGCGCCAAGCTGCTGCAGGCGGGCTGCTACCCGACGCGGCCCGCCGGAGTCGTGCATCATCAACAGATCGACCGCGCAAGTCACGATCTGTCCGGGACGCACGGATTCAAGGCCGCTGGCGCGGGCGAGGATCTTCTCGGCCAGCGTCGCCGATGCCGCCATCTCAGCGCGCGCCGTCCTGCGCGCCGAGGTCGAGTCGCATCCGGTAGCTGAACTGATCCGGCCGATAGTGAATCAGCAGAAGGTCGACCAGCATGCCCTCGGCGTCGTATGAGCGCCGGTCGAGGGTCAGCAACGCAGCGCCAGGCTCCACCTGCAGGCGTGCCGCAACCGTTGCATCGGCCAGCGCGGCCGACAGGATCTGCTCGACCTGCGCGAGCTTGATGCCGCAGCGCCGGAACAGCTTGATGCGTGAGGTCTTGGCCAGGTTCTGCGCACTGAACGCCTTGTGCGTGGTGCGGGTCCAGCTCACGTAGTGGCCGAACGGCAGGCCGTCCTTGCTGCGCACACGAACGGCATGGGCGATCTCCTGCGCGGGCTCGAGGTCGAACAGCTCCGCGTACGCCTCGGGTGGTGCCGCCTGCTCGAACTGGATCAGGCGCACTTCGGTATGCTCGCCGAGAATCTCGAGGTTCTCCAGCAGGCCGGTCAGCGGTGCGGCAACCGGCTTGGCCTGATGGCGATGGATCACATGCGTGCCGCGCCCGCGGCGGCGTTCGACCAGGCCCTCTGCGGCCAATTCGTCGAGCGCGCGCTTGGCGGTGATGCGCGAGACCTCGAAGGCATCGGCCAGTTCGAATTCGGTGGGCAGCTGGCTGCCGTGCTTGAATTCGCCGCCGACGATGCGGTCGCGCAGGATCGAGAAGATCTGGTGGTAAAGCGGCGTGGGAAGATCGCCACGCAGCAGGCGCGTCAGGCCGTCGGGGTTGAAGCCGGTGGATGCAGGCGCGACGACGACGGCGGGCTTTGCCATAATGCTATAACTATATAGCAAATTTCCGGTGCCAGTCGCGACCGATTCGTGAGGTTCAAGTGCAGCGCGCGCAGTGCCAGCGGACCCGCAGAGCATGACCGAAAAGTCGTCCACCGTGGTGCTGGTGCGCGAGGGCGCGGTGCTGCACGTGCGCATCGAGCGCCCCGCGCGGCGCAATGCATTGAGCAGCTCGGAATGGTCTGCGCTGGCGGCTGCGTTCGCGGCGATCGACGACGCGCGCGTGCTGCTGCTCAGCGGCGTACCCGGCGCGTTCTGCGCGGGCGCCGATATCGACGAGCTGTCGACACTGCTGGTCGATCCGCCGCGCATGAGCGCCAACAACGCCATCGTCCAGGCCACCCAGTTGGCGCTCGAACGGCTGCCGATTCCGACCATCGCCGCGATCGATGGCGTGTGTGTCGGCGGCGGCCTCGGCCTGGCACTGGCCTGCGATTTCCGGATCGCCACGGCGCGCTCGCGGTTTGCACTCACGCCGGCCAAACTGGGCCTGGTCTACAGCCCCGAAGATACCCGCCGACTGGTCGCCGCGGTGGGTGCCGCGCGCGCCAAGGATCTGCTGCTGACCGGGCGCATGCTCGACGCGGCCGAAGCCCATCAATTCGCGCTGCTCAGTCGCGTGGTCGCCGACGACGCGCTGCAGCCGGCGTTGGATGCGCTGCTGGCAACACTGCTGGCGGCATCGCGCAGCGCATGCGCGGGCATCAAGCAAGTGGTCGCCCACGTGGCCGGCGATCCGGCAGTCGACAGCGACAGTGCACAGCGCGCCTTCGTGCAAGCCTTTTCGTCCAGCGATTTCGCCGAAGGCGCACAGGCCTTCATCGACCGGCGCCCGCCGGTGTTCGAATAGTCCCGGACCACACCCATGCCTGCCTACATGTTCGTCGAAGCCCGCATCAGCGACCTGCCGCGTTTCATGGCCTATGCGCAGGCCAATCCGGCAGTGGTGGCGCACTACGGCGGCCGCTATCTGGCGATCCGCACCGCCACCGAAGCGCTGGAAGGCGATTGGGAGGCCAGCAAGCTGGTGATCTCGGTATGGCCCGACATGGACGCGGCGCGCCGCTACTGGCACTCGCCGGAGTACGCTCGGCTCAAGGCCCTGCGGGCGGGTACCGGAGAATTCCGCGTGGTGCTGATCGACGGCGTGCAGCAGGAGACCCTGGCGTGAGCGAGGCCATCGCCTATCGCGCACTGGCGCTGCAGACCGCATGCCATGCGGTCAATGGCAGCCCTGATGCGGTCGCCGCGCGCGCCATGATCGCGCGCAACATCGAGCGCATCGGTGGGCAGATCCGCGCCTCGAAGGCTTTCATCGGACCCGATGTTCGGCTGGTCGTACTGCCGGAATACTTCGCCACCGGCTTCCCGCTCGGCGAGACGCTGCCGGCGTGGACGCAGCGCGCGGCGTTCGCGATGGACGGTGCCGAGTATGCGCAGCTCGGTCGTATCGCGCAGGATAATGCGGTGTTCTTGTCCGGCAACGCCTACGAGGCCGATCCGCACTTCGCACCGCTGTATTTCCAGACCAGCTTCGTGATCGACGATCAGGGCAAGGTCGTGCTGCGCTATCGGCGGTTGATCTCGCTGTTCGCCCCCTCGCCGGTGGATGTATGGGACGCTTATCTCGACCGCTACGGTATCGATGCGGTGTTTCCGGTGGCGCACACCGCGCTCGGGCGTCTGGCCTGCATCGCATCGGAGGAGATCCTGTATCCGGAGATCGCGCGTGCGCTGGCCCTGCGCGGCGCCGAAGTGTTCCTGCATTCGACCAGCGAGGTCGGCTCCACCGAGGCCACGCCGAAAGACATCGCCAAACGCGCGCGCGCGGTGGAGAACCTCGCGTTCGTTGTATCGGCCAACTCCGGCGGCATGTACGAGGTGCCGTTTCCGGGCGCATCCACCGACGGCATGAGCAAGATCGTCGACGATGGCGGCCGCGTGCTGGCCGCTGCCGGCTTTGGCGAAAGCATGGTCGCGCATGCCGAGATCGATATCGGCGGGCTGCGCCGGCGCCGGCTCAAACCCGGCATGGCGCATACCCTGTCGCGACTGCCCGCAGCCGCCATTGCCGCCGGACTGGCGCCAGCACCGCTGGCTGCCAACTGGCTGCGCGAAGCCAACGGCGGCGTACGCGTGCCGCAGCGCGCGGAGTTCGCCATGCGCCAGCGCGCGGTGATCGACGCGATGCGCGCGAGCGGCGTGCTGGCCGAAGACTGAGAGAACAGCATGGCCACCTGCATCCAACTGCGCGACCCGCGCACCGGCAAGCCCGACGGAGAGCTGGCAGTGACCGATATGCAGCAGCTGGCCGATCTGGCAGCTGCACTGCGCAGCGCTCAGATCGCGTGGGCCGCGACCCCGGTCGGGGCGCGTTGCAGCTCGCTCAATGCCTTCGCCGATGCGCTCGGCCGCCATCGGCAGGCACTGGTCGACGCGCTGTGCCGCGACACCGGCCGCTGGCACGAGTCGGTGCTCGAAGTCGACAGCGTGATCGGCATCATTCGACGCTGGGCCAGCGAGGCGCCCGCATTGCTGCGCGATCCCGCCGCACGCCCGGCCGGCCCGCCGCATATCGAGGTGCGCCAGACCAGCGTGCCGTATGCGTTGGTCGGCGTGATCAGCCCATGGAACTTCCCGCTGCTGCTGGCGCTGATCGATGCCATCCCGGCGCTGGCGGCAGGCTGCGCGGTGCTGATCAAGCCCAGCGAGGTCACCCCGCGTTTCGCAGCGCCACTGCATGCGGCGCTGGCCGAAGTACCGGTGGTGGCCGCGGTGCTCGGCATTGCGATCGGGGCGGGCGACACCGGCGCGGCACTGATCGAGCTAGTCGACCTGTTGTGCTTCACCGGCAGCGTGCGCACCGGACGCATGGTCGGCGAAGCCTGCGCGCGGCACTTCATCCCCGCCTTCCTCGAACTCGGCGGCAAGGACGCGGCCATCGTGCTGGACGATGCGGACATTCCGCGCGCGGCGCGCGCCATCGCCTGGGGCGGATTCGTCAACGGCGGGCAGTCGTGCATGTCGATCGAGCGCGTATATGTCGAAGAAGCGGTCGCCGACGCTTTCATCGATGCGCTGGTCGCCGAAGCGCGGCAGCTGAAGCTCGCGCATCCATCGCCGCGCGACGGCCATATCGGACCAATCATCGCCGCCGCGCAGATCGAGATCGTGCGCGAACATCTGGCCGATGCGCTGGCGCGCGGTGCGCGCGCACTGACCGGCGGCGCTCTGGTCGAGCTCGACGGCGGCACGTGGTGCCCGCCGACCGTGCTGGTCGACGTCACCGAACACATGAAGATCGTCACCGAAGAAACCTTTGCCACGGTCATCCCGGTGCTGCGCGTGCGCGATGAGAACCATGCGATCGCCTGTGCGAACGACTCGCTCTACGGCCTGTCGGCCGCCGTGTTCAGCGGCAGCCTCGCGCGCGCCGAGCGCCTGGCGCGCCGCCTGCACGCTGGCGCGATCAGTCTCAACGACGCCGCGCTGACCAGCGTCGTGCACAGCGGCGAAAAGCAGAGCTTCAAGCAATCCGGACTCGGCGGCTCGCGCATGGGCCCGGCCTCGATCCGCCGCTTCGTGCGACCGCAGGCCCTGCTGGTGAACACGGGGGGCGAGTCGCCGTGGTGGTTTTCGTAGGGGCGGCGAATGGCGAATGGCGAATGGCAGAGCAGCGTGCGGATGGCAGCGCGCCTAAGGCGACAACGCGGCGACACCGCTGCAAGATCGCGAATCACGCCATCACCGCGTAGCCCGCTTTCCCATTCGCCACTCGCTATCTGCCATTCGCTGCTCCATCGCCATTCGCTGCTCAATCGCCACGACGCCGGAATCCATCCGCATGAATCACCAGTCCGTCCGCGGCCGCATCCGCTACACCTCACGCAAGCCCGATCGACTCGGCGCAGTCCGCGGCGACGAGCGCTTCCACTTCACCCGCCATGGCGACGGCAAGATCACGCTGCGCGCGCACTGCGAGATCGAGGAGCCCGCGCCTGCAGTGCTGCGCGACGTGATTTACTCGGTCGACGAACACCGTCGGCCGATGGATTGCCATGTGCGTATCAGCGTCGGCGACCGCTTCTGCGGCAGCGGCTGGTTCCGCTTCGGCGAGGACTTCATCGAGTGCGAGTCGTATAGCCCTTCGATGGGCCGCGTCTCGCAGCGCCTGGCGCTGCCACGGCCGATCGACGGCTTCGGCACCCACCCGGTGGTGGCCGACGCGTGGTACCTCGCCGGCTTCGACTGGAGCACGACCACACGGCGCAGCTTCCATATGGCCCTGCCCTCGCCCGACCTGCGCGGCGCCACGCCGCCGCTGGCGGCCTTCGTCAATATCGACGCCGAATACTGCGGCTCCGAGATGGTCACCGTACCCGCGGGCACCTTTCGCACCCGCCACTTCCGTTACCTGGATCCCGGCGACAGCGGCTTCAGCAGCGAACATCCGCCCTACGAGGTCTGGATCACCGACGACGACGATGCGCTGCTGGTGCAGGGCGGGGTCGCGGCACCGATGCTGACCTGGTATGAGCTGATCGAGCTCGAGCGCTGAGTCGCGCCGACTCTCGATGGGCGACGCACCGGTCCAGTTCCCGCGACCGCGGCCCGAGCGTTGCGTGCTCGAAGGCGCCTATGCGCGAATCGAGCCGCTCGCGGCGACCCATGCCGAGTCCTTGTTCGACGCATCCAGCGGTGAACAGGCGCAGGAACTGTTCCGCTTCCTGCTCGCCTACCCGCCGGCCGATCGCGCCGCCTTCGATGCCTGGCTGGCGAGCAGTATCGCCACCGACGATCCGCTGGTGTTCGCGGTGGTCGATCGCGCCAGCGGCCGCTGCGAAGGTCGGCTGAGCCTGATGCGGATCACGCCCGAACACGGCGTGGTCGAGCTCGGCGGCATTCTGTGGGGTCCGGCCATCGCGCGCACACGGGTCGCCACCGACGCATTCTTCCTGATCGCCCGCCACGTGTTCGAGTCGCTGCGCTATCGCCGCCTCGAATGGAAATGCAATGTCCGCAACGAGGCTTCACAGCGCGCAGCGTTGCGCTTCGGCTTCCAGTACGAGGGCGTGTTCCGCCAGCACATGCTGCTCAAGGGCGAGAATCGCGACACTGCGTGGTTCGGCATGATCGACGGCGACTGGCCACTGGTCGGCGCGGCGTTGCGCGCCTGGCTGGATGCACACAACTTCGATGCCGATGGAATGCAGAAAGCGCGGCTGCAGGATCTGCGCGCCGCGCTCACCACTTGACCAAATCGACCCCCTAAGGAAGCTCTGAATAAGTTAGTGTAGATCTCGAAGTCTCATCGCGCCTGCGACAAGTTCCCAACTTTCGAAGCATTCTTCGGCGCATTTTCGCCGATTCGAGCGGTTCTACCCCGCTTTACCCAACCTGCGGACGCAACTTCCCTGTCTCTGGCATCAACTTCTTTCGCGCCATGTACAGATTCGCCAGCGCGAACAAGGTCAGCACCTGGGCGGTGTTCTTCGCCAGCCCCTTGAAGCGCACCTTCACGTAGCCGAAGACGCACTTCACGATCCGGAACGGGTGTTCGACGAAGGCTCGAACCTGCGCCTTGCGCTTCTCTTCGCGCATCGCCTTCACACGATCTCGGGCGCGAGAAAGATTCGCGACAGTGCTGCGACGACGCGCGATCTGCAAGTCGAGGTCCTTTCGGTCCACGTAGTTCTGGGCGCCGGTGTAGCCGCCGTCGCCGTACACGACCGTCTCTTTGCCGTGCAGCAGTTCGGCTACCTGCGCCACATCGGATTCATTCGCAGCCGTAACCACCACCGAGTGCA
>JBBRFN010000125.1:0-7909 GCA_038224265.1 Lysobacterales bacterium
AGGCGACCTGCATCCGGATACCGACCCAAGTCTGAGCTGGAAACGGCGGGATCAGTCGATTGGCGGACGATCCATCGCTGATCAACTGCACAGGTAGCTAACGGCAAACTTGCCGTTTCATCATTCAGCCGCGACGTCCGCCGCCAACTTCCGCTCCCAGTCCAGCGCGGTGCGCACGATAAAATCCAGGTCGTCATAACGCGGGACCCAGCCGAGCCTTTCGCGCAGGCGGTCGGCGCGGGCGATCAGCATGGGTGGGTCGCCGGCGCGGCGGGGTTGCTCGATTACTGTCAGGGCATGGCCGCTGATGCGCTGCACGGCGTCGATCACCTCGCGCACGCTGTAGCCGTGGCCGTAACCGCAGTTGAGGGTCAGTGATTCGCCGTCTGCGCGCAGGTGGTCGAGTGCGCGCAGGTGGGCGGCGGCGAGGTCTTCGACGTGGATGTAGTCGCGGATGCCGGTGCCGTCGGGCGTCGGCCAGTCGGTGCCGAAGATGCCGATCTGGGCACGCTTGCCCACCGCCACTTCGCAGGCGGCCTTGAGCAGATGGGTGGCCGCCGGCGTGCGCTGGCCGATGCTGCCATCGGCAGCGGCTCCCGCGACGTTGAAGTAGCGCAGCACCACGTAGCGCAAATCGTGCGCGGCCGCGGCGTCGCGCAGCATCCACTCGGTCATCAGCTTGGAGCTGCCGTAGGGATTGATCGGCTGGGTCGGGGTGTCTTCCGAGGCCTGCCCGCCGGGCACCGTGCCGTACACCGCAGCGGTGGATGAGAACACGAAATGCCGAACCCCTTCGGCCACGCAGGCGGCGAGCAGGCTGCGCGAGTTGCAGGTGTTGGCGCCGTAGTAGCCCAGCGGATCGGCCACCGAGTCCGGCACCACGATGCGCGCGGCGAAATGCAGCACGGTGTCGATCGCATGTTCGCGCAGCAGCGCACGCACGGTCTGCTCGTGCCCGCTGTCGCCGACCACCAGCGTTGCGCCGGGAACCGCATCGGCAAAGCCGGTGCTGAGGTTGTCCAGCACCAACACCGATTCACCGGCAGCAATCAGCTGTTTGACCACATGGCTGCCGATGTAGCCGCAACCACCACTGACCAGGATGTTTCGCGAGGTATGCATGCGCAGGCTTTGCTCAGGCGGCCCGGTGTCGATCCAGCGCGCTGGCGCCAGGGACCCCGGCGCTGCGGATCCGGATCGTGGAGATACCCGCATCCACTGGCGCCAGGCACAGCGCGCCGACCCAGTCCGCACCCAGATCGAGATCGCACAGCAGCAGCGCGCGCGGATCGTGGGCAACACGCAGCGTCGGTGCGCAGTGCAGCAGACCGACATCGATGGCGCGCGTATCGACGCCGATGCCGCGCCCGGTGGCCTTGAGCACGGCCTCCTTGCGCGTCCAGCAGCGCAGGAAGGCGTGATCGCGGGCGCGGCCCTGCGCGGCGGTCACGTATGCGGATTCGGCCTCGCTCAGAAAGCGCCGCGCCAATGGCAGCACCGCTGCACGCGCGCGCAGTTGCTCCAGATCGACACCGACTTCGCCCTGCGTGCTGATCGCCAACAGTGCGCGCTCGCCGCTGTGGCTGAGATTGAAGTGCAGGTCAGGATAGCCGTGCAGCGCCGGCTTGCCATGCTCGCCATAGGTAAACGCCAGCGTGTGCGCGGCGATCCCGAGTTCAGCGCCGAGGATCCGGCGCAGGCCTGCGCGCGCGCGCACGAAACGCCGGCGCACCGTCGGCACCATGATCTGTGCAGCGCGCCAGCGCTCATCGGCCGGCAGCGATTGCAGTTCATGCGCCTGGCCCGCGCCATCGAGCGCGATGCTCCACAGCGCCACCGCGTCGGTTGCCGCACCGCACTCGTAGTGGCTGTCCATGCGCGTCACACGCCGTAGAACTGGCGATACCACGCCACGAACTGCGCCACCCCGGCCTCGATCGGCGTACTGGGCTTGTAGCCGGTATCGCGGATCAACTCGTCGACGTCGGCATAGGTATCCGGCACGTCGCCGGGCTGCAGCGGCAGCAGATTCTTGATCGCCTGGCGGCCGAGCGCGGTTTCGATGACCTCGATGTAGCGCGACAGCTGCACCGGCTGGTTGTTACCGATGTTGTAGACCCGATACGGCGCGCTCGAAGTTGCCGGCGAGGGCAACGCCGGATCGAAATCCGGATCCGGGCCCGGCACTCGATCGAGGGTGCGGATCACGCCCTCGACGATGTCGTCGATGTAGGTGAAATCGCGCGTGTGATGGCCGTGGTTGAACACATCGATCGGCTTGCCTTCGAGGATGTTGCGGGTGAACAGGAACAGCGCCATGTCGGGCCGGCCCCACGGGCCATAGACGGTGAAAAAGCGCAGGCCCGTGGTCGGCAAGCCGAACAGGTGGCTGTAGGTGTGCGCCATCAGCTCGTTGGCTTTTTTGGTCGCCGCATACAGGCTGACCGGATGGTCGACGCTGTCGCGCACCGAGAACGGCAGCTTGACGTTGGCGCCGTAGACCGAACTCGACGAGGCATACACCAGGTGCTCGACGCCACGATGGCGACAGGCTTCGAGGATGTTGATGAAGCCGACGATGTTGGCGTCGATGTAGGCGCGCGGATTCTCCAGCGAATAGCGCACGCCCGCTTGCGCTGCGAGGTTGACCACCCGCTGTGGCTGGAAAGCGTCGAAGGCCGTGGCCATCGCGCCCGCGTCTTCGAGATCCGCCACCGCGTGCTGGAAGCCCTCGCGCGCGGTGAGCCGCGCCAGCCGCGCGTGCTTGAGCCGCACGTCGTAGTACGGATTGAGATTGTCGTAGCCGAAGACTTCATCGCCGCGGTCGAGCAGCCGGTGCGCGAGTGCCGCACCGATGAAGCCCGCAGCGCCGGTGACCAGTACCTTCACAGCCGTCCGTCCGTCGCATCGCGCGGCAGCGCCTGCTTGACGTCGAACAGCACAGCGCCCGGTTTGCCGAGTGCGCGGATGCCGGCAGCGCCCATGCTGATGAACTGGTGGTGCGATACGGCGAGGATCACCGCGTCGTAGTGCGCCTGCGGCAGTTCGGTGAGCAGGTCGAAGCCGTACTCGGCCTTGGCTTCGGCGATATCCACCCACGGATCGTAGACATCGACCGCGGCGTTGTAGCTTTTGAACTCCGCGACCACGTCGACCACCCGCGTATTGCGCAGGTCCGGGCAGTTTTCCTTGAAGGTCAGGCCCAGGATCAGCACCTTGGCATCGGCCGCGTGCACCCGGCGCTGGTTCATCAGCTTGATCACCCGCTGCGCGACGTGGCGACCCATCTCGTCATTGATCCGGCGCCCGGCGAGGATCATCTCCGGGTGATAGCCGATCTCGGTCGCCTTGTGGGTCAGGTAATACGGGTCCACACCGATGCAGTGGCCGCCGACCAGGCCGGGCCGGAACGGCAGGAAGTTCCACTTGGTGCCGGCGGCTTCCAGCACTTCCTGGGTGTCCAGGCCGAGGCGATGGAAGATCAGCGCCAGCTCGTTGATCAGCGCGATGTTGACGTCGCGCTGCGTGTTCTCGATCACCTTGGCCGCTTCGGCCACCCGGATGCTGGACGCCTTGTGGGTGCCGGCCGTCACGATCAGCCGATACAGGTCATCGACGAAGTCGGCGATCTCCGGCGTCGAGCCCGAGGTGACCTTCATGATCGTCGGCAGGCGATGGGTCTTGTCGCCGGGGTTGATCCGCTCCGGGCTGTAGCCGGCGTAGAAGTCGATGTTGAAGCGCAGTCCCGACTCGGCTTCGAGGATCGGCACGCAGACCTCCTCGGTCGCGCCCGGATACACGGTGGACTCGTAGACCACCACGTCGCCGCGCTTGAGGGCGCGCCCGACCGTGCGGCTGGCCGATTCCAGCGGTCTCAGATCGGGCCGCTTGTAGGCATCGATCGGCGTCGGCACCGTCACGATAAACACATCGCAGGCGGCCAATTCAGCGGGATCGTCGGCGAACGTGAGCTTATCTGCGGTCTTGAGCTCGGCCTCGGACACTTCCAGAGTATGGTCGTGGCCGGCACGCAGTGCGGCGATCCTGGGCTTTGCGATATCAAAGCCCAGTGTCGCGATATGGCGCCCGAACTCCACTGCGAGCGGCAGCCCCACGTAGCCCAGGCCGATCACCGCCACATGGCTGTCTTTCAACGACTTGCGCACTGCATTCTCCACTGGTTTCCGGTGCTGGCGGGCCCGCATCGGGCGCCGAGTCTAGTCGTGGTGGTGGTCGCACCGCAAAAACTCACCGATGACCGGTTTGGCCCCGCAATCTCGTTTCCGTCGATGAGGGAAGTCGGCACTCAATCCCGTAATCCTCTCAGGCATGTCATCGATCGTCGTGAATTCGTGACAGTAGTTCATGGTTTTTTGACAAAACGTCTTGTGCCGTCCATATCGGGCGCGCATGCTGATCAACCGAGCGATAAGAATTCTGGCCCAATGAACGCTCAACTGGATGGTGCACCCACCGCGGCAGCAACCGCCGGCCGCCGCCGCGTTCGTGGCGGGGTGTTTCCTGCGCGACGCTGGTTGGCGCTGATCGCGGTGGTCGAGTTCGCACTGCTGGTGGGTGCCTTCGCGGCTGCCATCGATCTGCGCTTCCTGTACCAGCCCGAGTGGATCCAGGTGCAGTTCCCGGTCATGCTGCCGTACGCGCTGCTGTTCGCCACCGTGGTCGTCCTGTGTTTCGTGGCCATGGGCCTGTATCAGGCCCACTCGCGCGAGGGCATCGTGGGCCAGTGGGCGCGCATGCTGACCGGCACCGGACTGGCGGGGGTTGTACTCGCCGTGGCCTTCTATGCCATCCCGCAGGCGCATGTCGGTCGCGGCGTGCTGCTGCTGGCCCTGTTGCTGGGCTTTATCGCAACCGCGCTCGGCCGCTTGCTGGTGTCGCTGGTGGTCAGTCGCGAAGCGCTGCGCCAGCGCGTGCTGGTGATCGGCACCGGTCGCCAAGCCGATCTGCTGGTCAGCCGCATGCGCCGCCAGACCGATCGGCGCGGGTTCCAGTTGGTCGGTTTCGTGCCGCTCGGCGAGAACGCCCAGATGGTCGATGCAGCACTCCATCTCGATCGAAGCCGCGGCCTTGCAGTACTCGTCGACGAGCACGATGTCGACGAGATCGTGGTGGCGGTCGATGACCGCCGCGGCGTGCTGCCGATGAAAGAACTGCTGCAGTGTCGGGTGGCGGGCACCAATATCGTGAGCCTGGCCGATTTCTTCGAGCGCGAGGCGGGCAAGATCAAGCTCGGCGTGCTGGACCCGTCGGCACTCGTGTTCGGCGAGGGCTTCAAGTGCAACAGCATGCGGCAAGCGACCAAGCGGTTGTTCGACGTGGTGTCTTCCAGCCTGCTGCTGGTGTTGGCCGCACCGGTCATGATCCTGACTGCATTCGCGATCGTGTTCGAGTCCGGCTTTGGCCAGCCGATTCTGTATCGGCAGGAGCGCGTCGGCGAGCGCGGCCAGAACTTTCTGGTACTGAAGTTCCGCAGCATGCGCACCGATGCCGAAAAAGACGGCGTGGCCCGCTGGGCGACCACCAACGACGATCGCATCACCCGCGTGGGTCGTGTCATCCGCAAGGTGCGCATCGACGAGCTGCCGCAGATCTTCAACGTGCTGCGCGGCGACATGAGCTTCGTCGGGCCGCGCCCGGAGCGGCCGCAGTTCGTCGAGCAGCTGACCCGCGAGATTCCGTATTTCGGCCTGCGCCATTGCGTCAAGCCTGGCATCACCGGCTGGGCGCAGCTGCGCTACGCCTACGGCGCATCGGTTGAAGACGCGGCCGAGAAGCTCAAGTACGACCTTTACTACGTCAAGCACAACTCGCTGCTGTTCGACATCGCGATACTGCTGCAGACCGTGGAGGTGGTGCTGTTCGGCAAGGGCGCGCGGTGAGTCTCACTGCGAGCTGCTGTCGGCAGCAGACTTTCGCGAGCTGTCGTCGACGGCAATCGGTTTCAACGGCGAGCTGTACCAGTCAACCACCCGGCCATCCTTGAAACGCACATGCGAAGGACCGTAGTCCCACGTGTCGGCGCTGGCGACAATCGGCGCACCAAGAATCTGGCGCACGCGGCGCTTGTCATCGCCGATGCGAACCGCCTCGGCGCGATGCCCTGCACTTGCGACGCTGCGGGTTCGCTCGCCAGCAAGCAGTGGCAGCGAGGTCCGCGAGTCGGGTTCGCCAGCGGGTGCGGCGATCGTTGGCCACTCCGATTGCGACGGCGGTTGGCCATCGGCAAGCAGCCACAAGCCGACGCCGGCGAGCAGCAGCAGAACTACCGGCCCGATCGTGCCGCGACGCGGCTGGCTGGCAGTGATCTGCGAGGGCGGCACCATGCGCGGTGGGTTCGCGCCCGGGGCCCGCGGTTCGCCGGGCAGGCGGCCAAAGTGGCGGTGGTAGTCGTTGAGTCGGCGAAAGGCCGACAGCAATTCGCGCAGATTTCCCTGAGCGTGCTCGTCGTCGGCGAGGTCGGGGTTGAGGTCGGGATGCAGCTCGCGCACCGCGCGTCGATAGCAGCGCTTGAGTTCCTCGATGTCGCAGCCGATGCGTGCGCCGAGGCGCGCATAGTCGGCGACGAAATCGCCGGGCTCAGGCTGTCCCATCGGCATTGATCCGTTGTCGCTCGATCCATTCACACTAGCACGAACCTCGACCATGACCGGATTGCGAAACACCTTCGACCGATACACCGAAGGCGCGCTCCGTCGCTGCCTTTGCGGCATGCTGCTCGTACTTGCCGCCCTGGCCTGCGCGCAAGCGCAGGACGTGCCGGAAGCTCCGTCGCCGTCGGCGTTCACCGAGGAGTACCGGATCGGCGTGGACGACATCATGCAGGTGACCGTGTGGCGCAATCCGGATCTCGGCGTGACAGTGCCGGTGCGTCCCGACGGGCGCATCTCGGTGCCGCTGATCGGCGATGTGATGGCCGGTGGGCGCACGCCGCAGGAGGTTTCCGCCGAGATCGAACTGAAGCTGTCGAAGTACATCCGCGACACCAAGGTCGCGGTGATCCTGACCGATCTGCGCAGCCATGAGTACCTCTCGCGCGTGCGCGTGACCGGCGCGGTACAGCAGCCGGTGTCGGTGCCCTACCGGCAGGGCATGACGGTGCTCGATGCGGTGCTGGCCGCTGGCGGCACCACCGAGTTCGCCGCGGCCGATCGCACCCGCCTGTATCGACGCGCGCAGGGCTCCGCTGCCACCAGCACGCTCGACGTGCGGCTGGGACGGATCCTCAAGTCCGGCGATCTGGAAACCAACTTCCCGGTACTGCCGGGCGATGTCATTACCGTCCCCGAACGGGCATTCTGAGGCGCGCGTGGAACAGAAATCTGGTGCACTGGATGTCCTGCAGCAGCTGCCGGTGGTGGCCGGCGAGGCGCGCCGTCTGCGCATGCCGATGGCTGCGTTGTTTGCCGTGTTCGCGCTGGTTGCACTGGCGCTGGGGGCGGTCTGGCCCAAGACCTATGTCTCGCACACCACCATCCTGGTACAGGAAGACAACATCATCCAGCCCCTGATGGAGGGGCGCGCGGTCGCCACCGGCGTGGTCGATCATTCGCGCATCGCACGCGAGGTGATCCACAGCCGGCGCATCCTGGCCGCGGTGCTCGAAGAGGGCGGCTGGCTCACCGCCAAGCCGGGACCGGCAGAGCAGGAGCGACTGGCGGAGGATCTGAAGAGTTCGATCCAGGTCCGAGGAGGGGGCGAGAACCTGATCGAGATCTCGTATCGCGACTCCGATCCGGATCGAACCTTCCGCGTCACCCGCATGCTGGCCGACATGTTCATCGCCGAGAGCCTCGCGGCGAAAGAGCGCGAAAGTCGCGAGGCGTACGAGTTCATCGCCGCGCGGGTCGAGGAATACCACCTCAAGCTCACCACCGCCGAGGACCGTCTC
>JBBRFN010000126.1:0-7898 GCA_038224265.1 Lysobacterales bacterium
GCGCAACGCCAAAGCCCGGGCCCATGAGCAGCGCGCGCAGATCCGACAAATCGTCGAGCAGACCAAACTCGCACGCGAGGGCGAGATCGACTACCGCTTCTCGCACGACGGCGCCATCCGCAGCCTGCCGGTCACCGAGCCCGTGCGCCGGCAGCTGGCCCAAGGCGTGCTGGTCATCGCCTGCCACGACAGCGGTTACGCCATCATCCCGCGTGCCGCGGCCGAGAAAGTCGAAGCCCGCGATGCCACCATGATCGCAGTCGACCACGGCCGCGCCACAACGCCATCGTCGGACGCCGAAGACGACGATTACTACAGTCGATTCAAGGTGCCGGACGACTTGATCTGGTAGCAATCCCGCGCCGATCGCAGCCCTGCCGCAGGGTGCAGCTTGACGCGCCAGCTCCTGCTCCGCGAACGGCGCGGCGCCGCCGGGAGAAACTCGCGCCTCTGATCTGCCGGTGGAACAACAGAACGCGTGGACAGACCGCGCGCAGAGACCGCGTGTAAAGACCGCGTGAACCAACTGCGTGAACAGTTCGGAAAATGCACTCCTGCTCGATGCCTCCGGCCCCACCACTGGCTTCTCATCGGCCGGAATATCCAGCCCGATACCACGCGCATCGCGTGCCTGATTTCCCAACCGAGCACCGATGTCCGTAAACTGCGCGGCTCGCCGATATAACCATTTGAAGGATCAGGTCAATGCGCCACTGGATCATCTTGCTGTTGTTGCTTTGTGCGTCGCCGGCTGGCCATGCACAGGCGGAGCTCCTCGCCAATCCGGGGCCGTCAAACAACTCAGGAGCCGCGGGCAGCGCGATCTTTTTCGACCTGGAGGCCACCACCGGGATCGTCGTGACGGGCCTGACCACTGCCACCACCAGCCTGCCGGGCGGCACGTACAGTGTTCGAGTCAGCACCCGCGCCGGCACTGCACTGGGCGGCCCGGTGGACGCAGGTCCAGGGAGTTCCAGTGCGGGATGGACGCTCCAGGGCACGGTCGTGGCCACCCAGGGCAGCGGTGGGATCTCCTTGCCGATCACCCTTCCGGAATTGCCCATTGCGGCTGGCCAGGTACTGGGCGTCGCGGTCGAATTTCTCGGCACCGGACCGGCCTACTTCGGGACTGGCGCGCCACCGGTGGAAAGCTACGCCAACCCCAACCTGACGATACGCACCGGTGACAACCGCTCGGCGCCGTTCACCACGGGCGGCAGTTTCTTCAGTTCGCGCGCGCTGGTTGGATCGGTGCGCTATCGGCTCGCCGATCCCGTGTTGCCAGCCAATCCAGGGCCGAACAACAACGGCGGTCTCGCAAACTCAGGCCTGTTCTTCAACCTGCAGTCACCAACCGGCGCAGTGGTCACCGGCATGACCATTGCCAACCAGGCCCCGTCGGGCGGCAACTTCCAGATCGAGGTCTATACGCGCAATGGCTCGGCCCTGGGCAATTCCGTCGGTTCGGGCCCGGCCACGTCACTCGCAGGCTGGACCTTGCAAGGCATCGTGAATGCGCGCCAGGGCACCGACCAGATCTCACTACCGATCACGCTGCCCGCGCTCAACGTCGCACCCGGACAAACACTGGGCGTGGGTTTGCGCTTCCTCGGATTCGGTCCACGCTACTTCGGCGTCGGCGCGCCGCCCACTGAAATCTATTCCAGTCCCGGCCTCACGCTGGTCACCGGCCAAGCCCTGACAGCCCCGTTCACCACCGGAGGCGACGTGTTTGGCTCGCGTGCGCTGGTCGGCTCGCTCAGCTGGCGGCCACAGGGTGCGCAGCTGGCCGCCGCGCCAGGGCCCACCAACAACGGCGGCAATGTTGGCTTCGGCATGTTCATCGATCTGCAAGCGCAGTCCGATGTGGTGGTCACCGCTCTCGATATGGCCACGCGGGCCGCGCCCGACGGCGATTTCCAGGTCCAGGTGTTCACCCGCAATGGCACCACCCTCGGCGGCAGCGCAAGCACCGGGCCGACCAGCAGCAGTGCCGGCTGGACCTTGCACGCCAGCGTCAGTGGTCGTCAGGGCGCGACCGGTGAGCGATCGCTTCCGGTGTCCATTCCCGACCTTCCGATCGCCGCAGGACAAACGCTGGGGATCGCACTGGTATTCCCCGACACGTCGCCAAACTACGTGGGCCTGGGTGTTGGCGCTGTCACTACCTACAGCGACTCCAATCTGCGGCTGACTACCGGTGAAGTGAAATCGACGCCGTTCATGATTGGAGGCAACTTCTTTGTTTCGCGAGAGTTGCTTGGCAATGTGTATTACCGCTCTGAAGCAGTGTTCAAGAACGGATTTGAATGAAGGCGAGTGCTGAGGGTCGTCGGCGCTTGGCGCCTTGAAGCGCGGCGGGTCGAGACGACCCGCCCTACGGCCTGTGCGGCATCCGAGTATTGCCGCGCCATCGCCGCTCGTAGGGCAGGTCGCCCCTGCCTGCCATCCTCAGTCGTTCGTGCATGCCTGCGCCAAGCGTTGATTTCGCAATGATCCAGTCAGGCAGCGAGTGACGGCTTTTCGACCCTCTATGAGCTATCGCCCCGGATCCGCTGCACGCGCTTGCGGTACTCGCGCACGTTGTCGCCGGGGATGCGCGTTTTCTGCGTACCCTTCACCTCGTCGACCTTGCCGTCCCAGCCGGTCACCGGCTTGGCCTCGACCGCCGTTTCGCGTTCGAAGGCGTGCGATTCGTCGGTGTTGCGGTAATGCCGGTACAAGCCCCAGTACATCCCAGTGGCGCCCACCGGGCCGGCCAACAGGAGCAGCCATAGTCCACCGTCGTCGCTCATGACGCAGCTCCGATGATCCAGATTGCAATGCCTTCGAGGATACTGCCGACGGTGAGCGCGGCCAGAATGAGCTTCCACTGCTGCACCGGCACGCTGCCCATCGTCTCGCCGGTGCGGCCGTTCACCGCGATATAGTGCAGCAGTCCGCCTTTGCTGCCCGGCTGGTGGTACGAGTACAGCCATACCGGCAGGTACATCGACACCCAGCGCGTGCCGTGCACGTCGATTCTTTCCTGCTCCCAGCGCACGCCGCGATTGTATTGGCCCACCGATGCTTCGACCTGGGCGCGGGCGATCGACAGCAACTGGTCTTCGAGGCGCGGGTGCAGGTGCGAGACGTCGCGGTCGCGCTTCTCCGAGGTAAAGCCCGCCAGATACGACGCGTTCCACTTCACCGCGTTCTTGGTGTCGAACGGCAGGATCGTGTTGATGATGTTGTTGGTGTTCGCGCGCGTGTCGAGGTTGCCGCGTTCGGCGGAGGATTCCAGCGGCAGGTCGTCCACGGTGAAGTCCACGTGCCGGTCCACCTTGTACACGTCGGCATCGTAGTAGGTCTTTTTCTGGTTGCCGCTGCCCCGCGTATAGCGGCGCGTTTCGATCTCGCCCTGGCCCGAGACATCGACGCTCGTGTTGCCATCGACGATCATGTAGGGCAGGTACACGCCGATCACGTTCTCGGGCGTGAATTCTTCCTTGAATGCCTTCAGCGCAAACATGCGCCGCTTGTCCACGAATTGGCGGATGCGTGCAACCGCGTCGTCCTTGGTGATGCGGAAGGGCAGCACCGCATCGGGCACTGCACCGTTTGCCACTTGCTCGTTGACGCCGAAGACGTGCCGGCACCAATGGCAACGCGCGGTCATCGTGCTTTCGGTATTGACCGTCACCTCGGCGCCGCAGCCGGTGCACTTGAAGCTCATCAGGCTCGTCGCGTCCGCCGCGATTTCTCGCGCACCGGAAGCGATGACCCTGCCCTTGAGCTGGTCGATGCCCGTGCCGAGCCCGAACTCCTCCTCGACCCGCAACCCATGCCATTGGTTGCGGCAGTATTGGCAGATCAGCAGGTCGCTGCCGGGTTTGTGGCGGATGTCGGTCGCGCCGCATTTCGGGCAGCGGTTGAGACCGTCCTTGAGCTCGGCGGCGGACGTGTCGATGGCGACCGGGTCGGGCGCCAACAACTCATCGCGAATCGGCCCGGGCAGCGTGGCCGGGTCGATCGGAAAGCTGCCCGCTGGCGGCGGCACGTCCTGCGGCGACCCCGGACCGGTGTATGACGGTGCCGGCGGCGGTGGTGGTCTATTGGTGTTCGACATGGTTGTTTGGCGCTTCGCGCCCTACAGACCCAGCGTCTTGGCCTTGAGCGCGTCGTAGTCGGCCTGCGTGATCAGCTCGAGATCGAGCATCTCCTTGGCCTTCTTCAGTTTGGCGATCGGGTCTTCGGCAGCCGGCGCGGCTGGCGCTACCGGCTGCTGCAAGCCGCCGACGCCGAGCATGCCCGTTGCCATGCCCACGCCCAGCAAGCCCGCCGCACCGCCGGTTTCTCCGGCCGACTGGATGCCCGCAGCGACGCTGGCCTGCAAATTGGAATTGCCGCGCGAACCGGCCAGTGCGTCGGCGCGCTGCACGGTCTTCAAAAGCTCCCGCGTGTTCGGGTCGTATTCGATCGATACGATGGCGGTCTTGACGATCGCCAGGCCGCGATCGGATTTCCACTGATAGCCATTCTCCACTGCAGCGGACAAGCTCTTGGCAAAACCAACCGAATCCTGCTGCAGCTTGGTGATGCGATTGCCCTTGCCGGGGTCGTTCGTGTACAGGCTGAAGGCCGGCGCGAGTGAACCCACCACTTCGTTGAACAGCTGACTGGCGGCGGCATTGTCGAGATCGGTGAAATCGAAGACCTTGCCAGGCTGCAGATAAGCCGCCGGCACGAAGTTCTTCACGAACAGGATCGGATCGACGATCTTGAGTGTGTAGGAGCCGCGGGTCACCGCGCCAACCTGGGTGTTCAGGAAGCCGTCGTCCCAATAGATTTCCGACTGCGTACCGAAGCGGTTGTCCGGCAGCTCCTTCAGCGAGACGAAGAACGCGGCCTGCTGCGAACCCGGCTGGCCGCCGAACTTGAAACGCTCCCAGCTCTGCTTGATCAGCGAATCGACCAGCCCATCGCCGGCGAAGATCGACTTCGCATTGAGGTCGTCCGATCGCCATTCGTAAGCGCCCGCTTCGGCGACGAACGCGGTGATCCCGCCATCCTGCAACAGCAGCAACCCGTAACCTTCGGGAACTACGATCTTCGAACCATTGGTGATGATGTTCGACGAGCCCTTCGTATTCGAACCGCGTCCGGCATTGGTGCCCTGCGGCACCGCAGCGAACAGCGCCGCCGTCGCCGGCAGACCCTGCGGAACCGTGTAGAAGTCCTTCCACTGGTCGGCGAGCGCACCGCCGATCGAACCTGCCGCTGCTTGAACAAGACCCATCACATCTCTCCGCGATTGGTGGCCGGGCACCGTACCCGGCATGCCCGGCAAACTATACATCTGTGGACTGCGCACCCTAGCCATCGGTTGTTGCGCGAGTCGATCCCCGAAAGGGGGACGGAAGCAGTCAAGGCGCGCTGTCGCCCGGCGTCGCCTCGCCCGCGAGGGCAAGCGTCGAAGGACATTCGGGCTTGATGGCCGCCGCCCCGATCGGACCCCGTGCATGTCCGCGCCCGTGGGACCGCGTTTTCTGAACCGCGTTTACGCGGCTTTACGGTCGCACGCCGCATGCTCGACTACCCTCCGGAGCAACATCATGAAGACCGCCACCTGGCACGACACCGTCATAGCCCGCAGCGACGACACCGTCGTGGTCGAGAACAACCATTACTTCCCGTCCGACGCGATGGTGCGCGAGCACTTCCGAGCCTCCACGCATACGAGCACCTGCGGATGGAAGGGCACCGCGCACTACTACGACGTCGTGGTCGGCGACGCGGTCAACGCCAACGCGGCCTGGTACTACCCGGAGCCGAAGCAGGCGGCCGAGGAGATCCGTGGACGGGTAGCGTTCTGGAAAGGCGTGCAGGTCGCCGGTTAGGCGTTGGCGGCAGCCTGCGGGCAGTGTTGGCCCGCGCGCTCGCCTCGCGCACCAGAACGGGGACGGAGGCAATTAAGGCGTACGGGCGTCCGCTGTCGCTTCGTCAACGAGGGCAAGCTGCGCGGGACCCTGAGGCGCGATTGTCGCCGTCTGCCAAGATTCGATGCAGATAGGCTTAACGCCCCCCGTCCCCGTTTCAAGCGGCAGCGTAGACTGGCTACGCACGGGGCTTTGGATTTCCTGTGCTTGCCGCGTGACGTTCTCGGCATCGAACGAGCTGGAGACACATGACCATCAATTCTGCAGGCCGGCGAATGCATGTGCAGCACGCGACGGGCTTGGCCGTGCTGGCGTTTCTTGCTGCCTGCACCGGCGCACCCCAGCGGTCCGATACGACCAACAGCTCCGGCGCGAAGGGCGAGGCGATGGTGGCGGCGGCCGATCCGCTGGCCGTGGACGCTGGACTGGAGATGCTGCGCTCTGGCGGTAGCGCGATCGATGCAGCGATCGCAGTCGAGCTGACACTGGGATTGGTCGAGCCGGAATCGTCGGGTGTGGGCGGCGGCGGATTCCTGATCCACTACACCGCGAACAACGCGGCGATCGACGCTTACGATGGCCGTGAATGGGCGCCTGCGGGCGTTCGCGCGGACATGTTCCTGCAGGATGGAGAGGCGCTGCCGTTCGAGCTGGCGCAGGCAAGCGGTAAATCCATCGGCACGCCTGCGCTGATTCCGATGCTGAAGCTGGCGCACGAGCAACATGGAAAGCTGCCATGGAACAGGCTATTCGAGCCGGCGATCCGGCTGGCAGAGAATGGCTTCGTGGTGGGGCCGCGGCTGAGCAAAAGTCTCGCAGACCACAGGGCGATCTTCGAGGCCGACCAACAGGCGCGCGCCATCTATCTCGATGCTTCGGGCAAGCCTTGGCCGCAGGGGCATGTGCTGAAGAATCCGCAGTACGCCCGCACGCTGCGCGCGATCGCATCCGATGGACCGCGGGCGCTCACTCACGGCGCCATTGCCGAGAGCATCGCGGTTGCAGCGCAGCGTGAGCCGCGCGCGGGAACGTTGACGGTAGCGGACCTGCAGGCGTATCGGCCGCGGCGGCTTGATCCGCTCTGCGCGCCGTACCGGGTCTATCGCGTCTGTACGATGCCTTCGCCCAGTTCGGCCAACGCGATGCTGTCGATCCTCGGGCTGTACGAACGTGCGCGGCCGCGACCGGATGGTCCGCGCAATGTGCAGGACTGGGCGGCCTATGTGTGGGCGAGTCGACTGTCCTATGTCGATCGCGACCACTACATGGCCGATGACCGGTTTGCGCCGGCGCCCACGAATGCGCTGATCGCCCCGCAGTATCTCGACAGCCGCGCGAAGCTGATCGACCTGACCCAGGGCCCCGCGACCGTGCCCGTTGGCGCGCCCGCAGGGCAGGCGCTGCGCAATCGCTGGGGCAGCGAGGCAATGCAGGAGCACGGCACGACGCATCTGTCTGTCGTCGACCATGCCGGCAATGCGGTGGCGCTGACTGCGACGATCGAATCCGAATACGGCTCGCATCGCATGGCGGGCGGCTTCTGGCTCAACAACCAGTTGACGGACTTTTCGCTCGAGCCGGTGATCGATGGAAAGCCGGTGGCGAATGCGGTCGCGCCGCACAAGGCGCCGCGCTCGTCGATGTCGCCATCGATCATCACCGACAGCGACGGCCAACTGGTGATGGTGGCAGGCTCCATGGGCGGCAGCACGATCATCGCTTCGGTGTCGCGCACCATCATCGGCGTGCTGGACTGGAAGCAGACACCGCAGGAAGCGGTCGGCACGGCGGCTGTATTCGCCCGCACGCCCGAGATTTCGTTCGAGACATCACGCTTGCCGAAGGAAACATCCGCTGCGCTGCGCGCTCTTGGCTGGCGCATGACGCCGGCGGACCTGTATAGCGGCACGCATGTGATCCAGGTCACACCGCAAGGACTCGTCGGCGGCGCCGATCCCCGCGTGGAGGGCAAGGCTGTGG
>JBBRFN010000127.1:0-7824 GCA_038224265.1 Lysobacterales bacterium
TTCAGCGCTTCATGGGCACGTGGTACGTCATCGCCAACGTTCCGTACTTCTTCGAGAACGGCAAGGTCGCCACCCGCGACGAGTACCGCCTGCGCCCCGATGGCCGGATCGACAACGACTTCGTGTTCAAGAAGCGCTTCGACGAGCCCGACCGGCGCTGGCGTGGCGTGTCGACGGTGGTGCCGGGCAGTGGCGGCGCGCGCTGGAAAGTGCAGTTCATCTGGCCGTTCTCCAGTGAATTGATGGTGGTGAAAGTCGACGACGACTACGAGGGTGCGGCGCTGATGACGCCCGACGGCTCGCTCGCATGGGTCTTCGGCCGTGCGCCGGTGATGCAGCAAGAGCGCTATGACGCACTGATTGCCACGCTCAAAGCGAACGGCGTCGATACCAATGCGATGCGCAAGGTGCCGCAAGTGCCGGACCAAGGCGGCGCGTCGGCCGACTAAAGCGGCGCCTACGACCCAGGGCGACTCAACGCGCGTCGGCCGTCACCAGCAGGCCGACGGTGCCGTTGTCGCCGACCAGAATCAGTTCACGACCGGTCGGCGTGTCAAGCAACCAGCCGCGGCCGCGATAGCGCGCAAGCTCCGGCTGCAATTGATCCGCAAGCACGAAATCGATCAGTCCGAACCGCCCCTCTGGCGTGGACACTTGACCAAGCATCTGGCAAACGCTGTCTGCCGCGATGCTATAGGTAGTGCAAATGCTGCCGTCGGCTGCAATCCTCACCTTGGTTTGGTACGCGAAGAATTGGAACTTGAGTTCCAGATTGTACTCACCTTGCAGCTCGGCGATGCTTAGCGGCGCAACCAGCGTGCTGCCAGCGGGGGCACCGGGGCGCCAGCGATGCGTGCCTAGAACAGGGGTCGAAGTAGTAAATTCACCGACCGCGGCGCCGCCCGCTCCTATGCGCCAGGACCCGCTGGTGTTTGCGGGTTCGCCCGAGGGACGCCAGAACGCCAGCGCCATGAACAGCGTGCCGCTCGCGCGAACCTCGGAGTTGCTGCTCGTGATCGGTTCGATCCGGAACACGCGTGGCACATGCGATCCGACCCAACTGGTGCCCGGGATCGAGAGCTCGCGCTGAAAGCCCCATAGCCGCCCCTCGCGATCGACGATTCCCTCTACCGGCGTACGCGGAAAGTTGGCCGACCCGTCGAGCTCTCCGAGGTACAGGCCCGCAGCCAGTGCGTTCTCCGGTGGCAGTGTGCAGCTTCTCCCATTGACCTGCGCGAGCCGAACCAACGGCATACGACCATCGGAGAAACCTGCCTGGGTGCTGCGCCAGCTCAGCTCAGCCCGATCACAGGAGGCGAACTCGATCTCGACCTGACCCCAGACCGGCAGCTGCAGCTGTGCGGGATTGAAACTGCCGAAGCGCATACCACGCGGTGCGTAAGCCTGGCCGCTCAGCTGGCGGCCATCGATCTGCGCTTCGATGTACAGGGTCAACGGCTGGCCTTGTGCATCGAAAACATGCCAGATCGCAACCGCACGATCTGCGGCCAGCACGTCGAGACTCAGGCCGTGACCTGATTGCGCGGGGTTGTACCAAGTACCGCTGATGCTGCCGGGCAGGCCGGCAAAAGCCGCCGCGCTTCCCGCCAGAGCGACCATCGCTGCTGCCAAACGAATCAACAAGCGCATGTTCGTGTCCCTGCAATGGATGGCGATGGACGTGTTACCCGGACCGCAAACATTTCCGGCACCAAGACCGCTCAACGCGCCTGCGCGGCCACCAGCAATCCGATGGTGCCGTTGCCGCCGACCAGATTCAGCTCGCGACCCGATGCGGTGTCGAGCAGCCAGCCGCGGCCCGTGTAGCTGGCGAGTCCTGGGAATCGCACGTCGAAAGCGGTGAAGTCGATCAATCCGAATCGACCTTCGGGAGTCGTCACCGTCCCGCGCAGTCGACACGGCTCGGATGCGGACTCGGCCTGCGAAGGGATGCAAAGGCTACCGTCGGCGCCTATCACCACCGTCGCCGGATATTCGAAAAACTGATTACGAAGTACTACCGTGTATTGTCCTTGCAACCGAACGAGATCCACCGGCGCAACCAGACTGGTTGCAGCTGGCGCACCGCGTCGCCAGCGATTCATGATGCTTTGGTTGCCAAACGTCCCAGCAATGAACTCTCCTGCGGCACCTCCTGCGGCCTCGAGACGCCAGACCCCATTGCTGCTTCCGGAAACGCCGGTCGTGGAACTCGAAAGGGCCATGGCGGGATACACGGCTTGGGTGGCCGACACCTCGCCGTCGATCACTTCACGAGGGTCGATACGGTAGACCCGGGGATACGAGTCGTTGCCGAGCCATGCCGAGCCTGGAATCGGAACCCGTGCGCTGTTGTTGCGAAACTTGCGGTCGAAGCCCCACAGACGCCCCTCGCGATCGACGATGCCGAGGAGATCGGTGACCGGCCGAAACACCCAATCGTCCCGTTCGCCGACATAGAGCCCGAATGGGAGCGCATTCTCCACTGGCAGCGTGCAATCCGACCCTTCGATCGTCGCCAGCCGAACCAACGGCATCCGCCCATCCGGAAAACCGGCCTGAGCACTGCGCCAGCTGAGCTCGCCCCGATCGCACGACGCGAAGCTGATCTCGACCTCACCCCAGACCGGCAGCTGCAATTCAGCAGGATTGAAACTGCCGAACCGCATACCCCGCGGCGCATAGGCCTGGCCATTAAGTCGGCGACCGTCGATCTGCGCTTCGATGTACAGCGTCAGCGGCCGCCCATCGGCATCGAACACATGCCAGATCGCGATCGCGCGATCGCCGGCCAGCACATCGAGACTCAGGCCGTGACCGGACTGCGCGGGGTTGTACCAGGTGCCGCTGATGCTGCCGGGCAGCCCTGCAAAAACAGTCGCGCTGCCGGCCAGCGCAAGCAGCACAAATCCGAACCGTACAAGCGCGCTCATCATCGAATCCCTGATGTGTGTCGAACGACAGGATCGCGCGCAGCAAGCTCATGTGCAAGCCAGGATTGCGGAAGTGTTGCGGCCACGTTCAGTCCGGCAGGAAAAATGCAATGTTGGCGCGCAATTTCCTGGATAAACGTCTTCACCGCGCAACACGCTGTGCCTTGCTCGCAACAAAAATGTTCTTTTTCGCAGACGCATTACTTGGTTTGTCCGGTGGCGCGCCGCCGGTTCGTGAAACACGCGCGCGGTCGCTCACGCCAGCAGCGCGCCGCTTCCGGTCTGCACGCGCCAAAGCCCCGCATACACGCCATCGGCGGCCACCAATTCGCGATGCGTGCCCGATTCGACGATCCGTCCGTCGTCCACGACCACGATGTTGTCGGCGTGCACGATGGTCGATAATCGATGCGCGACCACCAGCAAGGTGCGCTGGTGCGCGATGGTTTGCAGCGAGCGCTGGATCGCGGCTTCGGTTTCGTTGTCGACAGCAGAAGTCGCCTCGTCGAGCAGCAGGATCGGTGGGTCCTTGAGCAGTGCTCGGGCGATCGACAACCGCTGGCGCTGGCCGCCGGAGAGCATCTGGCCGCGTTCGCCGATCCGGGTTGCGTAGGCTTGGGGCAGGGCGAGGATGAACTCGTGGGCTTCGGCGGCGCGCGCTGCGGCTTCGACATCGGCATCGCTGGCGTCGGGGCGGGCGTAGGCGATGTTGTCGCGCACGCTGCCGTCGAACAGGAATACATCCTGGCCGACCCAGCCGATCTGGCGACGCAGGGCCTGCCCGTCGTAGTCGGCCAACGGTTTGCCGTCGATCGCGATCTGTCCGGTGTGCGGGCGGACCAGACCCAGCAGCAGTTTGAGCACGGTGCTTTTGCCAGCCCCGGTGGTGCCAACCAGCGCAACGGTGGTGCCGGCAGCGATGTGCAGATCGAAATCGCGCAGCGCGCTGCGACTGCTGTCGTAGGCAAAGCCCACATGATCGAAGTGGATCTCGCCGCGCAGTCGCGCCAGCGCTGGGCCGGAGGTTTGCGGTGGCAGTGGCTCGTCGAGCAGTGCCAGCACGCGGCGGGTGGAGGCCATGGCGCGTTCGTACAGATCGACGGTTTCGGCCAGTCGGGTCAGCGGCCACAGCAGGCGCTGGGTGAGAAACACCAGCACGGCATAGAAGCCCTCGCGCAAGCTGCCATCGAGCACCATCGACCCGCCCCATACGAAGGTCGCGAGAAATCCGCCGAGGATGGCCATGCGGATGACCGGAATGAATGCGCTGCTCAACGCGATCGCATCGCGATTCGCATCGACATAGGTCTGGCTGTCGCTACGCACCGCATCGAGTTCGCGCGTTTCGGCAGCAAAACTCTTGATCGTGGCGATGCCCGACAGATTGGCGGCGAGCCGACCGGCAAGCGCACTGGCGCGCTCGCGCACCACGTCGTAGCGGGGTGCCACGCGGCGCTGGAACCAGAACGCACCGATCAGGATCAGCGGGATCGGGGTGAACGCCACCCATGCCAGCTGCGGCGAGATCGCAAAGAACACGCCGCCGACGGCTAGCACCGTGACCACCACCTGGATCAGCTCGTTGGCGCCGACGTTGAGGAACCGCTCGAGCTGAGTGATGTCGTCGTTGAGCACCGAGGCCACGCCGGCCGAACTGCGGCTTTCGAACCATGCGACATCCAGCTGCTGCAGGTGGCCGTAGGCCTGCACGCGCAGGCCGTGCTGCAATTCCTGCGCAAGGTTGCGCCACAGGCGCAGGTAGAGGTACTCGAACGCCGACTCCAGCACCCACACGAAGAACGTGATCACGCCCAGCAGGTACAGCTGCTGCCACGGGTCGACCAGGCCGAGTCCTGCGAGAAAGCTCTCCTCGCGCCGCGCAACCACGTCGACCGCGATGCCGATCAGGATCTCTGGCGCGATGTCGAACAGCTTGTTGAGCGCCGAGCAGGCGCTGGCGGCGTAGACGCGGGCGCGATGGCCGCGCGCATGCCGCAGCAGGGCCGCGAGGGTAGCGAATGAGGGATTCATCGGGCAGAGGTTAGCAACGACAGCGTCACCCTGGCGCGAGCACGCGGCGTGTACTTGCATGATCGCGACTGCAATGCGACCGCTGGCGGGCGCCGTTGCGGTTGCGGCTGGCACTGCGGCAATCGGTGCGGGCGCATGGCGCGGCGCCCGCAATGGATGGACAATGGGGCATGCGTCGCCATCTGGCGGCAGTCCCTGTGCCGGGAACGGATCCGCCATGCTCGATACAGCCACTCGCCTCACCCAGGTCGCCGGCGATCTGTGGCGCGGCGTCGACCGCGTCGATCACAAGGCCGCGCGAAGGCGCGTGGCGCAGTTTCGTCATCGCCATCCGGAACTCGATGACGATGCCCTGCATACCGTGATCGTCAATGCCAAGTGCATGCAGACCGGGGTGGTCGGGACAGTGAGCGCGCTGTCCGGGCTGATCCCCGGCATCGGTGGGCTGGCGGGCAAGGTGCTCGGACCGCTCGCCGATGCGACCGTGGTCACCACCTTGCAGGCCGAACTGATCGCCGAGACCTTCGCCCTCTACGACGTCGATCTGCCACCGCAGGCCGAACGCGCGGCGCTGCTGGCGATCGCTGCCAGCCACGTGGGCGTGCGCAATGCAGGCGTCGAAATCGCGCGCACGCTGGCGCGCCAGGCGCAGCGTCTGCTGGGCACGGGACTGGCCAGTCGCGCGCTGCCGCTGGCGCAGGTTGCGACCAGTGCGGCCAGTCATGTGGCGCTGACCTGGGCCATCGGCAGCCGCGCGCGTGCGCTGTGCAAGATGAAAACCGCAGGACTCGCCGACTGGCCGGATCTGCTGCGCCAGTTCACCCTGATCGACGAACGGCGGCTGGTGCGCTGGGCGACCGAGGCCACGCGAACCGCGCTGGACGCCGCAGCGGGCGCCGGCCGCATATGGCTCGATCAGCTGGGGCGGCTGCTGCCGGAGTTGCCGTCGCTGCCGAGGCTGCCAAGGCTTCCAAGGTTGCCTCTAGCCTCGCGCGCGGCCAAACGCACTCCGGCAGCGCGCAAGACTGCCGCCAGCCCACCGCCTGCGCGCAAGCGTGCGGCCAAGGTCGCCGGCAAAACTTTAGGTGCCAGCCCGGCCAAAGCCAAGCGCAAGCCGCGCAGCAAGGCATGAACGCGGTCGGTGCCGAATCGCTGCAGGAACGCGCCGATCGCGGCGATGCGCTGGCGAGCTTTCAACTGGGGATGTGGCTTGCCTCGCAGCTGCGCTGGGCGGAGTCGCGCGCCCGCCTTGCACAAGCTAGCGCCGCTGGCATCGCCGATGCGCATGCGTGGCTCGGGTTGCATGCCCTGTATGGCTACGGCGGTGTCAGCGATCCGCCACGTGCGCTGGCACTGCTCAACGAGGCCGAGCAGCGCGGCTCGGGCGAGGCTGCGTATCGACTGGCGCATCTGGGTTGGTGCGGGCGCCTGGTAGCGCGCGATCCCGCGCGCATGCTGGCGCGGCTGATCGCGGCCGCACAGGCCGACCACCCCGGCGCGCTGCGCGCACTGGCGATGGTCTATGCGCGAGCGCCGCAGCAGCAGGCAGTGTCGGACGCGTGCCTTGCACGTGCGGCCGCGCTCAACGATCGATTGTCGCTGTACCTGCTGGCGCGGCGCTGGAGTGCGCGTGGCGATGCCGCGCAGCAGTCGGCGGCATATGGTTTCTTTGCACATGCCGCAGCGCTCGGGCTGCCACGCGCTGCCAGCTTGCATCCGACAGGCACGCCACCACAGCGCCTGCAGGCACCGGCGGTGCGCGGCCTGCCGATGCCGCTGTCCGATGGTGCCGAGGTGCCTGCACCGCAACAGCACAGCGATTCGCCGCTGATCGAGACCATCGATGGCGCGTACACCGACGAGGAATGCGAATATCTGATCGCAACCGCCGAGCCGCTATTGCACGCATCCGTAACCGTGACCCGCGAGGGCGAGCACGTGCCGCACAGCGATCGCAACAGCTCCGATGCCAGCCTGCTCGGCGTCAACGAGGACTTCGTGGCGCGCTGGCTGCAGGCGCGCATGACCGATCGCATCCGCGTACCGCTGTCGCACAGCGAACCCATGGTCGTGCTGCGCTACCTGCCGGGCCAGGAATATCGCCCGCACTGCGACTGGCTGCACCCCGGCGCGCGCGGCAACCTGCCCGATCCCGAGCAGCCGGGCCAGCGCGTGCATACGGTGTTCTGCTATCTGACCGACGTCGCTGCGGGCGGGGCGACCGCTTTTCCGAAGCTCGCGGTGGAAATCCAGCCACGACGCGGCCGCATCGTGCATTTCACCAATCTGCAGCCCGATGGGCGCGGCGATCCGCGCACCGTGCATGCGGGAATGCCGGTGATCGAGGGAGAGAAGTGGCTGGCGACGCTGTGGACGCGGGTGCGGCCGGCGCGCGCTTACTAGCTCGTCGGATACTGCGCGCGCTGCCATCGGCAGCCGATCCCCGGCATGCCGGCTCCCACCTGGAAACAGGCGGCTTTGCGCCAGCATCGCGGTCAGGCATCGCGGTCGGACTCGACGCATAAGCCGAGGCTGAGGTCGATTCTGGACTCGGGACGTCGAGACACCGTCGTCGCACCAGCGAAGCATCCCATCGTCGCACCTGCGAAACGTCCCATCGTCGCACCCGCGAAGCATCCCATCGTCGCACCCGCGAAGCGTCCCATCGTTGCACCCGCGAAGCATCCCATCGTTGCACCCGCGAAGCATCCCATCGTCACACCCGCGAAGCGTCCCATCGTTGCACCCGCAAAGCATCCCATCGTTGCACCCGCGAAGTATCCCATCGTCACACCCGCGAAGGCGGGTGCCCAGCGCCTCTTGGGCCGCAACCTCCCACCGCGATCCGCCTCCAGTGGTC
>JBBRFN010000128.1:0-7812 GCA_038224265.1 Lysobacterales bacterium
TCGTCGACATCCGCGAAGACACCTTGAACCTCGACGAGTCCCTGATCGAGGCCGCGATCACGCCGCGCACCCGCGCGATCTGTGTGGTGCACTATGCCGGCGTGGCATGCGAGATGGACGCCATCATCGCGATCGCGCAACGGCATGGCCTCATGGTGGTCGAAGACGCCGCGCAGGGCGTCGAAGCCGCCTACAAGGGACGCGCGCTTGGCAGCATCGGCGCGCTCGGCGCGCTGAGTTTCCACGAGACCAAGAACATCATCAGTGGCGAAGGTGGCGCGCTGCTGATCAACGATCCGGCATTGATCGAACGCGCCGAAGTGATCCGCGAGAAGGGCACCAACCGCAGTCGCTTCTTCCGCGGCGAGGTCGACAAGTACACCTGGGTCGACGTCGGCTCGTCGTTCCTGCCCGGTGAGATCGTCGCGGCGTTCCTGGCCGCACAGATGGACGAAGCCGCGCAGATCACTGCACGGCGTCTCGCCCTGTGGCAGCGCTACCACGAAGCGCTGGCGCCGTTCGAAGCGAGCGGACGCATCCGCCGACCGGTGGTGCCGGCGGACTGCACGCACAACGCGCACATGTACTACCTGCTGCTCCGTTCGCTCGACGAGCGGGCAGCGGCGATCGCCGCACTGCAGGCGCAGGATATCCGCCCGGTGTTCCACTACGTTCCGCTGCACAGCTCGCCCGCCGGCCTGCGCTTCGGCCGCGTGCATGGATCGATGATCAATACCGATCGCGCGGGCGACACGCTGCTGCGTCTGCCGCTGTGGCTGCCGGATCTCGATATCGAACGGGTGGTCGACGCACTGCGCATGCACCTTGTGGCATGAACGTAGCTGCGCGCAGCACGCCCGCTGTGCCGCGCATGCGTGCTGGGGCATGGCTGGGGTTGCTGGTGCTGGTGGCCGCCACTGCGATCGCCGGGATCAACGCGTGGCGCTACACCGCGCAGGCGGCCAACCCGGTAGTCACCGACGATGCCTGGTACTTCCTCGACGCTTTTGTCTCGCGGCAGCTCGATGGCAGCCTCAGGTGGCAGGACTTCTTCGTCAAGCGCGATGCGGCCGATCACGCCCAGCCGGTGCACAAAGTGTGGCTGTACGCGAACACGCGCTGGTTCGCGCTCGATTTTCGGCTCGACGCGCTGGTTGCGTTCGGCGGGCTGGTGCTCTGCGTGGGCTGGTTCGTCGCCGTGGGTCTCGGCGCGCGGCGCGGCGGCAGGCTGCGGCTGCAGCACGGGCTGCTGCTGGCGGCGCTGCCGCTGCTGCTGTTCTCGCTGAACTCGCATGAGATCTACGAGTGGCCGCTGGTCATGCAGTACTTCCTGGTGCTGCCGTTCGCGCTGCTGCTGTTCACGCTCGCCGCGCGGGAGCCCGCGCGGCTTCCGGCCGGCGTGTTCCTGGCCGCGCTCGGCAGCCTGGTCGCGCTGGATGGGGGCGGGCTGCTGGCCTGCATAGCGGCGTCGCTGGGCGCGTTGCTGCGCGCCGCCGGCCGCCGTGACTGGGGCCCGTCGCTGCGCGTGGTCGCAGCGATTGTCGCCGCCGTCGTCGTGTACCGCCTGTTCTGGACGCTGGGGATGCCGCCGCTGCCGGCCGCGCCCGCCGGCGGCGCGCTCGATGCGCTGCGCGCGGTGCTGGCCGACCCCGCGGCGCTGTGGAAGCTCGCCGCCATTCCGCTCACCACCGGCTGGGCGCACTGGGACATGCTGGTCTGGCTGCGCGGCACTCCGGCGCTGGCGCAGACCACCGTGGTCATCGTCGGCGCGCTGGGCGTCGTGCTGCACGCCCTGTTCTGGTGGTCGGCTTGGCGCCACGCGCGGTCCAGCCTGGCCTCGGCCTTCGCGGTCATGCTGATGCTCTATGCCTACGGCATGTGGGCCGGGATCGTGTTGGGCCGCGTGCCGGTGCACGGCGCGGACTACCTTTGGCAGCACCGCTACATCGCATTCTTCCAGCTTGCCAACGTGGCCCTGCTGCTGCAGTGGCTGGTGGCCGCGTGCGCGCGCGAGGCCACCCGGCGCGACGCGGCCGACGTCCGCGGCCTGCGCACGGCCCTTCCGCTCGCCGTGGTGCTGCCGATGCTCGGCGGGCTCGCCTGGCTGCAGGTTGCGCTGTCGGAACGCACCTGGGAACGCGCGCCATACGTGCGCGCGCACTGGATGCGGATGTCGGATGTCGTCGGCTGCATCGCGAAACATCCGGGCGATGATGCGAGCTTCTGCCCCCACCAGATTCCGGCCTGCGGCTGGGGACCGGTCGTCCGCGACCGCCTGGTGGGCGTGTTGCGTACCAACCAGCTCAACGTCTTCGCCCCCAGACTGCAGTCGCGCTACGGGTTCCGACCCGACGAGGCGCCGTCCGACGCCTGCCGGTCGGCGCCCTGACTGGGTGCCCGCGCGAGCGGGCAGAGCTGGATCGGCGGATCGCCAGGCGGCAGCAGGGCGTCGTCGAGCGGCGCGCAGCCGGCGCTATCGAGCCGCAGCGCGTATTCGGCGAGCGCCGGCTGCGTGGCCGCGGGATCGGCGCCCTGCATCAACAGCAGCAGGGGTCCGGCGTGGGCGTCGATCTGCGCACGGATCAGGCCCTGCAGTCGCGTCGCCGGGCGGCCCGGCCCATAGAGGTTTGCCTCGATCCGCACCGCGCCGGCGAAGCGCGGCAGGAAGGGCAGCACGTGCGCGGTCGGCTGGGTGCCGCTGAGCACGAGCAGAGTGTCCGGCGTGACCGGCAGGGGCGCCGCACCGATCGGCTGGCCGGCCGGCCAGTCCCGCGGCGCGCGTTCGTGGTTAGGCGGATTGGTCGCCAGCACGACGAAGCCGATGGCGAACGCCGCGCTGCGTCGCCAGCCGGGTGCCGCGACCGCGAACAGCATGATCGGCGCCAGCAGGTCGAGCGCGACCAGATAGCGGTGGTAGCCGAACAGCGCCAGCCAGGCCAGCCAGGCCACCGCGGCGCCAAGGCACAGGGCGCGCAGCGCGGGCGCCAGCGCGCGCCAGCGCGCGGCCGCGACCAGCAGGGCCACACACAGCAGCAGGGGGCGGCCGTCGCGCAGGTCGTAGTCGCTGGTCGCGCGCCAGTCGAGCAGGGCGGCGAAGGGTCGCATCAGCGCACTGCCGAGATCGGCCGGCACGAAGCGCAGGTCGCGCGCGCTGGCCGGCGCGATCCAGTCGCCAGCGAAGAGCGCGTCGAACATCGGGAACACCGGGTTGCCCCAGCGCTGGACCAACTCCAGCATCCAGGGTCCCGCCATCGCCGCGAAGACGAGCGCCGCGCCGGCCAGCATCGCGGGCAGCAGCCGACGGCGCTGCGCGGCCGGCAGGCCGGCCACGACCACGCAGCAGCCGAGCGCGATCGGCGCGTGCGAGAGCTTCAGCGCCGCCACCGCGCCGAAGCAGGCGCCGGCGGCGAGTCCGCGCGTGGGCGTGGCTTCGCCGCCCAGCGCCAGGGCGAGCCCGAGCAGCGCCAGCCCGGCCAGTAGGTTGTCGCCATAGCTCGCCCCGAGCTGCCCGATGAAGCTGCCGGCCAGCAGCCCCGCGGCGACCAGCGCCAGCACGACCCGCGCACTGGCATCCGGCAGGGCGATGCGCGCCAGCCGTAGCAGCGGCCAGACCGCAAGGCCATGAAGCGTGCCGAACAGCGCACACAGCGCGAGCCCGTCGAGTTGCCGGAACAGCAGGAAGTGCGGCACCCACAGCGCTGGGTTGAACCAGGTCTGCGCCTGCGCCGCGGCCAGGTCGATGTCCGCGCGGTGCTCGAGCCAGGCCCAGGCCGAATAGAGGTGGTAGTTGCGCAGGTCCCAGTTGGCGTCGGGGCCGAAAGCGACAGCGGCGATCCCACAGGCAAGTACGCTGCCCCAAGCAAGCGACGACACAAGCAAGGAAGACCGCCGCAAGGCTGGCTTGGCAGTGGCGACGGACGGGTTACCAGCGGGGGGTGACTCGGATCCCACTCTTCTTCTGCTGCACTTCGATCTCAAGGTGGAGGTTGGGTCGCAGCACCGGTACTCGCCGCTCCAGTTGGCGTGAGATCCATGTCGCCGGCTTTGCCATATACCCTGGCGCGTACTCTTCGACGTGCAGCGCCTTTACGCAGTTGAAATCCTCCGAGAGCACGCAGAAGTAGTAGACTAATTCGCGTAGCGAGTACTCCTTCCAGTGATGGCCGTAAGTCATTGTGTTTAGGATCTCCGAGACATCGATGCCGCCGCCGAACCCGTTGAGAAAGCGCGCCCAGCTCCATGCCCGGCCACGCCAAGCGTAGTAGTTCGGCGTCGTGATAACGATGCGTCCGCCGGGCCGCAGTAAGCGATAAATCTCCGTCCACAGGGCGACGGGATTGAACGTGAGGTGCTCAATGGTCTCGGCCATGAGAACGACGTCGAACCTGTCGTCCGGAAGCGCCGCAAGCGCTTGGCCTTCGGCAAGCTTCGACTCCTTAACCAGTTCGATTTCCTCCGCAGCGGCAAGCGACTGCACTGACTGCAGCTCGAGGGTCACGGGCAGGTCAACAGCGGTCAATGAGAAGCCCGCCCGCCTCCATAGAAGCGACTGGTGCAACCAGTGCGCGCCAATGTCGAGGACGCGAGCCCCGCGCGACGGCGGCCAGTCTCGGACGAACTCGTCAAGTGTGTGCTTGAACCGCGGGAAATGATGCTTAAGGTACTCACGGTCAGTGCCACCGTGCGCAGCAATGATGCCAGCAAGTTCTTCGTGATCCATTCGCGCGATTGCACCAAAATCGGGCGAAAGCCCGAAGCCTTAAATTCCCGCATTCCGGTCAAACGATCGTCGAGCGGCCGGAAGCATTCGTGCGGGCTCGCTGAAACGGCGGCGCTGGTAAGCGCCGCCGTGTGAGCGTACTACAAGCTGCGGGTCAGCGCGCGGAGACGAAGCTCTTGGCTACTGGGGCTTGCCACGCGGGGATAGCTTGCGTGCAGGACGAGGTTCGGAAGTACTCGAACAGATACGTAACATTCGGCGAGATCCAAGTGGCGAGCCCTGATCCCGGCGCCGCGTCACAACCCCACACGACCCTTGGACCGTCATTCACCTTCACTGTGACCACATACACCAGCGCGCCTGATTGGGGTGAGTATCCGAACATGCCCTGAACCGTGCACGGGAACGAGGCGTCAGTGCAGTTGACGTTCGACAGTGACAGCAGGCTAGGGCTGCTGTTCTCGATGGCCAAGGTGGCCGCGAGCGGTCGGTAGTTGGAGACTTGGCCAGCACTGGTCAGCGATGCCACGGCGACGGCAGACAGATGCTGATCGCAGCCGGTACACGGCGCCGGTGTGCGAACCAGCGGCCATTGCAGAAGGCCAATCACGTTCAATCCCGGGTTCGCCGCGAGCGTGGACGAAATCTGTGCGCTGGTCGTCGGGTCGTTGTGGTAGGTCTCCTGGATGATGATCGGTTCGCCAGCGTGCACTCCCATCGCGGAGTGGATCAGCGACAGCCCCGCAGCGACATCGCCATAGATGTCGAATGCCCATACGGGTGGCCTGGTAAAACCCAGCCACGCCAATTGTGCGGCGAAGCGCTGTGGCAGGCTCGCATCGACCGCGAAACTGAAGCCAACGGTGTCGGAACTACCGAATGCGGTGGTGTAGTCGGCCCACAGTCGCGACACGAACTGTTGAATCGCCGGCGAGTAGCCGAACGCGCCGGCACCCTCGGCGCCGAGATCAATCAGCAGCTTCGTCGAGCTGCCGTCGATTTCGCTGTAGATTACGCCGCGTGCATCGTGGATAAGGTTCCAAGTCTTCTGGTACCCGATCTCGTCCCAGGTTTGGCTGCTTGCCACGCTAGATCCGAAGCGGACAATCCAGTATCGGAACCCGAGTTCCTTCACCTTTCGCGTAAGCCAGCGCAGGTTCTCGCGCTGCTCCGCTCTGAGCGCGAAGCTGCTGTAGTCAATGGCTTCGCCCCACATTCCATCAAGGTAGCCGTCGTCGCACGTGCCATTTGCTTCACACGTGGCAAGGTCGCTGAGCGAGATCAGGATGGAAACCATGTCCTGGCCGGACGAACGAATCTGCTGCAGTTGCTGGCTTAGCAGCGTCTGGTTCGTGGACGCGAGACCGACTGGGGTCTTCAAGTTGCGGCCCGGAATGTACCAGTTGTTCGATGCGGACCAAGGCGCGCTTGGATTATACGTGCCCAAATCGAATACCGGGATATTCGTTCCGAGGCCGGCGATCGCGCGGGCGGACTTCGTTACCGGCTGATCGCCCACGGCGTTTTCCGGCTTTTCGGCAGCTATCGCAGTGTGCGAGGTGATGAACAAGCACATTGCTAGGGCTGCAGCGCGGTGCAGCGTTTGTGAGATGATTTTCATGTCGCCTCCTTGTGCGTGTTGTCCGCTTCCTCATTTTTGGGAAGTTAAACACGAGAGCCCCCTGTGCCTCGGACCCTGCGCTTCGAGGCGTTCGTCGAACGTTAACTACGTATTGCAGGTCTCTGTTCTGTGACGCAGGTCACGAAGAAAGCGCAGTCGCACCGCAACGACCGCGAGCGTAGAACGGCGATCACACTTCGAATCCGCGTACGAGGGCTGCGGGTTGTCGAACTGCTGAGCTTGATTTCGACCTCGCACTGAGCAACGCGACGTCGCTATGGACGCCTCGATCGCAGAGGGCGTCAGCGCGTGAGCCGAGAGATAACACGCCGCGCGACGTACTGGAGGCGCCCAAGGCGGCCGCGCGCGAGCGCCTCCTGCGCCTGCGCGAGCTGGCGTGTGAGAACCGAGATGTCGCGGTACAGGCGCTGGTTGTGCTGGTCGCGGCGGGCGACCAGCACGCGCAGGGCCTCTACGTCCTCACCGGTGAGCACGTGGCCGGGCACCACCTGCACCGGCAGCGGGCGATCGACCTAAACCGTCGAGTGGGTGTCCGCCAGTTCTTGCCGCGGGCGATCGCGGGTATAGAAATACAGGGCGATCGAACGTCGGCTGAGGTTCGCCTTGTCCGCCGGCAGGTTGATCCGCGAGAACCCGTGCCACGAGATCTCATTGGTCTCGAAGATCACGCAGCGGTTGAACAGCGGCGTGATGAGTTTGATCTGATTGTCGGGTGCGCGCGGGTCGCGGTGGATCTCCAGCGAGCCGCCCCACGCGTCGTCCCACTCGGGATTGAGGTACACGATCAGGTTCAGGCGCCGGTGCGTACGATCGACCGGATGGCGGTTGAAGTCGATGTGCGGGTCGAGATCCTGGCCCTCGCGGTTTTCGTGGGTGCCGCCGCCGAAGTACCACGGGTCGTACTGCAAGTCGGCGATGCCGGTGATGCGGCCCACCAAGTCGAGAAAGTCGCGCGACTGGATCAGGTCGTCGAGTGCCGCGTAGGTGGGGCCGATGCCGCGGATGCGCTCGACTACCGCTTTATTGCCGACCTCGCCAGCCTCGTTGAGGGCGAACTTCGCATCGAATGGCGGGAACTCGCGCAGCAGGGCGTCGACCACGTCGGGGGCGAAGAAGTTGTCGATCACCACGTGTCGAAAGGGTCGCGCTGCGGCGAAGCGCGCGGCGTGGTTGTCGAGGCCTGACAGCAATCCGGAAGCGAGCATCGGGACGTGGACCCGTCGGTCGGAACGTGGAGAGCGATAATGCCACGGCGGACGTGGCGGCTGCCGATATTGCTACAGCTCAGCTCTCGGTCAGTCCGCGCAGTCGCTCCAGCACTTCGTCGCGCGAACGCGATTCGAGCAGGCGCTTCCCGCGTGCGCGCAGTGCCCGGCGACTGAGGCCGAGCAAGCGCTCGCGCGCTTCGAGAATCGCACTCGGATGCATGCTGAATTCGCTCAGTCCCAAC
>JBBRFN010000129.1:0-7716 GCA_038224265.1 Lysobacterales bacterium
CATGCGTATCGGTGTACCGCGCGAAACCAAGACCCTCGAGGGCCGTGTAGCCCTGGTGCCCGCCGCGTGCGCCGATCTGGTGCGCCGCCACCACGAGGTGTGGGTGGAGTCGCAAGCCGGCATCAAGAGCGGTTTCACCGATGCGGACTATGTCCGGGTCGGTGTGAAGATCGCGGCGGATGCGCGCGAGGTGTACGCGCAGGGCGAGCTGATCGTCAAGGTCAAGGAGCCGATCGCCGGCGATCTTGCCCTGCTGCGACCCGATCACCTGCTGTTCTGCTACCTGCATCTGGCCGCCGAGCCCGCGCTCACGCGCAAGCTGCTCGATATCGGCCTGACCGGCGTGGCGTTCGAAACAGTGGAGCTGGAGAACGGCGACCTGCCGCTGCTCGCGCCGATGTCGATCATTGCCGGGCGTATTGCCGTGCAGATCGGCACCCACCTGCTGCATCAGCCGGCCGGCGGCAAGGGCAAGCTGCTCGGCGGCCTGCCGTCCACCGAGCGCGGCAAGGTGGTGGTGCTTGGCGCCGGTGCTGCCGGGGGCAATTCCGCGCAACTGGCGGCCGCCGGTGGCGCCAACGTGGTGGTGTTCGAAAAGCGCCAGGACCGCATGGCGCAGATGATGGCGCTGGGTGCCAACGTCACCACGCTATATCCATATGCCGAGTCGGTCGCACGCGAGCTGGCCACCGCGGACCTGGTCATCGGCGCGGTGCTGGTTACCGGCGCCAAGGCGCCGCACGTGATCACCCGCGAGATGGTGGCCGGGATGGAGCCGGGTTCGGTGATCGTGGATATCTCGGTCGATCAGGGTGGCTGCGTGGAAACCACCCGGCCGACTACCTACGCCAACCCGACCTATGTCGAACATGGCGTGACCCATTTCGCGGTGACCAACATGCCCGGCGCGGTGCCGCAGACCTCGTCGCATGCGATCTGCGCGGCGATCCTGCCGTTCGTGCAGAAGCTGGCCTCCGGTGATTGGCGCGACAACCAGCCACTGGTGCGCGGGATCAATGTCGAGAAAGGCGCCCTGGTGCATCCGGCGCTGACCGGCATGTTGGGCTAACTCGAATTAAATCATTGCCTTGTATCGGCTATTGCAGGTAACTTCGCACGGTGGCGCGAACTTCCAGGGACATTGAGCGGCCGGTTGCCGGCCTCGACCGCCGCCTGCGCGAGGCGGCGGCGCTGTTGCTTTTGCCCCTGATCGTATGGCTGCTGGTGTGCCTGCTGAGCTTCAACCTCGGCGATCCGGGCTGGGGCCAGAGCGCGCCGGATGGGCGGATCGCCAACATCGGCGGCAGCATCGGCGCGTGGACTGCCAGCACCGGTCTGTACTTCATCGGCATCGGTGCTTTCCTGCTGCCCCTGCTGCTGCTGTTCGGCGCCTGGCGCCTGCTGCGTGGTCCCGAAGCCGGCGATTCGCTGAAGGTCGATCCGCCGATCCGGCTGATCGGCACCGTGGCGCTGATCGTCAGCGCCAGCGGAATCGGCTGGCTGCATGTCCGCAGCGGCGGCGCTTATGGCGAGGGTCACGGCGGCATTTTTGGCCAGCTACTGGGCACCCTGCTGGAACGTGGTTTCGGGGAACTGGGCACCGCGCTGTTCCTGCTCAGCCTGTTCCTGGTCGCGCTGACCCTGACTACCGGGGTGTCGTGGTTCAAGGTGATGGATCGGGTCGGCGCGCTGACCTTGCGCGCACTGACCGGATTGCTGCACATGCTGCGGGGTGCCAAGGACTGGAATCAGACGCGCCAGATCCGGGTCGAGCGCGATGAGGTGCGCAAGGTCGAGATCGTCAAGCAGTCCAAGCGCGATCCGATCAAGATCGAGCCCAAACTGGAGCCGATCGAAAAAAGCGAGCGCGCCGCGCGTGAGCTGCAGATTCCGCTGTTCGCCGCACTGCCGGAGGGTGCAGTGCCGCCTCTGTCGCTGCTCGATGAGCCCAAGCAGCGGGTCAAGGGCTACTCGCCGGAGACCCTGGAAGCGCTGTCGCGCCAGGTCGAGATCAAGCTCAAGGACTTTCGCATCGAGGCCCAGGTCGTCGGCGTGTATCCGGGGCCGGTGATCACGCGTTTCGAGATGCAGCCGGCACCCGGTATTCGCGGCAGCCAGATCAGCAACCTCGACAAGGACATCGCGCGTGGCCTGTCGGTGGTGAGCGTGCGCGTGGTCGACGTGATTCCCGGCAAGACCGTGATCGGGCTGGAGATTCCCAACGCGAACCGCGAAACCGTGTATCTGTCGGAGATCCTGCGCTCGAAGGAGTACGACAAGGCCAGCTCGCCGCTGTCGCTGGCGCTGGGCAAGGACATCGGTGGCCGCCCGGTGGTGGTGGACCTGGGCAAGATGCCGCATCTGCTGGTCGCCGGCACCACCGGTTCGGGCAAGTCGGTGGCGCTCAACGCCATGGTGCTGAGCCTGCTGTACAAGGCCAACCCCAGCGAAGTACGCATCCTGATGGTCGATCCGAAGATGCTGGAGCTATCGGTCTATCAGGGCATTCCGCATCTGCTCGCGCCGGTGGTGACCGACATGAAGGATGCCGCCAATGCGCTGCGCTGGTGCGTGGCCGAGATGGAGCGCCGCTACAAGCTGATGGCCGCGGTCGGCGTGCGCAATCTGGCCGGCTTCAACCGCAAGGTCAAGGACGCGCAGGACGCGGGCCAGCCGATGCTCGATCCGCTGTTCGTGGCCCGCGATGATGCGCCGGGCGAGACCGCGCAGCCGCTCGAACCCTTGCCCTTCATCGTCGTGCTGATCGACGAGTTCGCCGACATGATGATGATCGTCGGCAAGAAGGTCGAAGAACTGATCGCGCGACTGGCGCAGAAGGCGCGTGCGGCCGGCATCCACCTCATCCTCGCCACCCAGCGGCCCTCGGTCGATGTGATCACCGGCCTGATCAAGGCGAACATCCCGACCCGCATCGCGTTCCAGGTCTCGAGCAAGATCGACTCGCGCACGATCCTGGACCAATCCGGCGCCGAAACCTTGCTCGGCCACGGCGACATGCTGTATCTGCCGCCGGGCACTGCCACACCCGAGCGCGTGCACGGCGCCTTCGTCAGCGACGAAGAAGTGCACAGGGTGGTCAAGCACCTGAAGGAACACCAGGGCAAGCCCGACTACGTGCGCGGCGTGCTCGACGAAGTGCAGGTGCTCGACAACGGCATGGTGGTCGGTGCCTCCGGTCTGCCGGAAGCGTCGGCAGAAGGCGAGGGCGGTGAACTCGACGCGCTGTACGACCAGGCCGTGCGGATCGTCACCGAGACGCGCCGCGCCTCGATCTCCGGCGTGCAGCGGCGACTGAAGATCGGCTACAACCGCGCCGCGCGCCTGATCGAGGAAATGGAAGCGGCCGGCATCGTCAGCGCACCTGAACACAACGGAAACCGCACCGTGCTGGCACCGCCTCCGCCCAAGGATTGAGGCGCCGCGCTGGAACCGTTGCCGCCACCGGTGGTCTATCGAGATACGTTCTACCCACAGGAATCTCTTCCATGCGACTGCTGACCGCACTGCTGCTTGTCCTTTTTCTCGCAGCTCCCGCAGCGGCCGTTGCCGATGCGCGTGGCCAGCTGGACGCGTTCTCGGCCGGACTCGACGGCGTGCGCGGCAGTTTCGTGCAAACCGTCTACGCGGCCGACGGCCGCGAAACCGAAACCAGTCGCGGCACCCTGGCGCTGAAGGCGCCGCGGCAGTTTCGCTGGCAGTACGACGCGCCGTTCCCGCAGCTGATCGTCGCCGACGGGCTCAACGTCTGGGTGCACGATGTCGATCTCGAACAGGTCACGGTGCGCGCGCAGTCCAGCGAAGAAGCACAGAGCCCGCTGACCGTGCTGACCGATCTGGGTCTGCTGGAGCGACAGTTCAACGTGGCGCCACTGGCCGACGCGGACGGGATCGCGTGGTTGCGTTTGACCTCCAAGGCCGACGAGCCCGCATTCGCCAGCTGCGATCTGGGTTTCCAGGGTCAGCAACTGGTGCGCATGGTGCTGCGCGATCACCTCGGCCAGCGTAACGAGCTGCGCTTCGCGCAATGGGAGCGCAATCCGGCGCTGGATCCGGCCTTGTTCACCTTCGTGCCTCCGGAAGGCACCGATGTCGTCGGTGAACCCGTTGCAGGCGCGCAGGCGTTTCCGATCGGCGATTGACCATCGGGCCCGGAAACAGCACGCACCGAACGATCTTGCAGGCGAGTCCCCGGCACCCGTAGCGCAAGTCGTCCCGACCTGCGAGCAGGCGCGCGGCAAGCAAACCCGATGCGATGCGCAGAGCCGCGGGTCGAGACAACCCGCGCTACGCTGCGGGGCGAACCCATGCAGGGCTGCCATCCCGGCCGCCATAAGTACCCGTAGCGCAGGTCGTCCCGACCTGCGACCAAGCGCGCCGCGAGCAAACTCGATGCGATGCGCAGAGCCGCGGGTCGAGACAACCCGCGCTACGCCGTGGGGCGAACCCATGCAAGGCTGCCATCCCGGCCGCCATAAGTACCCGTAGCGCAGGTCGGCCCGACCTGCGATCACTCTGCCGCCGCCAGTCCGGTAACCTCGACGCCGTGAAACCCAAACGCCGTCCATCCGCCCCTGGTCTGTTCAACGAACCGATGGCACTAAAGCCGCTGGCCGAGCGCATGCGTCCGCAAACGCTCGATCAGATTGTCGGCCAGGAGCGCCTGCTGGGTCCGGGCACCGCGCTGCGCCGCGAAGTGGAAGCCGGGCGCGTGCACTCGATGATCCTGTGGGGTCCGCCCGGCTGCGGCAAGACCACGCTGGCGCTGCTGCTGGCGCACTACGCGAAAGCCGAGTTCGTGGCGCTTTCTGCCGTGCTGTCGGGCATTGCGGATGTGCGTGCGGCATTGACTGAGGCGGAGGTTCGTTTCCAGTCCGGCATCCGCTCGGTGCTGTTCATCGACGAGGTGCACCGCTTCAACAAGGCGCAGCAGGATGCCTTCCTGCCGCATGTCGAGCGCGGGGTGATCGTGCTGGTCGGCGCCACCACCGAAAATCCCTCCTTCGAGCTCAACTCGGCGCTGCTGTCGCGCTGTCGGGTGCACGTGCTCGACGCGGTCGGCGCGGCATCGATCGCCATCGCGCTGCAGGCAGCGCTCGACGACAGCGAACGTGGCCTCGGCGGTCGCGGGCTGTCGGTGGCGCCGGCGACGCTGGCGCAGATCGCGCATGCGGCCGATGGCGATGTGCGGCGCGCGCTCACCTTGCTTGAGATCGCCGCCGATCTGGCGGTCGACGGCCTCATCGCACCGGGCACGCTGGAACAGGTACTGGCCGACCGCACGCGACGCTTCGACAAGGGTGGCGAGCAGTTCTACGACCAGATCTCGGCGCTGCACAAATCGGTGCGCAGCTCCGATCCGGATGCCGCACTCTACTGGCTGGTGCGCATGCTCGATGGCGGTTGCGACCCGAGCTATCTTGCGCGACGACTGGTGCGGATGGCGATCGAGGACGTCGGTCTTGCCGATCCGCGCGCACTCGCGATGGCAATCGATGCATGGCAGACCTACGAGCGGCTCGGCTCGCCGGAGGGCGATCTGGCGCTAGCGCAGTTGGCGGTCTATCTCGCGCTGGCGCCGCGCAGCAATGCGGTCTATCGCGCGCTGGGGCGGGTGCGGGCGGAGATCGTGGAAACCGGCACGCTGGCCGTGCCGCTGGCGATCCGCAATGCGCCGACGAAGTTGATGAAGGAGCTCGGCTATGGGCGCGACTACATCTACGACCACGATGTCGAAGGCGGGGTGGCGATCGGCCAGCAGTGCCTGCCCGATGAACTGGCAGGTCGCAGCTACTACGAGCCGGTGCCGCGAGGCCTCGAGCTCAAGTTGAAAGAAAAGCTCGATGCCCTGCGCCGCGCGCGCGGGCTCGATCCCGACACGCCTGCCGCATGACGCCGGCGTTCAGCACGCAGTTGTTGCTGGTGATGGCAGGCGGTGCGCTCGGCGCGGCCGGGCGCTTCACGATCGGCCAGTGGTTGATGCGGCATGCCGACGGAGGCTTCCCGTGGGGCACGCTGTTGGTGAACCTCAGTGGTTCGCTGGCCGCGGGTTTCCTGCTCGGCTGGCTCGACGAACGCGGGCCGCACTACGCGCTGTGGCGGCTGTTCCTGATGATCGGCGTGCTGGGCGGCTTCACGACCTACTCGGCGCTGATGGTCGAGACCTTGTTGCTCGCGCGTGCGCCGCGTCCGCCGCTGGTGGCGGCCTACCTCTTGAGCACCCTGCTGGGCGGCCTGCTGCTGGTGTGGGCGGGATTGCGGATCGGCAGCAGCCTGCGCGGCTGAGCCGGTTTGCCCACGGCGGGGCAGGGCGCGGATAATGCGCGCCTTCCGCACTTTCAAGGCAGTCCGATGCTAGATCCCAACCTGCTGCGTGGCCAACTCGCGCAGACCGCCGAGCGCCTGCGCGCGACCCGCGGATTCGAGCTCGATGTCGCCGCGCTGGAGTCGCTGGAGTCCGAGCGCAAAACGATCCAGACCCGCACCCAGGAACTGCAGAACCTGCGTAACACGCGCTCGAAGGCGATCGGTGCGGCGAAAGCCAAGGGCGAGGATGTCGCCGCGCTGATGGCGGAAGTGGCTGGTTTCGGCGACGAGCTGAAAGCATCCGAAGCGCGACTGGTTCAGTTGCAGCAGGCGTTCGCCGAGATCGCAGAGCTGGTGCCGAACGTTCCGCACGACAGCGTGCCGGCGGGTCGCGACGAACACGGCAACGTCGAGCTGCATCGTTGGGGCGCGCCCAGCACCTTCGAGTTCGCGCCGAAAGACCACGTCGAACTCGGCGCACGCAAGGGCTGGCTCGACGGCGAGGCAGCCGCGAAGATCTCCGGCGCGCGCTTCACCGTGCTGCGCGGCGAACTGGCGCGGCTGCATCGCGCGCTCGCGCAATTCATGCTGGAGGTGCATACCGGCGAACATGGCTATCTCGAAGTCAACGTGCCGCTGATGGTGACGCCTGAGGCCATGCAGGGTACCGGTCAGCTGCCGAAATTCGAGGCGGATCTGTTCCGCACCGACACCGGCGACGTACGCCGTTATCTCATTCCGACCGCCGAAGTGCCGCTGACCAACCTGGTGCGCGACAGCATCGTCGAAGACGCAAGCCTGCCGTTGCGCATGACAGCGCACTCGATGTGCTTTCGCGCCGAAGCGGGCAGCTACGGCAGGGATGTGCGCGGCATGATCCGCCAGCACCAGTTCGAGAAGGTCGAGCTGGTCAGCATCGCGCGCCCGCACGACAGCGAGGCCGAGCACGAGCGCATGACGCGCTGCGCCGAAACCATCCTCGAGCGGCTGGAACTGCCTTACCGCCGCATGCTGCTGTGCGCCGGCGACATGGGCTTTGCGGCCAGCAAGACCTTCGATCTCGAGGTGTGGGTGCCGGCCCAGGCGACCTATCGCGAGATCAGTTCATGCTCCAACTGCGAGACCTTTCAAGCACGGCGACTGCAGGCGCGCTGGCGAAATCCGGCGACGGGCAAGCCGGAGTTGCTGCATACGCTCAATGGATCGGGTGTCGCCGTTGGGCGCGCACTGATCGCGGTGATGGAGAACTACCAGCAGGCGGATGGCTCGATCCGCGTACCGCAGGTACTGCGCCCGTGGATGGGCGGGGCCGAGGTGATCGGCTAGCCGCGGCAGCATGGAGCGAGATCAAGACTCGCTCCATGCGACATCGCATCAATCGTCGCCGGACAT